>JBJEKS010000139.1:0-2851 GCA_051878755.1 Bacteroides sp. | reverse complement strand
GGGAGGAGCTGTTTGACCCGAAGAACCGGCGCTACCTGCACCCGTTCATCAACTTCGGCGTTAATGTGCTTCAACCGGTTCACACTGCCCTGCTCAATAGCATCTACCAGGCCATCAATCTCACTCTTGGGGGCAATCAGACCGGAGATATCGACCCACTCGCCACGTCCAATCTCCGTGTCGGGACGCAGGCGGGCACGAATCTCCTCGTCGTTGGCAAAGTTGATTCCCTCCAGGCGCTTGATGACCGAGTTGCCAAGGAACTTGTGGATGGCAGTACGGTAGAAGCTGATGCCCTTGTTGAGCGACGAGTTGCGTATCTTGGCGCTATGGTAGGAGTAGATGTCGGAGAGCTCGCCACTGGCACGGCGCAGATTCTGCAGGATCTCTATTCCCTTGAACATCTTCTGTACGGTATAGGGGCTGAGCAGGTTGTAGTTGATGAAGTCCAGCTTGTTGGGGTCGGTTCGTCCGTCGCGCTTGGGCCACTTCTGCGCATCGCGTATCGTGCCCACGCTACGCAGGTTTACGCCTGGCACCAGGTAGGTGGTGTTCTGCTGCTCTATCAGGTAGGAGAAGGGGAGGTTGCTGGTGTCAGCATGTCCCGTATGGCGCCCCATCACCAGGGAGAAAGCACCTACGCGGGCTGGCCAGAGGATGTAGGAGTCGGACGTGGTCTTTGCTCCGCGCTCCAGCGTACCTTGGTGGATGGGACCCAGCTTATACATGTGGTTGCTCTGGTTGGAACCCGAGCCAGCATTCATGAAGGAGAACATGCCGGCGATGAGCAGCGTACTCTTGTGGTGGGTCACGGTGAAGGGACCGGCAAAGATGGCACAGGCCTCGCCGTTCTCACCCTGGCAGTTGCTGAAGAAGAGGGAGTCGCCGGCCGAGTAGTTGTGGCCCAGCTTGCAGGCCTGTCCCACAAAACAGCGGTTCAGCATCACCCCGTCGTCGATATGCGAGCCACTGGAGATAATGAAGTCGTCGCAGATGACACCATGGCCCACATAGACGGGGGCTTCCTGGCAACTGTTGATGCTGCCGTTGGTCAGGCGACAGGCTCCCGAGACGGTGGTATAGTCGCGCATACGTACATTCTTGATGGTTCCGCTGTTCTCGATGGTGACGTAAGCCCCCAGAAAACCGCGGTCGGAGGCATGCTTGTTGCTATAGTAGTCGGCAATCTCTTTCATGCGGGCCGTCAGCTCGGGGCGATGACGGTAGAGGGCCATGATGTAAGCCTGATGGGCGGAGAGCTTATCGTTGATGGTCACCTCACGTCCACCTGTCTCGTTGAGCACGGCCACCTCCACGCCGTTGCCGAAGCGTGACACGCCATCCACCAGCAGCAGATCGACATGCTCAATGCGGGTATGATGACCAATCTCGTAGTTGGCGATGTAGTTTTCCACATGCTCGATGCAGCAGTCATCACCAACCGTCACGTTATGCAACGTGGCATGGCTGATACCGGCATGCTTATTCACGCCACCGGGCAAAGTGAACGTATCGTTCATCAGGCCGAGCCGTACCTCGCCGCTGAAGTTGACATGATGCACGTAGTCGGGCTGGAATCCATCCTTCACCCATACCTTTTCCCAATCCTCCGCCTGACAGCGCTGATTCTCCAGCTGCAAGCGTTCCGACTCATTCAATCGTCTGTATTCCATTTTGTTTAGTGATTAGTGGTTAGTGATTAGTGATTAATGATTAGTGATTATTCTTCTGTATAGTGCTGATAGAGGAAGTCGTTGTAGGGGTACTTCTGCACGTGGAGTTCCTTCACCCGGGCATAGACCACCTCCTTGAGCTGTTCCAGATTGGTTTTCTCACGGGCGGAGATGAAGAGGCAGTTGTCCTCCATCTTGGCCATCCAGGTGCGCATCAGCTCCTCCAAAGTCCAGTTGGCCTTGGTGCGGGGAGTGAGGTCATCCTCCTCCTTTTTTATATAGGTATAAGCATCAATCTTATTGAAGACAATCATCATCGGCTTTCCACCAGCCCCGATGTCGGCCAGGGTCTTGTTGACCACCTCAATCTGCTCCTCAAAGTCGGGATGCGAGATATCGACCACGTGCAGCAGCAGGTCAGCCTCGCGCACCTCGTCGAGGGTAGATTTGAAGGAATCGACCAAGTCGGTAGGCAGCTTGCGGATAAAGCCTACCGTATCGCTCAGCAGGAAGGGGAGGTTCTCGATGATGACCTTGCGCACGGTGGTGTCGAGCGTGGCGAAGAGCTTATTCTCGGCAAACACCTCACTCTTGGCCAAGAGGTTCATCAGCGTACTCTTGCCCACGTTGGTATAGCCCACGAGGGCCACACGGATCAAGCGGCCACGGTTCTTGCGCTGGGTGGCCTTCTGCTTGTCAATCTCAGCCAGACGCTCCTTGAGCAGCGACATGCGGTTGAGGATGATACGGCGGTCCATCTCCAACTGTGTTTCACCCGGACCACGAAGGCCCACGGAGCCTTTACCACCACCGGCACCCGAGCCACCACCCTGGCGCTCCAGGTGCGTCCAGAGGCGTTGCAAGCGAGGCAGCATGTAGCGGTACTGTGCCAATTCCACCTGCGTCTTGGCGTTGGCTGTCTGCGCACGCATAGCAAAGATGTCGAGAATCAGCGAGGTGCGGTCCAGAATCTTCACCTTCAGCTCCGCCTCGATGTTGCGTATCTGCTTGGCAGAGAGCTCATCATCAAAGATGACCATGCCCACTTCTCGTTCGTTCTCCTCCTCAGTGCGGATGTAGTCGCGTATTTCCTCCAGCTTACCCTTGCCCACGTAAGTCACCGAGTTGGCTTGGTCCAGCCGTTGCGTGAAGCGCTTCACCACCACAGCCCCCGCCGT
>JBJEKS010000138.1:0-2915 GCA_051878755.1 Bacteroides sp. | reverse complement strand
GGCAGCACGACTCAGGAAGACCTCAGCAGCCCATTTGGTAGGCAGACCCGTGGTATTCTCCGTGGGTAAACCATCGACAGCAGCCTGCAGGTCCTCGATGACATACTTATAGCTCTCGGCCACAGAAGAGGTCATCGGAATATTGGCTGCATCAGGGTTCTCGGTATCGAGTACCATGGTGATGGGTACGAAGCGTCCTATCTTACGTGCCTGATTGAAGAATATGAGTCCGCGCAGGAATTTGGCCTGAGAAATCAGACTGTGCTTCTCGGCAGCACTCAGTTTCTCGTTAGCCTCTACATTCTCAATAACAAGGTTACACTTACGGAGTGAGCTGGAAAAGTTCGTACCGAAATCGGAATCGGTACTGATTCCCAACTCAGTGGCCACACCGTCAATGCCCTCAACCACCTGTGAACAACATACAGAGTTGGGTGTACGCGATTCCCATGCAATGGAGCTACCTGAACCTGCATAGCCTGAACCGGTGATAACTCCGTCATAAATACCGTTGATGAATGCTTCTACAGTCGATTTGCTACCCCAGATGACATCGCTCGTAAAGCTGGAAGCTGGATGGGTATCCATGGTGTCCATACACGAGGAGAGCGTAGCAACAAGAGTCAAGCTGATGAAGCCATATTTTAATATCTGTTTCATAATGATAGCTGCTTTTAAAATCCTAAATTAAGAGTAAACGCCAAGGTACGTTCCACGGGGTAACCGTAACCGCCCGTATCGGAGTTCTCGGGGTCAAGACCGTACTTGGTAGCCTGAGAAATCGTGAAGATGTTCTGGCCGGAGATACCCACCTTGCAACGGGTCAGCCATGTGATGTTCTTCAGCAGTTTGTACTTGAAGTCGTAGCCGAGCTGGAAGTCCTTCATGCGGAGGTAAGCACCGTTGACAAGCCAGAAGTCACTGTAGGCATAGTTGTTGTTCTGGTTCAGACCTGTATTGGACATCAGACGAGGATACTGAGCATCACGGTTATTGGGAGTCCAGAAGTCGGTCTGGTGATCATAAGCCACAGGCATGTAACCCGACTGACCAGTCTGCATACCGATAGAACCTGCCAAATACTGGTTGAACGTCGTAGATCCCTGGAACAGAGCGCTGAAGTAGAATCCCTTGTAGCTCATGTTGATGTTGATACCAAACTGTCCACGGGGCTTGCTGCTGCTACCCAGGCGACGCATATCATTTGAGTCTATCTTACCATCACCGTTGGTATCTTCGTACTTGATATCACCAGCGGTCAGGTAACCGGAGTTATAAGAGTTGATAATACCCGCCGAGTTATACACATCTTCTGCACTCGTGTAGTAACCCAGGTTATGGTAAAGCAGATCATAGTAACCCTTCTGCTGCTGTTTGCGCTGATAGGGGTTCATCACACTCGACTGGGCTTCACCTTCGTTGAGGGCCCATAGTTCATTGAAGTAGGTAAAGTTGGCCGATACATCGTATTTGAAGTCGCCGATGTTGTCACGCCAACCCAGTTGAACTTCGAAACCTCCACGACGGTGCTCGCTGTTGGACTTCACCTTCGGCATGCTTACGCCGATAATCTGATTGAGGTAGCTTTCTGCGGTGGGAGCGGTCAGGTAACCTGTAGTCTGATAGTAGAAGTAGTCGAACGAACCGTAGAGGCGGCTGTTGAGCGAAGCGAAGTCGAAGCCGAGGTCAAACTGCTTGGTGGTGTACCAGGTCAGGTCGGGCGAAGCCAAAATACCTTCGCTGAATCCAGGTTGATACTGTCCGTTGAGCACGAATGCCTGCGAGCTGTAATTATAAGTCGTCATGTAAGAGTAGCGTCCGGCGCTCTCATCCTGACCGGTTTCACCGTAAGAGGCACGGAGTTTCAGGGAGTTGAGGATGTTCTTCTCCACCAGTCCCTGCATGAACTCTTCGGCTGTTACGACCCAGCCGAGTGATCCGCTGAAGAAGGTACCCCAGCGCTTGCCCGGTGCGAAGCGGTCGGAACCGTCGCGACGCATACTGGCCTCCACATAGTACTTATTGTCGTAGTTGTACTTCACCTGTCCGATCCAGGCGGCGCGGCCCATCTCGGTTTCAGCAGGATAAGTCTTGTTTTCGTAGGCATCCTTCTCCTCCAAAATACCACCATTCAGCTGCGAGTTGGCATCGCCGATACCAATCTGGTCAATGTCGAACAGATAGTTGTCACGCTGCAGATAGTATCCTTCGTTCTTCTCGTAATACTGCTCGAAGCCGGCCAATGCCGATACATGGTGTTTACCAAACTCCTTGGCATACTCCAGGAAAGCCTGGTTGGTGAACGCATAGCCGTTGGAGTTCTCGTAACGCAACATGGGCTTGTTGGCGTACAGGGGTTCCTGCGAATCCCAATCATACTGAGCAGCATCCTTACGCCACTTCTTCGTGGAATTGGAGTAGTAACGGTAGTTGCTGGCGGCACGCACCTTCAGCTCCTTCAGCCAGGGCACCGTCCAAATCAGTTCACCCTTACCGTTGATGACGTTGCTGATGGTGCGGTTGTAACCGGCATCCTTAGCTGTCTCAGCCACGGGGTTATCGGTGATGTTGTAGGGCAGACCATACTTGTTGACACCCGGGATGTTGGGATACTTGTTATTGATGTGGGAGAATACCTGATAATACCTGTCGGCCGTAGAGGTATAGGGATGAGTCTGGTGCTGACGATAGCCATCAATGGCCGTGTTGATCTGCAGGCCGATAGCATCAATGTTGGCACTCTGAGCGACACGGAAATTGGTGCGCTTCATCCAGTGGTTATCATTCTTGTAGAGTGAGTTTTGGTCGATGTGACCCAAAGAGAGGTAGTAGCGGTTGCTCTCATTACCACCTGTCACACGTACAGTATGTTTCTGTTGGGGAGCCCAGTCATTGAGCACCAGCTTACGCCAGTC
>JBJEKS010000137.1:0-2928 GCA_051878755.1 Bacteroides sp. | reverse complement strand
CAAGAATATTTATAGCTCACTGACGCAGCAGCGGGCCATCGAACAGGCTCAGATGGAGCTGGAAAAGGCCGTCAAGGGCGAACTGTTTTTCGTAAAGAAACATAAAAACAAGGATCAGGAGTACGACCGACTGGGATACAAGCTGCTCCGCTCGCAAGGGGGAATCAGCGCGATGATGATCTGCAACGTGAAGCGACGGAAATATCAGGAGGGAAAAGAGGATCTCACGCTGGAGCATCATCCGGGGTGCTACGTCGTCATCGACAACCGACCGGGCATCGCACAGATAGCCATCGAACGGACCTCGGCCTTCGACCATGACACGGACATGGTGAGTGACCTGCTCAGCCGTGCACTCAACCTCATCTTCAACGACATGGGGCTCAGCATCGACATACAGCCCAGGATGAGTTCCAACGACTTTTGGGAGACGGTGGACGAGATCATGTACCAGGGCAAGGACTCGGTGAAAAGTATCGCCTTCCGATTCGTCACAGAGCAGACCATCGGTCCCGTAAATGCCTCGGAGGAGGAGCTGATGCGCATGAGCTTTCTCACCTCCATGATAGCGGCGTTTGATGCCGGAGAGACCAGCTTCAACATGAAGGCACGCAAGGACCAGTCGCTGCGGCTGGACCGCACACGCAGGGACGTGGCCATGGTCGTTGACCTCTGCTGCCGCAACGGCTACGAGATAGCAGTCAATTTCAAGAACTCGGGACTCTACAGGAGCGGCCAGCAGGTGCGTATCATGCGCGAGATGGACGAAGGAATCCTGTTAGCCTTCATCAACAAAGAATGTGACCTCTTCAGCCGTAACGGCAAACTGGAGCTCTGGCTCAACGATGCACTACAATCCTCACAAAAGGAGATATCACTCACCTAATCCTGACTGCGACGCATGAGACGACTGACGAAGCATACCCTGGAGGGCCATCTGCTAACCCTCTGCGCCGACCACTGGCTCTACCTGGCCATGGTGAGGGCGGTGAAGACGGAGCTGAGCAAGCTTCGCCTGGTACGTTACTCCGCTGAGGAACTCTGGGCCGACTGCATTACGGAGCTGGACTGCTACCGACGCGGTCACACACCCTACAAGACGGCTTGCCAGCTCACTCCGCTCGACTTCTACAACGAGTTGCTCCACCGCCAACCCGACAATGAAGCCTACCGCGAGGAGTGCCGCAAACTGACGGCTCTCTTCGTAGCCATGCTCCTGCTCCTGTTCAACAAGATAGAGGGGCTGAGCGCCAGAGAGGTGATACTATGTATCATGCTGCAAGGCAAGCGGATGACCCTGCCCGTGGACGAGGCGCTGACGGAGGTGCGTTGCGAGATGTGGCTCACGGGCGAGGAGGAGTTTACGGCACAGCTCAGGGCCTACGTGAGCAGCGACGTCTATCTCTCAGAGGAGATAGAGCGCATTATGGAGGAGTGGAGCGCAAGTGCCACCACCGCCTCACCGCAGGGCATGGGCTTGCCTAGGGCGGAGGGCTTGCCAGCGGCGGAGGCCGGGGCATCCACAGCTGAATCGTCGCTCCGCATCGGCTACAAGAAGCTGAGCCGTGCGCTGATCGTGCTCGACGCCATGATTCAGCAGGGATGGATTGTGGATAAGGAGGGCAACAAGCCCAGGAACCGCGATGCGGCACTCAACGAAATCCTGCAGATGGCCTTCGGCGAGGAGAAGGCCAGGCAGATAAGCAGCACCATGTACCCCTCGCACATACCCAGCGAAGAGCACGAAGAGTACCGCAAAAATATCATCAGCGAACTGCTGGAGCTCACCTCCAAAAGAAAGATTACTCCCTAACAACCCCTTCTGATTTCCATAAATCCATTCGTTTGCTTGTTTACACTAATAAGTGCAGATTTGTGTGTGCTTTATACACTTTTCATCCTTAAGTTGAGGATAAATCTTCATTAAGTTAAATTGCCACTTTGGGCATTGTAGCTAGCTTTGCCGCATAATTAATTGATTGTAGAACCCGCAATGCTTGCGCAGGCCCTGCACGTGCCTTCAGAGATAGCTATCCGACCTCGACAAGACCTTGCACAATGCTATTGCAATGATGAAAGAATACCATAATATCAGTGAAATAATCATAGAAAACAGCAAACAGATAGATTACTACAACCTCTATCAGGTTTTGTTACAACACCTGGAGAGCGGCGATTTCATAGGCTCCTCACCCACGGCGCAGTACTTCCATCTGCAGTCGCAGCTTCACCACCTGTACCACGTGAAGCGCCTCTTCGAGGAGCTGCTGGAGGAGGTCCAGCAGGGCGTGAGCCAGGAACGCTGGTTCACCATCAACATAGACCTCGAATGCCTCAATGCGCCCATCCACTTCGGTGTGGAGCGTGAGCAGCTTACCAAGGACGAGGGTGGCATGCTCTTTGACCTCATCGCCACTGAAATGGGTCAGCTGAAGAAAGAGATCGCTCATATCTGCCGATTGCTGAAAGAGCAGTTCACCAAGGAGAAGGCGCTGAAACTTTATGACCACGAATATGACCACTACAAGGAGCTGCTGGCAGAGACCGTGGAGGAGGATTTCGAGGCTTGGGAAGCGGAGCACGATGGAGAAGAGCTGTCTGCCTATGTCAGGGGGAAAATGGAAAGGGAGATGCGTAAGCTCTTCAACGAGGAGGTGTTTCTCGGACATGCGGATGAGGACATGCACCGCTACAAGGCGGAGATGGAGCAGATGTTCTACAAACACGATGAAATCACCTACCTCCGCTACGCTGAACTGCGCAATTATTTCCAGCTCAGAGAGGGGCGGCTGGAGCCTCTGAAGGAGAAAATTACCAGCTATCTCTTCAAGCACCGTGTGCGGCTGACGGCACAAAAGCGCGAGCAGCTCTTCTACTTCATCCTCTTCTCCGAACGTATCTACCGGGCACTGCAGAAAGAGAGAGCTG
>JBJEKS010000136.1:0-2928 GCA_051878755.1 Bacteroides sp. | reverse complement strand
TGTTTTTCATAGTATTAGATTTAAGGTTAACAAAGGTTGGAGTACAGCGGTACTCTTTTTTTTTGCCTTTTACTTGCATAGTTCGAGAAAAATGATGAATATTGCAGCTTGAAAAACGGATAATTCGATGACAACAATGAAGACAATGAAAAGATTTTCGCTGATTGCACTCCTGATGGTGGGCTTTCAGTTCACACTTTGCGCGCAGGAACAGCGTGGTACCGGCAAGGAACAGATGCCCGAAGGCTTCGTGCTGCTGAGCGATGTAGTACCTGATGTAATCCAAGAGATTCGCTACCACTCCACCTACAACTTCGTAGGTACCCGTGTGGATGGCTACGAGGAGCCTGTGGCTATTATCACCCGTCCCGCTGCCGAGGCGCTGAAGGCGGTCAACAAGGAGCTGCTGGCTGCTGGCTACCGCATCAAAGTGTATGACACCTACCGTCCGCAGCGTGCCGTGAGCCACTTCGTGCGCTGGGCCAAGATCATCGGTGACACCCTGACCAAGCAGAGCTTCTACCCCGAGGTGGACAAGCGCAACCTCTTTAAGCTGGGCTTCATCGCCAGCAAGTCGGGCCATAGCCGTGGCTCCACGATTGACCTCACCCTGGTGGATGCCAAAAGCGGCAAGGAGCTGGACATGGGCGGTGTGTTCGACTACTTCGGCGACCTCTCCCACCCCTTCTACAAGGGTATCACCAAGGAGCAAGCTGCCAACCGCCAGCTGCTGCGCAACGTGATGCTGAAGCACGGCTTCAAGCCCCTTTCCACCGAATGGTGGCACTTCACCCTGAAGAACGAGCCCTACCCCGACACCTACTTCGACTTCCCCATCCGGAGCTATCACTAATCCCTAATCACTAATCATTAATCACTAATCACTAGAAAATAGATGTTCAACGCAATAGGAAATATCGTCCGCCTCACCAGCTTTGGCGAATCGCATGGCCCGGGTATCGGTGGCGTCATCGACGGATTCCCCGCCGGTGTGGAGATTGACATGGAGTTTATTCAGCAGGAGCTAGACCGTCGCAAGCCGGGGCAGTCGGCCATCACCACGGCCCGCAAGGAGAGCGACCGCGTGGAGTTTCTCTCGGGCATCTTCGAGGGACGCACCACGGGATGCAGCATCGGCTTCATGGTGTGGAACGAAAACCAGCACTCCGACGACTACAACAACCTGCGCGACCTCTTCCGCCCCTCACACGCCGACTTCACCTACACCCAGAAGTATGGCCTTCGCGACCATCGGGGCGGTGGACGCTCCTCAGCCCGTGAGACCATTGCCCGCGTAGTGGCCGGTGCCCTCTGCAAACTGGCCCTCAAGCAGGTGGGCATCTCCATCACGGCCTATACCTCACAGGTGGGTCCCATCGCCCTGGAGAAGCCCTACACCGCCTACGACCTCAGCCAGACGGAGAGCAACATCGTGCGTTGCCCCGACGCAACGAAAGCGCAGGAGATGGAGCAACTGATCCGTGAGGTGAAAGCCGAGGGCGACACCATCGGCGGTGTCATCACCTGTGTGGTGAAAGGATGCCCCGTGGGCCTTGGCGAACCCATCTACAGCAAGCTCTCGGCCTCCCTCAGCTACGCCATGCTCTCCATCAATGCCGCCAAGGGCTTTGAGTATGGCGAGGGCTTCGGCGGCATGGAGCTACGTGGCTCGCAGCAGAACGATGTCTTCTACAACGACCAGGGGCGCATCAGCACCCGCACCAACCACTCTGGAGGCATCCAGGGCGGCATCAGCAACGGCCAGGACATCTACTTCCGCGTAGCCTTCAAGCCCGTAGCCACCCTCCTGAGGGAGCAACAGACCGTAAATCTCCAAGGCGAAGAAACAAGACTAAAAGCCCGTGGCCGCCACGACCCCTGCGTACTCCCCCGTGCCGTCCCCATCGTAGAAGCCATGACCGCCCTCACCCTGCTGGACCACTACCTGCTCAGCAGAACAAGGAGGTGGTAAGTAGCTAATGATTAGCTACAAGCTACAAGCTACGAGCTACAAGTGATAGCTGGGGTACAAGTCGTAGGACAGGAACCTAATCACTAATCATTAATCCCTAATCACTAATCCCTTATCCCTAATCCCTAAAAAAAATGTCCCCTATCAGAAAGTACATTGCCGAGAATGAAGCTCGGATGTTGGAAGAGTTGTTCGGACTGCTGCGCATTCCGAGCATTAGTGCGAAACCTGAACATCATGCCGATATGGTGGCTTGCGCCGAACATTGGGCCATGCTGCTGCGAAAGGCTGGTGTAGATCGTGCCGAGGTAATGCCTTCGGCGGGAAATCCCATTGTCTATGCTGAGAAGCTGGTCAACCCCGATGCCCCCACCGTGCTCATCTATGCCCACTACGACGTGATGCCTGCCGAGCCGCTGGAGCTCTGGAAATCGAATCCCTTCGAGCCCGAGGTGCGCGATGAGCATATCTGGTGCCGTGGTGCGGACGACGACAAAGGGCAGGGCTTCATCCAGGTGAAGGCCTTTGAATACGTGGTGAAGGAGGGTTTGCTCCACCACAACGTGAAGTTCATCTTCGAGGGCGAAGAGGAGATTGGCTCACCCAGCCTCGAAGCCTTCTGCCAGCAGCATAAGGAGCTGCTCAAGGCCGACGTCATCCTCGTATCCGACACCAGCATGTTGGCAGCCGACCTCCCCTCACTGACCACCGGCCTGCGTGGATTGGCCTACTGGGAGATTGAGGTCACCGGCCCCAACCGCGACCTGCACAGCGGTCACTTCGGTGGTGCCGTGGCCAACCCCATCAACGAGCTTTGCCGCCTCATCAGCCGTGTGACCGATGCCGATGGCCGCATCACGATGCCAGGGTTCTACGATGACGTGGAGGAGCTCTCCAAGGAGGAGCGCGAGATGATAGCCAGCATTCCCTTTGACGAAGCACGCTACAAGCGAGCC
>JBJEKS010000135.1:0-2940 GCA_051878755.1 Bacteroides sp. | reverse complement strand
AGTGATTACATAGAGGCGGAGCTGGTTGATATTCCCTTTTGTGCTTTGCACCAGTTTGACTACTTCTTCGAGTTCCTCACCATGCTGGATGCCGTTGAGTAGGGTGCCCTGCATGGCTTCGCGGTAGAAGCCGGAGAGATAGTTGAAGCCTTGCTCCACCTTGCTGCGGTTGATTTTGCCCACCAGGGAATCTGCTGTAATCAGGAAGAAAAGATCCAGAGACTCGGCTTCGTCGTTGTAGTCGTAGGCCGTGAGGCGGGCGCGTGTCTTCTGGAACATACACAGTTCGGGGGCATTGATTTCCCCATTGTCCTCTATGTATTCCAGTATGGCGGTGGCCAGCTCTTGGTTGTAGTCTGTTTCGTTCATCTCAACGGAGGTCTTGATGCCTTCGATGAATTCTTGTGCAAATTCCTTGATATCCATGGTGAGTTATTGATAAGGTTGTTGATTAGGTGGATTCACGCCGAGAGGTAGCTTTGCATTTCTTGCAGGCCGATCTCGTAGATGTCTTTTCCTTCGCGTTCGCAGGCGGTGAAGGATTCGTCCATCAAGCGGTTGTAGAGCTTTGCTTCTTCGGGTGTGAAGATGGTCTGACCGGTAGGTTTATCGGTGCTGTCTGAAAAGTCATCATCCGGGTGGAGGTTGACGTTGCACTCCATAATGAGGTGGCGGAAGAAGGTGCATGCTCCTTCTGCGTTGGTAATGTTGGCGTTATCGGTGTAGCTCATGCTGAAGTTCTCTGTTTTTGGTTTCTTGCAGCAAAGGTACAGCTTTTCTTTGAGATTGCCAAGGGGATTTGCTTTAATCTATGTGAATAGTGTGTGGGGGTACTCATGGCATTTGTCACTAATCGCTAAACGTTAAACTTGGGTTACTACTCTCTTGGGACTTGCTTTTCCTGGACTCTTCCTCCGTTACCGGTTCGCTTCATCACGCTTCCATAACGGGGAGCAAGCGAATCTGTAGCGAAGCAGAAGCGAAGGACGAACGGACTTCTAACGGGAATCAGACGGACATCTGACGGAAACCAATCGAAGACCGAACGGAGGCGCCTCTTTCAAATCCCGTTGCAAAGATACTACGGCGCGAAAGGTCGTTATCCACTTCTTGGGCTGTTTTGTCCAATAAAGTCCCTTTTTGTCCAAGAATGTCCTGTTTTGGGATGTTTTGTCCTTTTATGTCTTCATGGCTCGCCGAGGTGGCTGATGATGATTGCCACCTGAGGCTTTTCCAGAGGTGACTCGTTTGACCCTAATACGTAGTTCCCCTTCGGGGGAACGTAGTATGTAGGGTCAGAACGGTAGGTCACCGTCGGAACTTGCGTTTCCGGTGGAAAACATGAATAAAAATGCCGTTCTTTAACCCAAATTCGCGCTCTAGCTTCCGGCGTTGGTCGGGATAATTAGTGTTATTTTTGGTATATTACGGGCTAATTACAGGATTTTTAAGCATGGAAAGTATTTTTGATGTGGTTCACGAGGCATTGTGCCATACTGGGGAGGACCAGCAGATCGTGAATAGGTTACCGCTGCTGGAGGTGGCGTTGGAGACTCATGCATCGCCTGCCTCGTTCGACCAAATGGGTGATGGCCCCATCGATGTCCTCCCGTTCTGACTGACCGCCTGGTGGTGAAAGGTGGAGCATCCCCCTCTATACGTCCTCCCCCCTATAGGGGGGGGGGACATGTATAGAAGGGGGCTCGCACCTGAACCATCTGCGGGCCGTCTGAAGATCCGCTGTTCACAGCAGTTCTTCGTCGCTCGAGAAGCAGGCATCACCTCGTCGCTGTAGGGGTTTACTCGTGACAGCTGGAGGTTAAACTCCCCAGCGCTGAAGAGTTAACTCTCCACGGCTGAGGAGTTAACTCTTCAGCCGTGGAAGTCAAGCCGTTCAGGATTCGTCATCCGCGATGCCATATTCGCGCAGGATGTAGCGCACGATGTGTGGTGGGAGCAGGCTCATCCGCTTGCTGTACCAATGAATTAAGCAAATGATTTGACAAGAAAATAGCTGTCTTAATAACCTTCATGCATATAAGGGGGGATAATCTGTCATCGGGTGCTTCACAACGGCTCATCCTGCCAATTGCCAGATGGAAAACCCAGTGCCCCGAGGTCGTGTGACAATCCACCCCCATCCTGGGCATCGTAGCATCCTTGGCTTCAAGGCTCTCTGTTCATCATTGAAAAAAATCTGCCAAAAGGAGTGAGTTTCTCAGATTTTTTTGTTCCTTTGCCATGTCATTTCAGAGTTTTGCTTGTTTTTATTTTGCAGCACTAAGATAGGTGAATTTTCTGACATGACAAAGAGCTGGTCAACTTTCTTTTGCTCAGGTATTTAAAACGATGAACTTCTAATAGTATGACGGACTAAGGGTTATGAAAACAACAAGTACGAAAAAGGTTTTTCTTAAGATTGCAGCATGTATTGTCGCTGCAATTATTTGCTCCCACCAACAGCTGAGGGCTGAAAACAAAAGTCATAAATTTCCGAAAGCAGAATGGGACAATGCAAAGATGATTCTGATGCATACTCCAGGACAGGAGCTATTTGATGGCGTGATTCATCCTGCAGCTGGACTATTTGAAGACTATTTTGATGCTGAAAAGGCTGCTGAGGAACATCAAGGCTATATCAATATGCTGAGGAACAATGGTATAAAGGTGCTTACTACAGCAGATATATTGCAAGAAGTTGGTATCGACAGTTTGCGTGCATTAGCTGAAAGCGTTTTACATTACGACATCAGCGGACTCAAAGAACCAGACGGGGAACAATCGGAAAAGTACCGTCAGTATGTCCTATCAAAAATGTGTCGTACAGACCTCGTGAGGTGCATCTTACTTCAACCCACTGTTCACCTGAGGTCAACAGATAACAATACGGGATTTGAAGCTATATACGAGCACACTCCGCTGATGAATCTCTACTTCACA
>JBJEKS010000134.1:0-2957 GCA_051878755.1 Bacteroides sp. | reverse complement strand
TATCGTCTCTCTGGCGAGGGGTTCACGGATTTGTTTGACGTGCTGGTGGACTCCTGGACCGTGAAGCGGTTCATTGCCGAGGGGTGGCTGTCGGCCTTCGACTACTACGCTATCCGACCGGAGAGTGATGAGCAGAAGCTCATTGACAACCTGAAGAAGCGGGGAGCCGACGGTGATTTCCAAATGAAGGAGCTGCATGAGACACTGGATGTGGCTCCTTGCATTGAACGGCTATTCAAGTCGTTTGAGCGTTTAGCCTTCGACAAGAAAGGGATTGTCTATGCCATTGACATAGCTCATGCCGAACATATCGCCGAGTATTACAGGGAGCAAGGGGTGAATGCCCTGGCGCTAAGCTCGATGACAGCCATGAAGGAACGCAAGGAAGCTGTGGAGGCCTTCAGGGCATCGAGGGTCATGGAGCATACACAGTTGCTGAAGGAGAAGCCTATACAGGTACTCGTCAGTGTCGATCTGTTTTCCGAGGGCTTTGACTGCCCCGACGTGGAGTTCATACAGCTGGCACGCCCTACCCTATCGTTGGCCAAGTACCTGCAGATGGTTGGTCGAGGACTGCGGCCGAACAAGGGCAAGGAGTGCTGTACGATGATTGACAACGTGGGGCTATACAGAAGGTTCGGGTTGCCTTCGGGAGAGAGAGACTGGAACTATTTCTTTCTGGGCAGAGGTCCCCATCTCAGCCTTGACGTTGACCTGAACCTTGGCATTCATACGAACAGTGGTTCCATCAGGGAGGAAGACGATGCTGCCTTGGTCAAGATTGCGGGTCATGAAGGGATGGCCTCGAGGTTTGCCAACCTGGGCAAGGCGGGCTTTGAGCGAAAGAAGAGAGGAAAGGTGTGGATATGGGTGGACACGCTGACTGGCATCATGTTTGAGAGGCATCCTGTGGTGGTTGACTTCAAGGGGGTGGAGATGATGACCGATGATGGGCTGACGTTCTATCCCCGCATACGGTCGAAATGGGTTGACGGCAAGAGCGGCATCAACAGGAAGGCGCTGGAGACTCAGGTGGGTGACGGTTTCGGATGGATGAAGAGGTATGTGTCGTTGGGCGAACCCGACAAGGTGTATGAGCTGCAGGAGGTGATGGCTAGCGGCATGAGGGTGTATAAGGATGAGGAGGGGAAGAAATTCTTCCAGCAGGACCCTGACTCTCCTCTAGTCAGCGAGGCGGAAGCCGGAGGCAAGAGGGCTTTCATGGCACTGTGTGAAAAAAGGCAGGAGGAATGGAAGAGGAAGGTGGAGGAAAGAAGGAGAGATGGTTTCGTCCATGATGGGGCGCAGGTTGAGAAGGAGGGTGAGTTCTATCGGATAGTGGATAGGGACTGCTGGTTTGACGCGAACACGGGGTTTATCTATGAGCATCGCCCCGTGGTGCGTTACAGAGGCTTTGTGAAGCTGGTGTATGACGGTGACTTGGTGTATATCATGAACATTCACGAGGAGCGCTTCATTGCCTACCACAACTGGGAGATACGGGCTGATGACGAAATCTGCACCATTGGCAACAAGCTCTATCTGCGCACGGACAAGGACGGCAAGGCGTTGTGGATAAGGAAGCGCAGCGGCGACTTCCAGATGTTCGTAGTGAATGAGCCAATGGTGGATGACTATAGAAAACAGCCGTCGCTGCATGATGGACAGATGATGATTATCAACAAATATGGCAAAGAGGTGGAGAAGAAATATATGTGAATAAATTTTTTATAATTTTGCTTGCATATTGAAAAACTATCCGTACCTTTGTAGCGCTAAACAAAGTTTCAATAACCACACATGAGTTGATAATCATGTGAAAAAACAACTAAAAACTCATCATTATGAGAACAAGAAATTTTCTTTTCCTATTGATCTGTCTGTTATGCAGCCTTGGAGATGGCTGGGCACAGACAATGAAAGTCAGCGGCGTGGTCTATGCCGAGGATGGTAACGAACCGGTGATTGGCGCATCGGTACTGGTAAAAGGCACCACAATCGGTGCAGTAACCAACGTAGAAGGGGTATTCGTTTTACAGGGTGTACCCCAATCAGCAAAAACAGTTGTGGTATCTTACGTGGGTATGCGCAAGACGGAAGTGGCTATCAAGCCACAGATGAAAATCATACTCAAGGCGGACAGCGAACTGCTGGACGAGGTGATGGTCGTAGCCTATGGTACAGCCAAGAAGAGCAGCTATGCAGGTTCGGCCTCGCTCGTGAAGAGTGATGCGCTCAAGGACCTGCCTACCACCAGTTTCGAGAATGCCCTCAATGGTAAGGTGGCTGGACTTACCGTGACAAGCAGCAGCGGACAGGCTGGCTCGGCTCCGAGCATCCGCATCCGAGGCAATGGCTCGATGAACGCAAGTAACGAACCACTCTACGTCGTAGATGGTGTGCCTGTAGTGAGCGGTAACATCGGACAGATGAGCGACTATACCTACAGCACCAACAACGTGATGAACTCGCTCAACCCTGAGGATATCGAGAGCATCTCAGTGCTGAAGGATGCTGCAGCCTCATCACTCTATGGTAGCCGCGCTGCCAACGGCGTGGTGCTCATCACCACCAAGCGCGGTAAGGAGGGCAAACCGGTCGTAGGACTGAAAGCCTCCATCGGTTTCACTCCTAGCTGGGCTACCAAGAACTACGAGGCTGCTGACACGCAGTCACAGGTCAACATGCTCTACACTGTCTTCCACGACTACTGCACGAGCGACGGCGACAGCGACGCGGATGCCAACGCCTACGCCCTGAAGCAGCTCAACAAGAAGTTCAATAAGCATGGCTATGCGTTCACCACCAACGGCACGGGGGCTTTTGAGAACGTCAACATCGGCGAATACGACAACTCAGGTCGCGGTGGTAAGTACTTCGATTGGGAGGATGCCTACTTCCGTACTGCGGTCTATCAGACCTATGACCTGAGCGTAAGTGGTGCCACAGCTACCACC
>JBJEKS010000133.1:0-2984 GCA_051878755.1 Bacteroides sp. | reverse complement strand
CTGGGCTATGGCGAAAACTACAAATACGCCCACGACTATCCCGGCAACTTCGTGCGCCAGCAGTTCCTGCCTGATGAACTCAAGCAACACCAGCTTTGGCACCCGCAGCTCAACCCTGCCGAGCAGAAGCACAAGGAGCGGATGCAGGCACTGTGGGGCGAAGAAAAAAAGTACTGATTCATATTAGAAAGTAAATATAATTAGCCATAAATATAATAAGGTATATAATATATTAAGGTATAAATAGCATGAAGATAGTCATATTAGACGGATATGCCACCAACCCCGGCGACCTCAGTTGGGATGAGTTGAAGCAACTGGGCGACTGCACCATCTACGACCGCACGATGCCCGATGAAGTGGTGGAGCGTGCCCAAGGAGCAGAAATCGTTCTCACCAACAAGACCCCACTACGTGCTGACCAGATGGATGCACTACCCACGCTGAAGTTCATCGGCGTGTTGGCCACCGGCTACAACATCGTAGATACCGAAGCAGCACGCGAACGAGGCATTCTTGTAAGCAACATCCCCGCCTACAGCACCAACTCCGTGGCTCAGCTCGTCTTCGCCCATCTGCTCAACATCGCACAGCAAGTGCAGCATCACAACGAGGCTGTACGGAGCGGACGTTGGAGCAGTTGCCGAGATTTCTGCTTCTGGGACATGCCCCTGCTCGAGCTTCACGGACTCAAGATGGGTATTGTGGGCCTGGGCAACACCGGTATGGCCACAGCCCGTATTGCATTGGGATTCGGGATGGAGGTTTATGCCTACACCTCGAAGTCGCCACTGCAGTTGCAGGCAGAGATACATAAGATGGAGCTCGACGAGCTGTTCAGCGAGTGCGATGTGGTGAGCCTACACTGCCCACTCAACGCCCAGACCCTTGGCATGGTGAATGCCCAGCGGCTGCAGCTCATGAAGCCCACAGCTATCCTCATCAATACCGCCCGTGGTCCGCTGGTTGACGAAGCCGCCCTGGCCGAAGCCCTCAACTCAGGCCGGTTGGCCGCAGCAGGTCTCGATGTCCTCTCACAGGAACCACCTAAGGCTGATAATCCACTGCTTACCGCTCGCAACTGCTATCTCACCCCACATATTGCCTGGGGCAGTACAGCAGCCCGCCAGCGCTTGATGCAAATCCTGGTGGGCAACGTCAAGGCATACCTTGCGGGACATCCCGTAAATATTGTCAACCCCTAACCCAATTATTCACAACCTAATACAATCAACAATTATGGGACAAAGTGCAGTCAAAGGCCTCGCCAAAGGCATCCTGCTCATCGTCATGCTCGTGCTGGCCGCCGTAACCATCCTTGCCTCATTTGCCGGTAGATACCATCCGGCAGATTCCACTATCATGCCTCTGCTTGGATTGGCCCTGCCCTTCCTGCTGGTGGCCAATGCAGTACTTGCGCTCATTTTCCTCTTTATGCGGAAGGCTCATTTCCTCATCGCCTTGCTGGCTATCGGGGCCAACTGGAACTACCTGACCACCATCTACCAGCGCGGCAACCACCCCATCATCGTAGCTGATGCACCCACGCTGACCGTAGCCACCTACAATGTCCACAGCTTTGGCCACGAGTTTACCGGCTACAGCTGCAAGGAGCTGGCCCGCTACTGCGAGGAACAACAGGTTGATGTCATCTGCTTCCAGGAGTTCGACGGCAACCAGGCCTTCACTACCGACAGCATCCTCAACGTCTTCAATCACTGGCCCTACCGCTACCTGCCACAGGCTGACGGTCATCTACAACTGGCCCTCTTCAGCCTCCATCCGCTCAAGCAGACGGAACACCTGCTCTTCCCCGAGTCGGCCAACTGCAGCATGATGGCCGACATAGAGGCCCCCGGTGGCACGGTCACTCTCTTCAACTGTCACCTGCAGACCACAAGCATCTCACAGCGTCGCACCACCTGGGCCCGCGAGATGGACTATGGAGATACCAAACAGAAGATACAGACCACACAGGAAGCAGCCGAGACCCTCCACGGCAACCTCAAGAAGCGTGCGCAGCAGGTAGATAGCATCTGCCAACGCATCCGTCAGACCGAGCATCCCGTCATCCTCTGCGGCGACCTCAACTCCCTACCCTCCTCCTACACCTACCGCACCTTCAGCAACCTGCTGACCGATGCCTTCCAGGAGGCTGGCAGTGGCTACATGTACACCTACCGCAACGCGTGGCGTCTGCTCCGCATCGACTACACCTTCCATTCCTCACGTCTGCGCGCCACTGAGTGCTTCTCCTTGACACAGGAACTGTGCAGTGACCACAACCCGGTGATTACCCGCTTCCAGTACAACCCCATCCCCGAGTCGGCCCTTTCAGAAGCAGCCCTTCCCGAGGAGAAATAAAAAAAGCGTAACAAAGCAGCCATACCCCAGGAGGCAGGCCGCTTGTTACGCCTGTAGTAAGCCAGAAACGGCTAATTACCAGAAACGGTTCTTAGCCGGATTGTACTCAAAACCGTGTGTCTTCAGCTTCTTCTCCAGCTCCATCTTGTCGATAGAGAGGTCGGAGCAGAGAGCCTCCAACGAGTTGTACTCATCGCGCAACTTCATGTTGATGAAGCTGTAGAGCATTGCGGGATCTTCAGGTAAACTCATACTTACAATCTTTTAAAAAACTAATACGCCGCAAAAGTAGCGACTTTTCCGCGAAAAACCATCCAAAAATATGTTCTTTAACATAAAAATCGCCTCACAATCGTTTTCGGAGGCCAATTTTTCACCCGTTTCTGAAGAGTTTGATGCCCACGTCTGAAGAGTTAACTCTCCACGGCTGGGCAGTTAACTGTTCAGCGCTGGATAGTTTGATGTCCACGGCTGGAGAGTTATCAGAACATACCTACCCAAGTATCTAAACATACTTGGCCATTTATGTCAACATACTGCGCCCTTTCAGTTGCGTACGATTTGCCAGTCACTGAGGGTCCGGTGGGTGGTGTCAAAGTTGATGCCAACCTTAACTATTG
>JBJEKS010000132.1:4321-17133 GCA_051878755.1 Bacteroides sp. | reverse complement strand
AGCTTGCGGTTGCCCGAGCTGTTCTTGAAGATGAAGCCAGCTGCCTTGGGCTTATCGCCCGAGAGGCAGAGCACCACCTTGAAGAAGGCCTCGGGCACCACCACGATATGCTCCTGACCTATCGTCTGATGCTTGCGGTTGTAGAGTATGGGGCCACAAACAATATAGATTGGCCCCTCCTGTTCGGCCCAGGTGCGGCACTTCTCCTCCAGCTCCTTCCAGTCGCCACGGTTCAGGTTGTGGTCCTGCGGACAGATGTTGGTCATGTAGAAGCTCTCCTGCATGGCCTTCCAGTGCCAGCGGTTATCGCCTGCGGGACACATGTGGCCACGGTCCCAGCCACTGCCTTTGTAGTCGTCGGTCGTCACCGCCTCCTTCTCCATCAGGTCGGGGTCGGGCAGGAACTTGTCGCTCCGTCCCTCGCGCTCCACCAGCTTATCCGCATTCAGCTCCCAGGCCACCCAGTTGGGCAGGTTCCACTCCAGGTTATAAGAGACCGTATAGCCCATCCGCTTCAGGATAAGCTCACTGCGTGTACCCTTCAATGACTCGGGCAGTTCCAGTCCGCTGCCCTCGGCAGGGAGGTCGCTCAGCTTCTTCTGAGGAGTATTGCCAAGCAGTTTCTGCGCATCATTGCCCAGCTGCTTCTGGAGCTGCTCCAAAGGGGCATCTTCCTTGAGCCAGCTGGAGACAGGCTCGTATGCCGCACAAACCAGCACGATCAGCGCCACAAACAGGGTGACGCTGAGCGGCTGTTTCGTAGATTTCTTCTTTCTTGCCATCACGATAAAGAGGGATAAGGTTTACTTCTGTTCCAGGATTTCCTTGGCACGGTAGAGGGCCACGTTGATGTTGGGGCAGATGTTATCTTCACCCAGCAGCTCGTAGAAGCCCGACTTGCCCAGCACAAGGTGTACCTTCTCCACTACGCCCGAGAGCACCACGGTGATGCCTTCCTTCTGCGACATCCGGCAGAGGCTCTCCAGATTGTGAATACCCGTGGAGTCGATGAAGGGCACCTTACGCATACGGATGATGCGCACCTTGGGACGGTCGCCCATCTGGGCCATCATCTCCTCAAACTTGGTGGCGATACCGAAGAAGTAGGGACCGTTGATTTCATACACCTCCACCCCTTCAGGGATGATGAGGTGCTCCTCGTGGGTCGTGGCATCGGTCTCGCTGTTGGGGTCAATCTCGTCCTTGATGACCGAAATCTCGGTGGTCTCCATCACACGGCGCATGAAGAGCACGCAGGCAATGAGCAGACCCACCTCGATGGCCACGGTCAGGTCGAAGATGATGGTGAGGAAGAAGGTAACGAGCAGCACACTGACGTCGCTCTTGGGGTTGCGGAGCAAAGCCCTGAAGGTGCGCCAACCACTCATGTTATACGATACGATGACCAACACACCAGCCAGACAGCCCATGGGGATGTATTGTGCCAGGGGCATGAGCAGCAGCAGAATCAGCAGCAGAATCACGGCATGTACCATACCAGCCACGGGGGTGCGACCGCCGTTGTTGATGTTGGCCATAGTGCGGGCAATGGCTCCCGTAGCGGGAATACCACCGAAGAGGGGCGTCACCATGTTGGCCGCACCCTGGGCAATCAGTTCGGTGTTCGAATCGTGCTTATCACCAATCACACCGTCGGCCACGGTAGCCGAAAGAAGTGACTCAATGGCTCCCAGTACCGCAATGGTCAGGGCCACGGGGAAGAGGCTGCGGACGGCCTCCCAGTTGAGGTTGGGCACCACGGCATCAGGCAGTTCGGCCTTGATGCTGAAGCGGTCGCCAATCGTATCTATACCCTCAATACCGGCATAGTTCTTCATCGCCCAAACCACAGCCGTCACCAGCACAATGGCCACGAGCGAACCGGGAATCTTCTTCGAGAAGCGAGGGGTAAGGGCTATGATGACGATGCTGACGATGCTCACCAGGGTATTCCACCAGTTCACACTGTCCAGGTGGTCGAAATAGACCATCCACTTGCCCAGGAAGTCGCCCGGCGTCTTGAGCGGAATCATCAGCGCATCACCCGCCTCCGTATAGAGCAAATTTCCCTCCAGGTCCATGGCTTGCTGCTGCAATCCCAGCACATCGGCAATCTGCGTAGTGAAGATGGTCACCGCGATACCGCTCGTAAAGCCCACGATGATGGGGTAAGGGATGAACTTTATGACGGCTCCCAGCTTGAGCACGCCAAGCAACACCAGTATCACACCGGCCATCAGCGTGGCCACAATGAGTCCAGCCTCACCATACTGCTGAATAATACCGTAGATAATCACGATGAACGCACCCGTAGGTCCGCCAATCTGCACCTTGCTGCCTCCCATCAGGGAGATGATGAAACCGGCAATAATCGCCGTAATGATACCCTTCTCGGGCGATACTCCCGAAGCAATACCGAAGGCAATGGCCAAAGGCAGGGCCACAATGCCCACAATCACACCGGCCATCATATCGGCCATCAACGTTTCTTTGGAATAGCTCTTCAGCGAACTGACGAGCTTGGGTCTGAAAAAGTCGAACGCTTTCATTTTTTCCTATTATTACTTGTTATCGGCTGCAAAATTAGATAAAAAGTGTGAGATTTAATGGCTTTTAGAACAAAAACCGCTAAAGAAACATCGAAACCGTGCATAAGAGCGATATATACTTATATAATAAGGTAAAGAAAATGCCTATTTCTTAAATAAATTAAACGCGCGAAATTTCTATTAGCAAAATTGTAATAATTACAATTAAAGTACTATCTTTGCAAACAAAATCAATTCACTTAAAAAACAAGAACAATATGAGCAAAAGTATTAAAGGAACAAGAACTGAAAAGAACCTGCTGACTTCGTTCGCAGGTGAGTCGCAAGCCCGCAACCGCTACACTTTCTTCGCCAGCGTGGCCAAGAAGGAGGGTTACGAACAGATAGCAGCTATCTTCACCGAGACGGCTGACCAGGAGAAGGAACACGCCAAGCGCATGTTCAAGTGGCTGGAAGGTGGCTGTGTAGAGATTACGGCCTCTTATCCCGCTGGCGTAATCGGCAAGACGCTCGACAACCTGAAGGCTGCCGCAGCTGGTGAAAACGAGGAGTGGACGCTGGATTACCCCAAGTTTGCTGACATTGCCGATGAAGAGGGTTTCCCCGAAATCGCCCTGATGTACCGCAACATTGCCATAGCAGAGAAGGGACACGAGGAGCGCTACCTGGCCTTCGTGAAGAACATCGAGGCTGGCAAGGTGTTTGCCAAGGACGAAGTGACGGTATGGCAGTGCCGCAACTGCGGATTCATCTATGAAGGCAAAGAGGCTCCCGAGCTCTGCCCCGCATGCCAGCATCCGCAGGCTTACTTTGAGGTGAAGAAGACCAACATGTAATCTCAGCCCTATGAGCCTCAGCAAAGAGGCTGAAAAGCTGACAGACATAACAACAGCTAAAGGCCCGATACGAAATGAATGCTTCGTATCGGGCCTCTCTGTTTCCTATCCAGCAGGGATTACTTTCCGGCCTCTGTGGCGCGGGGGTAATCGATGGTGTAGTGCAGACCGCGGCTCTCCTTGCGCTCCATGGCCTGCTTGGTGATGAGATAACCCACGTTAATCATGTTGCGCAGTTCGCACAGCTCACGCGTGGCCTTGCTGCTCTTGAAGAGGCGCTCGGTCTCTTCGTAGAGGATGTCGAGACGGTTCCAGGCACGGGTCAAGCGGACGTTGCTTCTCACGATGCCCACGTAAGCTTCCATAATCTGGTTCACCTCCTTCATGCTCTGCGTAATGAGGATGCGCTCCTCGGTCGAGATGGTGCCTTCGTCGTTCCACTCGGGGATATCTTCGTTGAAGTCGTAGCGGTCAATCACGCTGAGTGAATGTTTGGCAGCGGCCTCGGCATAGACAATGGCCTCGATGAGTGAGTTGCTGGCCAGGCGGTTGCCGCCATGCAAACCGGTGCAGCTACATTCGCCGATGGCATAGAGGCGACGGATGCTGCTCTGACCGTCGAGATCCACCTTGATACCGCCACACAGGTAGTGGGCAGCAGGTGCCACAGGGATATACTCTTTGGTGATGTCGATACCGATGCTGAGGCACTTCTTGTAGATGTTGGGGAAGTGGCGCTTGGTCTCCTCGGGGTCTTTGTGGGTCACGTCGAGGAAGACATGGTCCTCACCGCGCTGCTTCATCTCATTATCAATGGCACGGGCCACGATGTCGCGCGGAGCAAGTGACAGGCGAGGGTCATACTTCTGCATGAACTCCTTGCCGTCGAGGGTGCGGAGCACACCGCCATAGCCTCGCATGGCCTCGGTGATGAGGAACGAGGGACGGTCGCCCGGGTGATAGAGGGCCGTGGGGTGGAACTGGATGAACTCCATGTCCTTCACAGCTCCCTTGGCGCGATAGACCATGGCAATGCCATCGCCTGTAGCTACCAGGGGGTTGGTGGTGTGGCGATAGACCGCCTCACAACCACCCGTGGCCATCACGGTAACCTTGGAGAGGAAGGTATCCACCTCGCCCGTCTCCTCGTTGAGCACATAAGCTCCGAAGCATTTGATGCCCGGAGTATAACGCGTCACGATGATGCCCAGGTGGTGCTGGGTGATAATCTCCACCGCATAGTGATTAGTGAAGACAGTGATGTTGGGGTGCTTCTTCACCGTCTCAATCAGGCTGGTCTGTATCTCAGCCCCCGTATTGTCCTTGTGATGGAGGATGCGGAACTCGCTGTGACCGCCCTCCTTATGAAGGTCAAACTCGCCGTCGGGCTTCTTGTCGAAGTTCACTCCCCAGCGTATCAGCTCCTGAATCTGTGCCGGAGCCTCAGTGACAACCTTCTCCACGGCTGCACGGTCGCTGATCCAGTCGCCGGCAATCATGGTGTCTTCAATATGCTTGTCAAAGTTGTCCACCTTCAGGTTGGTGACCGAGGCAATACCTCCCTGGGCAAAATAGGTGTTGGCCTCTTCCAGGCCCGCTTTGCAGATCAGGGCCACACTGCCCTTCTCTGCCACCTTCAAAGCAAAGCTCATACCGGCAATACCCGAGCCGATGACGAGGAAATCGTACTTTCTTACCATATTAAACAGGTTACATATTGTTTTATTTGGGGAAAGGTTCATCCTAAATTGAACGATTCTCGCGGCGAATTTACAAAAAAGCTTGCTTTCTTGTACACTTCGGTTGCTACTTATTCACAAAAACCTTAATTTTGCCCCAAATTAAGGGCTGTTAGGAACAGATTTTATCATGCAAAGGCCATTTTTTCCGCAGAATGGTGCCACCAACAGCCACATAGAAACAACAAAAACAAGAACAATGATGAAGCCTATAAATAGAGTATGCGTCTATTGCGCATCGAGTACAAAAATTGACGAAGCCTACTTTGAAGCGGCCCGCACACTGGGCAAGCTGCTGGCAGGGAAAGGCATCAGCCTGGTCAACGGAGCAGGCAAGATGGGACTGATGGCAGCCGTGACCGATGCCGTGATGCAGCATGGGGGTGAAGCCATCGGCGTGATACCTCGCTTCATGGTGGAGCAGGGGTGGCACCATCAGGGCATGAGCCAACTGATGGTGGTCAGCGACATGCACGAACGTAAGCAGACCATGGCCCGGCTGAGTGATGCTGTCATCGCCCTGCCCGGAGGTTGCGGCACCCTGGAGGAGCTGCTCGAGGTCATCACCTGGAAACAACTCGGCCTCTACCTGAACCCTATCATCGTGCTTAACACCAAAGGTTACTTCAATCCCCTGCTCGAAATGATGAAACGAGCCGTAGATGAAAACTTCATGCGCATACAGCATGCAGACATCTGGCGCGTGGCCCAAACACCCGAAGAGGCGGTGGAGCTGCTCTTCACCACCCCCCGCTGGGATACCTCCGTACGTAAATTTGCCGCTATCTGATGCCATGCTCTCCACACTGCTCTCACTGACCCCACGCGTGGAAGGCATCCCCCTACCCTATGCCCCCAGCAACGACAACACCCTTGCCGCTATCCTCATCGTCTGCTTCTTCCTCAGCGCCGTAGTCCTGTCGCGTCACCACAAGTTCCTTGGTCAGCTCATCAAGGACTTCCTGCTCCACCGCGAACGCACCAGCATCTTCTCCACCTCTACGGCAGGCGATGTGCGAAGCCTGTTGCTCCTCTCGCTGCAGACCTGTATGCTGGCTTCAGTCACCCTGTTCTGCCTCTTCGCCAAGCAGTCACCCCAACTGATACAGCACCTCAGCTCCCTGCAATGGATTGCCCTCTTCTTCATCGTCAGCCTGCTCTATTTTGCCTTGAAATGGATGCTCTATAGCCTGTTGGGATGGATATTTTTTGACAGGACGAAAACCTCGCTTTGGCTCGAATCCTATTCCACGCTGGTTTATTACCTGGGATTTGCACTTTTCCCATTCGTCCTGATAGTGGTATATTTTAACCAGCATCTTCCATTTATCATCGTTTTTTCGTTAATTTTCGTGTCGATTACAAAAATCTTGATGATTTATAAATGGATAAAACTTTTTTGCGAGAATTTTTATGGCAGTATGCTAATTATTATGTACTTTTGCGCCCTGGAAATGCTGCCCTGCATACTTTTGTATAACGGCATGCTTCAGCTAACCAATTATTTGATAATAAAATTTTAGGACGTTGAAAATAAACAAAGTATTAGTGTCGCAGCCCAAGCCGACCTCAGATAAGTCGCCTTACTTCGACATCGCCGAAAAGTATGGTGTGACCATCGACTTCCGCCCCTTCATCAAGGTGGAGAGTCTCACACCCAAGGAATTCAGACAACAGAAAGTCTCCATTCTCGACCATACCGCCATAGTCTTCACTTCGCGGCATGCCATCGATCACTTTTTCAATCTGTGTACCGAGTTGCGCGTCACGATTCCTGAAACGATGAAGTATTTCTGTGTATCTGAAACAATCGCCAATTATATCCAAAAGTACACCCAATACCGCAAACGGAAAATTTTCCCCGGACCTTCGGGCAAGTTTGAGGACCTGGTGCCCATCATGATGAAGCACAAGAACGAGAAGTACTTTGTGCCTATGTCTGACGTACACAACGATGACATCAAGAACCTGTTGGACCAGAGCAAGCTGCAGCACCACGAGGTGGTGATGTACCGCACGGTGAGCAACGATTTCGCCCCCGAAGAACTGGCTGGATATGACATGATGATTTTCTTCAGTCCTGCCGGAGTGGCCTCGCTGCAGAAAAACTTCCCCAACTTCGACCAGAAGGAGGTGAAGATTGGTACCTTCGGTGCCGTTACAGCTCAGGCTGTACGCGATGCCGGTCTGCGACTCGACCTGGTTGCACCAAGCGAGAAAGCACCCTCGATGACAGCTGCCCTCGAACAGTTCCTCAAGGAGAACAACAAATAACCGATGCCCAATACCCTGCATAAGGCCGAAAGGATCTGCCGTAAGAAGATTATTGGCGAAATGTTCTCGGGCAAGGCCCGCTCCTTCGCCTGCTTCCCCCTGCGGGTGGTTTACCTCCCCGTAGCAGAGCAGCCATGCAGTGCTACCATCTTGGTAAGCGTATCGAAACGACGGTTCAAACGGGCCGTCAAACGCAACCGCATCAAGCGCCAAGTACGTGAAGCCTATCGCCTCAACAAGCAACTCCTCCTCCACACACTGGAGCAGCAGGGCCTGCAGGTGGCGATAGCCTTCATCTACTTGAGCGACCAACTGGTACCCTCCTCGCACATCAACGAACAGATGAAGCGCATACTCCACCGACTGACCGAACTCCTCAAAGTCAACCAGTCGGATAAACAGGAAGAGGAGAAGCCAGCACCATGAGACAACTATTGGTAGGGCTACTCCTGCTGCCCATCTACTTCTACCAACGGTGTATCTCTCCCTTGCTGGGGCCCAGTTGCCGCTTCACACCCACCTGTTCACAATATGCCGTGGAGGCCCTCAAGAAGCATGGCCCATTCAAGGGATTATACCTCACCGTGAAACGTCTGTTGCGTTGCCACCCCTGGGGTGGCTCTGGCTATGATCCCGTACCCTGACTCTACACATTGATATCCTAGGCCCATGAAGCAGATATACCCTATTGACATCCATACCCACCAGCTGCCATCCGTTGCCGGAACAGCCATAGTAAGCGTTTCGCCTCAGACATTCTCACCTGAGCCATCCCATTGGTATGCCATTGGTATTCACCCTTGGGACACGGACAAAATCACCGATTTCATCGAAGAAATGAACAAAATGAAGCTGCTCGTGCTCCATCCCCAGGTGGTGGCCATTGGCGAAGTGGGACTCGACCGACTCCATGGGGCCCCCATCCCTCAACAGATGAAATTCTTTGAGGCTCAGGCCCAGCTGGCTGAATCAATCCAGAAACCCGTCGTAATCCATCTGGTCAAAGCCGTCGATGAATTGCTGCTCCTCCACCAACAGCTGCAGCCTACAGTTCCCTGGATTATCCACGGTTTCAGAGGAAAGCCTCAGTTGGCTCAACAGTTACTCAAAAAGGGGTTCTACCTCTCCTTCGGCACCCTGTTCAACCTGGAAGCCATGCGCTCCACACCCAACGATCGCTTACTGATAGAGAGCGATGAGCGGGAGGAAGATGTAGAGCAACTGTGTCAAGCGCTGGCCCTGGCCAGATGTCAGACCAATGAAGAATTGCGCCAATCACTCGATGAAAACGTGGAAAGACTCTTTTTTAAGCGCTAAGAGTTGGCCATTCACGGAAAGTGTTGTATTTTTGCACGCTATAAATCAAGAATATTACATAAATAATACGCAAACGATATGAATTTTGTAGAAGAACTCAAGTGGCGCGGCATGCTTGCACAGATTATGCCGGGCACCGAAGAACTGCTCGAAAAGGAGATGGTTACGGCTTACCTGGGTACAGACCCCACAGCCGACTCACTCCACATCGGCCACCTGTGTGGCATCATGATGCTGCGCCATCTGCAACGTTGTGGCCACAAACCCATCATCCTGGTTGGCGGAGCCACCGGTATGATTGGCGACCCCTCCGGCAAGAGCCAGGAACGCAACCTCCTGGACGATGCCACACTCTACCACAACCAAGAGTGCATCAAGAAGCAAGTAGCCAAATTCCTTGACTTCGACACCGATGCCCCCAACAAGGCTGAATTGGTGAACAACTACGACTGGATGAAGAACTTCACCTTCCTGGATTTTGCCCGCGTAGTGGGTAAGCACATCACGGTGAACTACATGATGGCCAAGGAGAGTGTACAACAGCGCCTCAACGGAACGGCTCGCGACGGACTGTCGTTCACCGAATTCACCTACCAGCTGCTGCAGGGTTACGACTTCCTCTACCTTTACCAGCACAAGGGCTGCAAGCTCCAGCTGGGCGGTAACGACCAGTGGGGTAACATGACCACTGGCACCGAGCTGATTCGCCGCACACTGGGCAACGAGGTGGAAACCTACGCACTGACCTGTCCGCTGATTACCAAGGCCGATGGCAAGAAGTTTGGCAAGACGGAGAGTGGAAACATCTGGCTTGACCCTCAACGCACCTCGCCTTACAAGTTCTACCAGTTCTGGCTCAACGTAAGCGATGACGATGCCGAAAAGTACATCAAGATATTTACCTCTATTAATAAGGAAGAGATTGATGCGCTGGTTGCCCAACATAAGGAAGCTCCTCACCTGCGTATCCTTCAGAAACGTCTGGCGCAGGAGGTTACCGTGATGGTTCACTCTGAGGAAGAGTATCAGGCTGCTGTGGAAGCTTCAGGCATCCTGTTTGGCAATGGTACAAGCGAAGCGCTCAAGAAGCTTGACGAGCCCACGCTGCTGGCCGTATTCGAAGGGGTACCTCAGTTTGAAATCAGCCGCGAAGCCCTCGCTGAAGGGGTTAAAGCCGTTGATTTATTTGTAGAACATGCCCCTGTCTTCGCCTCAAAAGGTGAGATGCGCAAACTGGTACAAGGAGGCGGCATATCACTCAACAAAGAGAAGCTTTCTGCCTTCGACCAGGTGATTACCGCTGCCGACCTGCTGGATGAAAAGTATCTGCTCGTGCAACGTGGAAAGAAGAATTACTACTTAATTATTGCCAAGTAAATAAAAAAAGTAGGTCAATAATTTGCAAGAATCAAATCAAGCCTCTATCTTTGCACCGCTTTTCAAAAGAAAGCACCAAGAAGTTTGGACTATGGTGTAATGGTAGCACAACAGGTTTTGGTTCTGTTTGTCCAGGTTCGAATCCTGGTAGTCCAACACGAAGAAAGGCTAATTATCTTATAAGTAGATAGTTAGCCTTTCTCTTTTTATGCTATTTGCACTTTATTTGCCTAACAGGATACCAAATGCTGGCAAAACCTACGAAAAGCACGGTGAGGAGGATTACCAACAAGTCGGATAAATGCACACTCACTGGATAGGCATCCACCAGAAACGACTCCCCACTACCCAAGCGGATGAGACCGAACGTTTGTTGCAAATAACAGAGCATCACACCAAGAAGAATGCCTGCCAATGCGCCAACCAAGGAGACCAACCGACCCTCGCAAAGGAAAATCCGAGATATCATCCGCCTGTCAGCACCCAGCCGATAAAGCGTATCCACATCTTCACGCTTGTCAAGCATCAGCATCGACAACGAACCGATCAGGTTGAAACAGGCCACAACCAGTATAAACGTGAGAAAGAAGTAGGAAATCAGCTTCTCAATCTCCATGATGCGAAACACCTCCTCCTGCTGCTCGTAGCGATTGAGCACCTTGAACCGGTCACCCAACTTGCGCTGCATCTCACGCTCGGCCTTACCGACATCAGCATCAGGCTTCAGCTTAATCTCTATGGCAGAAACCTGCGTGTCGTAATTGAACAACTGGCGGGCAAAGCCTAGCGACGTGAGGATATAATTGGCGTCATATTTCTGCTGGTTGCAGGCAAACACCACCCCGGGTGAGAAGAGGTAACGGCGGTTGAAGGCTGTAGAAGGATTGGCAATATTCACCCTGACGTTACGCTTAGGGGCATAGACCTGCAAGGGGTCGATAAACTGAAGACCTGTACCCAACTCACTGATCAGTTCCACACCAAGTACCCCATACTCCACCTCTGAATCGGTCAGCATAAAGCTACCCGAACCTATCAGCAAGCTGTCTATCTCAGTCAGCTCCTCGAAATTGGGCTCTACCCCCTTGATGGTCACCATGGCCTGCCGCTGCTTATACTGCACCACGGCCTGCTCCTCAATGGTTTCACTCCACACGTCAATACACGCCATCGACTTCACCTGCTGCAGACGGCTCTCCAAGGGGTCGAACACCTTACCCCGTACAGGCACAATCTTCAGCTGGGCATCAAAAGCCGTGAAGAAACCCTCCACCATCTCCTGAAAGCCGTTGAAGACACTGAGTGTGCAGACCAACGCCATGGTAGAGAGCGCGATACCACACACCGAGACAGCCGAAATGATGTTGACCGCGCTATGCTTCTTGGGAGAGAGAAGATAGCGACGGGCCATGTAAAACGGGAAAGACATGCCGGTGACGAGAGATAAGCTGTTTATTTCTTCAGCAATTCATCGATATGCTCTGCATAATCCAGCGAGTCGTCCACGAAGAACTTCAGCTCCGGGATAATACGCAACTGATAACGCACCCGGGTACCGAGCTCGTAGCGCACCGATTTCATGTTGGCATTGATGTTCTTGATGATTTCTTCAGCCCGCTCCGATGGGAAGATGCTCAGGTAAGCCCGAGCCACACTCATGTCGGGACTGATACGCACCGCACTGACCGAAACCAATACACCATGCATCGACTTTGTCTGAAGCAAGAAAATATCACTCAGCTCTTTTTGAAGCAAACGAGCTATCTTATTCTGACGAGTTGTTTCCATATAATTACCTATTTAATTGTTTAGAGCACAAAGCTACAAAATTCTTATCATTATTCATCGAAAAAGCCCTATTATTTCATCAATCGAAAGAAAACCTTCTAATAATTGGTAAAATTGTCGATAAAAATAGAACGTTTGTCGATATCTTTTGTTCGTAAAGAAAAACCTTTCTACATTTGCAGTGTGAAAAGATAGCATTTTCACCTGAATCAAGAAGAGACTCTCTCTAAATAGCGTTTTTTCATGTATTATTGACTGGACCGTTCTTACCCGTGAGGGCAGGAACGGTTTTTTATTCCCGATTCATTCTTTCTTCCGAATCAAGGTAAGTCCGTCACGCAAAGGAAAGATTACCTTTTCCACCCGCTTATCGGATGCGATGAGGTCGTTGAACGCCTTGATACCTAGGGTCTGAGCATCATGAGCCTGCTCCTCCACCACATGACCATCCCACAACGTATTATCAGCCAATATATAGCCTCCGGGATGTAAGCGGGGAAGCACCATCTCGTAATAATCCACATATTTCCGCTTGTCACCATCGATAAAGGCTAAATCAAATGTAAGTCCGAGGCGAGGCACCAGCTGGAGTGCATCACCGATATAGAACCTTATCCTATCTGCCCAGGGAGACCCTTCGAGCCATGGACGGGTGAACTCCTCCTGTTCGTCATTAATCTCAAAGGTATGGAGTGTAGCTCCCTCGGAAAGCCCTTCAGCCATGCACAGGGCCGAATAGCCGCTGTATGTACCTATCTCCAGCACCTGTTGCGGACGAATCATCTGAACGAACATTTTCAATATACGTCCCTGCAGATGCCCCGAGGCCATCCGCGGATAGAGTAACTTCAGATGGGTATCCCTGTAGAGTGCGCTCAGGTAAGGGTCCTCCGCATCGATATGTCTGAGGATATAGTCGTCGATAGTCATAC
>JBJEKS010000132.1:0-4221 GCA_051878755.1 Bacteroides sp. | reverse complement strand
AGGTAAGGGTCCTCCGCATCGATATGTCTGAGGATATAGTCGTCGATAGTCATACTTCTTGCTTGCTTCTATTTACCTTAATTATATAGGATATCGACATACGGTTATCCATGCGATTCTGTTCCTGCCAGCAGAGCCTCCAGAGCCAGACGGTAAGAGTCCAAACCAAAGCCCAGAATCACCCCTTTACAGGCGGCCGAAATCATGGAACGATGGCGGAATTCCTCCCTGCTGTGTACGTTGCTGATATGCACCTCCACCACCGGTGTTGTCACCGCACGAATGGCATCTTGCAGCGCTATCGAAGTATGAGTATAGGCACCAGCGTTCAAGATGATACCGTCGTAGCTGAACCCCACCTCATGGATCTTGTCAATCATGAATCCCTCCACGTTGGATTGGTAATAGTCGATATCCACCTGAGGATAACGAAGACGGAGTTTGGTCAGATACTCCTCGAACGAGGTACTCCCATAGATTCCCGGTTCGCGCTTACCCAGAAGATTAATGTTGGGTCCGTTGATGATTTGTATTTTCATAACACAATAATTTTATATCTTTGCGCTGCAAAGTTACTAAAAAGAAATGAAAACAGTAGAGCAAATAATAAATAAGGAGAAACAAGCCTTGATTATCAGGAAGTACCTGCAGTACCTCAAGCTGGAAAAATCGCTTTCGATCAACACCCAGGAGGCCTATAAGCTCGACCTGGATAAGCTACTCCATTACCTCGATAGCGAACAGACGGGCGTACTGGATGTCAACATGCAGCAGCTGCAGACCTTCTTTGCCGGATTGCACGACATCGGCATCGTACCTCGCTCACAGGCACGCATCCTTTCGGGGGTGAAGTCATTCTTCCACTTCATGGTGATGGCCGACTACCGCGAGGATGACCCCTCTGAACTGATTGAGGGTCCAAAAATAGGACTAAAACTTCCCGAGGTGCTGACAGTGGACGAAATAGACCGCATTATCGCTGCAGTAGATAGCGACAAGCCAGAGGCGCAACGCAACCGAGCCATGCTTGAGACGCTCTACAGCTGCGGATTGCGCGTATCGGAGCTCTGCGGGCTGAAAATCTCCGAGCTCTACTTCAAGCAGGGTTTCATCAAAGTGGAGGGTAAAGGAAGCAAGCAACGGCTGGTACCCATATCGCCCCGTGCCATCAAGGAGATAACCTACTGGATGCAGGAGCGCAACCAATGGCGTATCAAATCCGGTCATGAAGACACCCTCTTCCTGGCCCGCTGGGGAAACGGCATCTCGCGCATCATGGTGTTCCACCTCATCAAGGAGCTGGCCGATCGGGCAGGTATCACCAAGAACATCAGTCCCCACACCTTCCGCCACTCGTTTGCCACCCATCTGCTGGAGGGTGGAGCCAACCTCCGGGCCATCCAATGCATGATGGGACACGAGAGCATCGCTACAACAGAAATTTACACCCATATCGACCGACAAATGTTGCGCAGCGAGATCATAGAACACCATCCACGCAATATAAAATACAGGAACGAGCACAAATAAGACCTGGAGTAGCTCATATTTCATTAAATAATGATAAAACTGACTTTCTGGTTAACAATGTGAATCGATTTTTGTTAACTTTGCGAGACCTAATTAGAAGGGATATATGACTATATAGAATTGAATAAATAAAAACCATTACAAACTATAATTTAATTCCAAAATGACTAAGAAACTTTATTTGCCTCTTTTAATGGCATGTGTTGTTGCTTTGCTGACGTCGTGCAGCAGCAAGATGGGTGAATTGTCGTCAGATTACTTCACGGTTACTCCTCAGGTTCTTGAGGCAATCGGTGGTAAAGTACCTGCAACCATCAACGGTAAGTTCCCCGAAAAGTACTTCAACAAGAAAGCTGTTGTTGAAGTAACGCCTGTATTGGTATGGGAAGGTGGCGAAGCTGCCAGCCAGCCCGCTGTATTCCAAGGTGAGAAGGTAGAAGGTAACGACCAGACCATCTCTTACAAGATGGGTGGCAGCTACACGATGAAGGCTTCTTTCGACTATGTTCCCGAGATGGCCAAGTCTGAGCTCTACCTGCGATTCAAGGCAACGGTAGGTGGCAAGACCATTGAAATTCCTGCCGTAAAGGTGGCCGATGGTGTAATTGCAACATCTGCCATGGTAAGCAATACGTTGGAGAGTGCCAATCCCGCTTTGGGCGAAGATGCCTTCCAGCGCATCATCAAGGAGAAGCATGAGGCCAACATCATGTTCCTCATCCAGCAGGCCAACGTACGTGCCAGCGAGCTGAAAGCTGCCAAGGCTTTTGGTCAGGAGGTTCGCACCGTAAACGAAGCTGCCAACAAGCGCATCAACAACATTGAGATTTCTGCCTACGCTTCACCTGATGGTGGTCTTGACCTGAACAGCGGTTTGGCTGAAAAGCGTCAGGACAACACGGCTAGCGTAGTTGGCCGCGACCTGAAGAAGGGCAAGCTCGACGTAGCTGTTGATACCCGCTACACTGCAGAGGACTGGGAAGGCTTCCAGGAGCTGGTATCTAAGTCGAACATCCAGGACAAGGAGCTGATCCTGCGTGTGCTCTCTATGTATCAGGATCCCGAGCAGAGAGAACAGGAAATCAAGAACATCTCTTCTGTTTATAAGAACCTGGCTGACGAAATCCTGCCTCAGCTGCGTCGTTCACGCCTGACCCTGAACTACGAAATCATCGGCAAGAGTGACGAAGAGATTGCCCAGCTGGCTGATACGGATGCCAAGCAGCTGACCGTAGAGGAACTGCTCTACGCTGCTACGCTGACCAACGATCCTGCCAAGAAGGAGGCTATCTACACCAAGGCTACTCAGATTTATCCCAACGACTTCCGTGGATTCAACAACCTCGGTAAGCTGGCTTACGAAGCTGGTAACCTGGAGAAGGCTGAAAGCTACTTCAAGAAAGCCGCTTCTATCAACAACGCTCCTGAAGTGAACAACAACCTCGGCTTGATTGCGCTGATTAAGGGTGACAAGGCTGCCTCTGAATCTTACTTGAGCAAGGCTTCTGGTTCGAAGGAACTGAATGAGGCTCTTGGTAACCTCTACATCGCTCAGGGTCAATACGACCGTGCAGTGAACGCCTTTGGTGACACCAAGACCAACAGTGCCGCTCTGGCTCAGATTCTGGCTAAGGACTACAACAAGGCTAAGAGCACCCTCGATGCTGTCGAGACCCCCGATGCTTATACCGACTACCTGAAGGCTGTTCTCGGTGCACGCACCAACAACTCTTCCATGGTTACCAGCAGCTTGAAGAGCGCTGTGGCTAAGAATCCTGCGCTGGCCAAGAAGGCTGCATCTGACCTGGAGTTTGCCAAGTACTTCACCGATGCTGATTTCGTGAACATCATCAAGTAAAAACGAACAGACTCGTTATAAAAAGGTTGCCTGACGCAGAGAAATGTGTCAGGCAATTTTTTTTTCTTAATAAAAAGATGTATTTTCGCACACGAATCAACCAAAGGGTTCTCCAACCCTAATAATGTGTTACAACAATGAAACATTGGAAGGCTTACATCAGTGGCATCCTGCTGGCTCTGCTCGTAGCAGCATGTGGAAAAGGAAACAAAGGCAATGTGCTCCTGCAAGGGGAAATCAGCGGATTGGGCAACGACACTATTTACCTGTATGGCGTGGATCAGTTCTACCACCATACCGACACCATCACCTTGAAAGCAGGTAAGTTCAAGGTATGGCTAGAAGCTGACACCCTGTCAGATACAAGGCTCTGCTTCACCGATGGTACGGAGTACCCACTCTATTTCCGCCCTGGAGATAAACTGACCGTTGCTGGAGATACAACAACACTACGCCACTACCTGCAAGTGACGGGTAATGAAGAGCACAAACTGCTCAACGCCTTCTTTACCTCTTGCGACACCATCACTTCACCCCAAGGAGTCAACCTGCTGGCTGAACAGTATATTCTCAATCACCCGGATAACCTGGCCATTCTCTACCTGCTCGACCACTATGTAGTGCAAACTCCTCACCCCAACCTGCAACGCATCGATACACTCATCATGCAGATGAACAGCGCGCTAAAAGACCGTCCCTACATCGACCGGCTCAACGCCCAAATCCAGGAGATGAAGAAGAGCGATGTGGGACGAGTGGCTCCCTACTTCTCACTACCAGGGTTCTCCAAAAAACGCATCAACAAGAATGACTACCGCGACCAATACCTCCTG
>JBJEKS010000131.1:0-3003 GCA_051878755.1 Bacteroides sp. | reverse complement strand
ATCTTGTCGGTAATCTCGAGGCCACTCGACTTACGGATGTTCTGGATGCGGTTGACCAGCTCGCGGGCTACTCCCTCGCGACGGAGCTCCTCGGTGATGGTCACTTCAAGGGCTACGGTGAGCTTACCTTCGTTGGCTACGAGCCAACCCGGGATGTCTTCGCTGAAGATTTCCACATCTGTGGCTTCCACCTTCACCTCGGCTCCATCGAGCTGGAGCAGGTAGCTTCCCTCACGCTCCAAGGCAGCAATGGCCTCCTGAGGAAGGGCGGTAACGGCTGCGGCCACAGCCTTCATCTGCTTGCCGTACTTGGGACCCATCTTCTTGAAGTCGCACTTCACCTTCTTGACCAGTACACCCGATTCGCCTTCAACGAACTGCAGCTCCTTGACGTTGACCTCACTCATGATGAGGTTCTTCACGGCCTCGATGTGGGCACGCTGTGCCTCATCCACCACGGGAATCATGATGCACTGCAGGGGCTGACGCACCTTGATGTTGACCTTACGACGCAGAGCCAGCACCATGGAGGTGACGCTCTGAGCCATCTGCATACGGGCTTCGAGCTCGGTGTCTATCAGCGCCTCATCGGCTTCGGGAAACTTGGCCAGGTGGACAGATACCACGCTGTCGCGACCGGTCACCTTCACCAGGTCCATATAGAGCATGTCGGCATAGAAGGGTGCGATGGGGGCCATCAGCTTGGCTACAGTCTCCAGACAGGTGTAGAGGGTCTGGTAGGCGGAGAGCTTGTCAGTGGTCATGCCACCACCCCAGAAGCGCTTGCGGTTGAGGCGCACGTACCAGTTGGAGAGGTTGTCGTTGACGAAGTCCTGAATCAAGCGACCAGCCTTCGTAGGCTCATAGTCGGCCAGGCAGCTATCCACGTTCTTAATCAAGCTATTAAGCAGGGAGAGAATCCAGCGGTCAATCTCGGGACGCTCCTGCAGGGGCACGTCAGGCTCAGCATAGCAGAAGCCATCGACGTTGGCATAGAGGGCGAAGAAAGAGTAGGTGTTGTAGAGGGTGCCGAAGAACTTGCGACGCACCTCTTCCACGCCATCGACGTCAAACTTCAGGTTGTCCCAAGGCGAGGAGTTGGTAATCATATACCAACGCAAGGGGTCGGAACCGTACTGCTCGATGGTGGCAAAGGGATCTACGGCATTGCCCAAGCGCTTGGACATCTTGTTGCCGTTCTTGTCGAGCACCAAGCCGTTGGAGATAACGGCCTTGTAGCTGACGCTGTCGAACACCATCGTGGCAATGGCATGGAGCGTGAAGAACCAGCCACGGGTCTGATCCACACCCTCGGCGATGAAATCGGCGGGATAGACCTGATGGGTATCGAGCGCCTCCTTGTTCTCGAAGGGATAGTGAATCTGTGCATAGGGCATAGCACCCGAGTCGAACCAGACGTCAATCAGGTCACTCTCGCGCTTCATCGGCTTGCCAGTGGAGGAAACCAGCACAATGTCATCCACATAGGGACGGTGGAGGTCAATCTTATCGTAGTTTTCCTGGGTGTAGAGGCCAGGTACGAAGCCCTTCTCCTTATAGGGGTTGCTCTTCATCACACCAGCGGCCACAGCCTTCTCTACCTCGTTGTAGAGTTCCTCTACGGACTCGATGCACTTCTCCTCGTCACCCTCCTCGGTGCGCCAGATAGGCAGCGGTGTGCCCCAGTAGCGCGAACGGCTCAGGTTCCAGTCGTTGAGGTTCTCCAGCCACTTGCCGAAGCGACCTGTACCCGTAGATTCGGGCTTCCAGTTGATGCTCTTGTTGAGCTCCATCATGCGCTCCTTGCAGGCCGTGCTGCGGATGAACCAGCTGTCCAGAGGATAGTAGAGCACGGGTTTGTCGGTACGCCAGCAGTGGGGGTAGTTGTGGACATGCTTCTCCATCTTGAAGGCCAGGTTGGCGGCCTTCATCTTCATGCAGATATAGACGTCGAGGCTTTCAGCAGCCTGAGCGGCCTTCTCGTCGTACTTGCCATCCACGGTAAATTGCGGGTCGTAGGCATTCTTCACCCAACGGCCTTCATATTCCTTATATATAGTAGTATCTACACACTCGTTGACAAAGCGCTCGTCGAGCTCATCGAGCAGGTAGAACTTACCGGTCAAATCGACCATGGGGCGTGTCTCTCCACGCTTGTTGATCATGAAGAGCGAGGGGATGCCAGCGGCACGGGCCACGTTGGCGTCATCAGCACCAAAAGTGGGTGCGATGTGAACGATACCTGTACCATCCTCGGTCGTCACGTAGTCACCCGGGATGACACGGAAAGCTTTCTCTGAGGCATCGTGCCAAACGCCCTCAGCATCCATCTCCACAGGCTTTACCCACGGCAGGAGCTGGGCATACTTCATGCCAACCAAATCAGGACCCTTGTACTCACCCACCACCTTGAAGGGGACGAGCTTATCACCGGGCTTGTAATCCTCCAGGCTCAACCCCTCAGCCTTGGGGTTGAAGTGGTTGTAGAGCAGCGGCTTGGCCAATACGGCAGTCATCTTCTCGCCGGTATAGGCATTGTAGGTCTGTACGGCCACGTAATCAATCTTGGGTCCTACGCAGAGGGCGGTATTTGAAGGAAGTGTCCAAGGGGTGGTGGTCCATGCCAGGAAATAGGGTGTGCCCCACGCAGCCATCTCAGGCTTGGGGTCGAGGATGCGGAACTGGCCCACTACGGTGAGGTCCTTCACGTCGCGGTAACATCCGGGTTGGTTCAACTCATGCGAGCTGAGTCCGGTGCCTGCAGCAGGCGAATAGGGCTGAATGGTATAGCCTTTGTAGAGCAGGTTCTTCTTGTAGAGCTGCTTGAGGAGCCACCACAGGGTCTCGATGTAGCGGTTGTCGTAGGTGATGTAAGGGTGTTCCAGGTCAACCCAATAGCCCATACGATGCGTCAGGTCAGTCCACTCCTTGGTGAACTTCATCACATCCTTGCGGCAGGCGGCATTGTAGTCGGCCACCGAGATGCTCTTGCCGATATCCTCT
>JBJEKS010000130.1:14120-17205 GCA_051878755.1 Bacteroides sp. | reverse complement strand
GCCGGTGCATGAAGCGGCAGATAGAGGTAACCGCTTACCACCTGGCCAAAGGTATAGATGAGATTGACATTCGTTGCAATCAGGGCAGCATCGATGCCCTCCTTAAACATCAGGTCGCGAATCTTATCGCGACGCTGGATTAATTCTGATAATAACATTGTGGTTCGTTGTTTTCTATTTCAGGCCACAAAGGTAAGTAAAAAGTAGTCAATAGTACGCAGAAATGGATAAAAAGCACTTCTGAGGGGATAAAAAAAGTACTGCCCGATAACCTTCACAGGCGCAGGCAGCACAAACCACAAATACAAATACAACTAAACAAAGTTTTTTTCGCTAGCAGGGAGCTGTTTCGCAACAGCCCCCTGACAGCTTATAATAATAAGGATAACTATTCAATATCAAATGATACCCTGCCCCATCATGGCGTGAGCCACCTTCATGAAGCCGGCGATGTTGGCACCCTTCACGTAGTTGATGTAGCCATCGGGTTGCGTACCGTACTTCACGCACTGAGCATGGATGCCGTGCATGATGGTGTGCAACTTCTGGTCCACCTCTTCGGCGCTCCAACTGATGTGCATGGCGTTCTGCGACATTTCCAGACCGCTCGTAGCCACACCACCAGCGTTGACAGCCTTACCCGGAGCATACATCTTCTTGTTCTCAATGAAGAGGTCGATAGCCTCGGGCGTGCAACCCATGTTGGAGATTTCGCCGATGCAGAGCACGTCATTGTCAATCAAGTGACGGGCATCCTCACCGTTCAGCTCGTTCTGCGTAGCGCAAGGCAGTGCGATGTCCACCTTCACCTCCCAAGGACGCTTGCCGGCAACAAACTTCGCACCGGGGAACTGCTCTGCATAAGGAGCCACAATATCATTGCCTGAAGCACGGAGCTCCAGCATATAGTCAATCTTTTCACCGCTGATGCCATCGGGGTCGTAGATGTAGCCATCAGGACCGGAGATGGTCACCACCTTGGCACCCAGTTGCGTAGCCTTCGTCACAGCACCCCAAGCCACATTACCGAAGCCTGAAACGGCCACCGTCTTGCCCTTGATGTCGATGCCCTTGGTCTGCAGCATCTGGTTTACGAAGTAGAGACCTCCGAAGCCGGTAGCCTCAGGACGAATCAGCGAACCGCCGAACTCCAGTCCCTTACCTGTGAAGGTACCCGTAAACTCGCGGGTCAGCTTCTTATACATACCGAACATATAGCCCACTTCGCGGCCACCTACGCCGATGTCGCCGGCAGGCACATCCATATCGGGACCCAGGTGACGCCACAGCTCCAGGATGAATGCCTGGCAGAAACGCATGATTTCAGCGTCGCTCTTGCCGCGGGGAGAGAAGTCGGAGCCACCCTTACCGCCACCCATAGGCAACGTGGTCAAAGCATTCTTGAAGGTCTGCTCGAAGCCGAGGAACTTCAGAATCGAGAGGTTTACCGAAGCATGGAAACGAATACCACCCTTGTAGGGGCCGATAGCGTTGTTGAACTGTACGCGGTAGCCCAGGTTGGTCTGCACTTCGCCGCGGTCGTCCACCCATGTAACGCGGAACGTAAAGATACGATCGGGCTCCACAAGGCGCTCGATGATTTTAGCCTTTTCAAACTCAGGATGCTGATTGTAAATGTCTTCAATAGACAGCAGCACTTCCTTCACAGCTTGAAGGTACTCACTTTCACCAGGATGTTTGGCCTCAAGAGAAGCCATAATACGCTCAATATTCATAATATTACGCTAAAAAAGGTTTAATATGCCTGTTTTTGATGACACCATGCAAAATGTCATCGTTTTACGCTGCAAATATAGGGAAAGTTTTTCATTCCACCACTAGAAAAGCCTATTTTTTGCTTAAATAATGATAAAATGTCAGTTTTAAAGAAAGAAAGAACAAAAAGGTTACTTAAAACGGGTCGTAATCCAGGGGCTCTCGGCACTTTCCGTAGCAATTTGATAGACTCTGTAGAGTTCACCCAGCGGGATGGAGTCGGCATGAAGTGCATAGCCCAGCATGCAGCTGAAGCCCAGGTCGCACCAGTTCTCCATCGTAGAGGCTGCATATTTCCAGGCGAAGATCTGGTAGTCCCACATCTCGCGGTTGGAGATGAGTCCGCGGTCATAGGCCACCCGGCTCAGCAACTGAAGCCTCGCCATGTCCCATCCCTTCAGTCCTACCTTAATATAATAGGGGTCGCACAAAGAGATAGAGGTTCCTTCCAACTGCCGCTGCAGTTGCATCATGCGCTCAGACCAGTAGCGGTTAACTTCTGCAGACAAGGAAGAAGAGCGCCCCTGAGCCGCCACTTTGGCCATCCAGCGTTTGATGAATCGGTCGAAGTCGGCGCGGTCGCCGCTTTCGCACAAGCTACGCAGGTAAGCGGGCAAGCGCTCAATCTGCTGAAGGGAGGTGAGCGAACGGAGCAGCTGCAGCGACTCCGCAAGTGTAAACTCCGAGTCGTCCACCTTCTCCACATAGGTCAGCATCCAGCCAAGCATCATGCAACGTTTCTTTGTAGCCCGCATCATATCATTATGAAGTCTCTATTCTGTTTTAGATTGTTTTCACCGCCACAAAGTAAGGACAACGAGAGGAAACCACAAAAAGTCGGAGTTAACAAAGCAGTATATAATTTCAAGATAGTCATCAAAAAGAAATGGATAAACCAGCGAAAAATTATGGTGTAAACCGCTTTGTAAACCGAAAAAGATGAGTATATTTGCATCGAAAATAGAGACACGGAAGAGAACATGAAAAGAAATATACCAACAATCAAATCTATATCAGCTACCGTTTGGCTCCTGCTATGTGCCTTCTGCTGCACCCTGCTTCCAGGATGCGGCCAAGGAGAAAGCGAGGAGGAAAAGGCAGAAACCCTCTGCGAAGAGGCGGCCAGCTGCAAGGCGCTCTTTACCGAAGGAAGGAACCTGCAACACGACAAGCAATACACGGAGGCCATTGCTCTATTCAACAACTGCGCCAGCTACAGCTCCGAGAGCCAGGCGGTGTGCCAGCAGCTGCAGCCCATCGTCGTCGATGCCCTGCTGCAGCTCGTCAACAGCTACCAAAGCCTGGGGAA
>JBJEKS010000130.1:0-14020 GCA_051878755.1 Bacteroides sp. | reverse complement strand
AACAAGCTCTGCACCCATTCACCCGGCGTGCAATGGGTCACCTCCATGCTTGGTATGCTCTACAAACGTACCGGACGCTTCAATGAGGCCATCGACCTGTTCACTCAGAGCATCCACGAGGCACAAAGCCAGCATGACCCACTGGGAGAAATCAATGCCTGCAACTCCATGAGCGACCTCTTCATCTACTGGGGACTTCCCGAATCTGCCGACAACTATGCCAACCGCGCCATCTTACTCCATGCGAAGAAGGCGAATGTCAATCCGATGATACAGTCAGCCACTTACCAGCTGAAAGGACAGGCCATGGAGGCATTGGGAAAGACGGACTCCGCCCTCTACTACTGGCAGAAGGCTGAAGAGATATGCCAGCAGCTACCCTACAACAGCGGACAAGCTGACCTCGACTACCTCCTGGGCCACCTGCTGATAGGGAAGGGCAAGCCAGGCCTTGCTACCTCAGCCGACAGCTGCTACCTGCAAGGCATGGAGCGACTGCAGCGAGCCAGTCGCGAAGCCACCCCCACCATACGCGCCAAAGCCTTCTTCGGCCTGGCCAAAGGCTACCTGGCCGCCCACAGGGCACATGAAGGCGAAGCCATGCTCGACAGCATGTACAAGCTGCTCCACCAAGCGCCCCACCCTATCTACATCGACCAGGCCAACAGCTTCGCTCTCGACCACTACATTCACGAAGCCAACCTGCCTCAGATTATGCGCTATGCCCAGGACCTCGTCAGCGAGCAGAAGCAGCGCAACGAGCTGGAGACTTCGCGCAAACTGGCCGAGACCATCATCCATTTCCAAGTGGACAGGAAGGAAAAAGAGCTGCAGTTGGCACGTGCCCAGCTAGACAACAACAGGCTCTACCTGCTGCTGACCGGCTCTGTACTGCTGTTGCTCTGCGGACTTGTACTCATCGGTTATCGATTCCACCGCATGAAGCACCGGCTGATGGAGCAGCAACTGAACGGACTGATTCACAACCTCAACGATGCACGTCTGCACAACCAGGAAATCAAGAGGCAGCTCACCGACCTGCTAGCCGACATCAGCAACCGCAACCAGTTGGAAGCCGCCACGCCCCAGCTGCTCCACGAGAAGGGTGAAGGGCGCTTCCGCCAACGCTTCGAGCAGTTCTACCCCACTTTCCTCCCTACCCTGCGTAACCGGCTCCCGAACGTCACACGCAACGAGGAGCTGCTCTGCATGTTGCTCGCCCTGGGGCAAGACACCTATCAAATCGAGCAACTGCTGGGCATAGCCCACCGCAGTGTCATCATGGCTCGCCACCGTCTATATAAAAAGGTGAGCGCTGTCAGCGAGCAGTCACTCGAAGCCTTTGCCCAGGAGATACTCGACGGCTGCAAGCAACCAGAAACCGCGACAAACAACTGAGGCACCTGCAGTATCCCGTTTTTGTTCAAAATGCTTACTTTTAGGGGTACATCGACTTATGCAGGGCACCATGCGAAGAATCGAACAAAACCCAAACGATTATGTTCTTTTTCAGAATCAAAAAGAGAGCCGTAAGTAAGTCGTAGGTCTAAGGTAAGTCTAAAGTAACTCAATAGTAAGTCTAAAGTAACTCTAATCAACCTCTAATCCTGAATTAGAGATTGATTAGAGTTTGATTAGAGATTGATTAGAGATTGATTAGAGGAACGAGGTAGTTACTACGGTGCATCTTCAGCACCGGTTGTCCGGATATTTCTTCTACTTCCGTTCTCTTCTGAGCGGGACAGGAGCAACCTCATTTATGCTTCCTGAGGTCGCGCCCTTCGAAACGGCAGATAGCCTCTATCCACTCCTCGTCGAGGGGCTTTGACTCCCTGCGGACAAGGTCGAAAGCCACCATCACCGACCGGCAGATGCACTTCACCTCACCCGTAGCGGTATTGATGGCACGCTGCAGCAGGTCAAAGCTCTTCGTTCCGATGGCCGTAACAGCCGTTTCCACAGCAATCGGCTCCGAGGCACCAATCTGCGCCAGGAAGTCGGTCTCGATATGCACCACCACAATGCCATCGCGCTCCCAATTCACATCAGGGCAAACAGCCTGGAAATAATCAGACTTACCCAAGTCGTAGAAAGAAAAATAGACCGTATTGTTGACGTGGCCAAACTTATCCACATCATTGAACCGAAGCTGGATAGGCAGTCGATGATGAAATATAATCTCTTCCATAATCTATATACTCTATATACTCTTCAGAATCGGTTAAAGCATCTGCGAAGCCATCCGTTCGGCGGCTGTATGATAGCCCGCTATCAGCTGCTTCATCACCTCATCGACGGTGACCACCTCCGTCCCTTTGAAGAGGCTCACCACCTGACCAATCTCCAGCTCGCCCTCGTCGAGGTCGCCCTCGAAGATGCCTCGCTTGGCACGCCCCTTGCCAAGGAGCTCGCGGAGTGCATCGACCGAAGCACCAGCCAGCTCGGCCTGCTCCACCTCGTCGCGGAACTTGTTCTTCACCAGTCGCGTAGGGGCCAGCTGCTTGAGCAGCAGTTTGGTATCACCCTCCTCCAGCTGCAGACAACGCTGCTTGAAGGCCTCGTGGGCAGAGCTCTCTGCCGTCAAGGCAAAGCGGCTGCCCATCTGCACCCCGTCAGCTCCAAGCGCCATCGCCGCATAGATGGCCTCACCCGTGGCAATGCCTCCGGCGGCCAGGAGCGGCAAGCGGGTCACCGCACGCACGGCCGGTATCAAGCAGAGCGTAGTGGTCTCCTCACGTCCGTTATGTCCGCCGGCCTCAAACCCTTCAGCCACGAGCGCATCCACCCCTGCCTCTTCGGCCTTGAGGGCAAACTTCGACGACGAAACCACGTGCACCACCTTGATGCCGTGCTCATGAAGCCACGCCGTCCACTTCTTCGGCGAACCAGCCGAGGTGAAGACCACCTTCACCCCCTCATCGGCCACAATCTGCATCACCTCGTCAATCTGCGGATACATCAGGGGCAGGTTGACACCAAACGGAGCCGACGTGGCCAGCTTCGTCTTGCGGATATGTTCGCGCAGCACCTCGGGATGCATCGAGCCTGCGCCCAGCAGTCCCAGGCCGCCGGCATTACTCACGGCAGCAGCCAGACGCCATCCACTGCACCACACCATCCCCCCCGACACGATGGGGTAACGTATATCAAATAACTGACAAATGCGATTATTCATACTCTATTCTTCGTTTATTTATTATGAAAACTCCACAAAGCTATAAAAAAAGAATGAAACGCACCAATATCCGGCAAAAAAAACGTATCTTTACGCCAAAAAATCAGCCGAAAGCCATGAATTCTGCCTTTAGCATCACCTACAAACTGTTCTGCGGCACGTTGCGACTCTGCGCCGACGAGCAAGGAATTACCTCCATCTCCTTTGTCGAGGAGGGAGAGACGGAGCTGCCTCAGCCCATTCCTGAGCCGGTCAGGGCCCACCTGCATGCAGCAGAAGAGTGGCTGGATGCCTACCAGCATACCAAGATCCCTAGCCAAGATGAAGCAAGCATGGCCCTCCCGCACGTGACGCTTCACCCCGAGGGTACCCCCTTCCAACATGCCGTATGGGAAGAGGCGATGCAGATTCCTTTCGGGGAGACATGGACTTACGGTGAGCTGTCCCGACGGGTAGCCCAACGCCTGGGCAAGCAGCGGATGTCGGCCCAAGCCGTAGGAGCTGCCCTGAGGCAGAACAAGGTGGTACTGATCATTCCCTGCCATCGAGTCACTGCTGCCGGAGGGAAACTGGGAGGCTACATGGGCGAGACAGACTCCATGCTGAAACGGCTCCTGCTGGCCCACGAGGGGAAGAGCCTTTCCTAGGTGAAGAAAAAAGATAATAGCGTGTACAAATATAAAAGAGATAAGATGATGAGACAAACAAGGACATTATGCTACATGATGATGATGGGACTGCTGATGCTCTGCACCACGGCCCTGGCTCAGCAGAAGGTGAAAAGACTCTATGTGGCCAAACCGGGCACCATGGTGGAACTGCTTACCGAAGAGGAGGCCAACCAAATCACCCACCTCACGCTGCAGGGGCGCATCAACGCCATCGATTTCCGCCACCTGCGCGATGAGTTCACCTCACTCAAGATGCTCGACCTCTCAGGCGTGAGCATCAGCAACTACATTGGTAAGCACGGCACACATCCCGACTCCCACTACCTCTACCCCTCCAACGTCATCCCCGCCTACGCCTTCTGCCGACGGACGGGCGACTCGACCTATGTGGGCAAGGAGACGCTGGAGCACATCATCCTTTCAGACAAGATACGCAACATCGAGGATGCAGCCTTCAAGGGGTGCAAGAACCTGCGTATCTGCCAGATTCGCCGCAAGTCGGCTCCCAACCTCTTTCCCGAAGCACTGGCCGACAGCATCACCGCCATCTTCGTCCCACTGGGCAGCAGCGACAGCTACCGCACCAAGCCCCGCTGGGGCACTTTTGCCTTCGTGGAGGGTGAGCCTTGCCACGCTTCACTCACGCTCAACACCCAGCAGAGCCTCGGCAGCGAGCTGGTGAAACAGGGTATCCAACCCAAGGAGGTCAACTTCCTCGTGGTCAAAGGGAAGCTGGACGAGGCCGACTTCAAGCTGATTCGCGACTACATGCCCAACCTGGTCTCCATCGACCTGACGGAGAGTGAAGCCACAGCCATCCCCGAGTTCACCTTTACCCAGAAGAAGTACCTGCTGCGCGTGCAGCTGCCCAGGCAGCTGGAGCGCATCGGTCAGCGAGCCTTCAGCGGCTGCGGCCGTCTGTGCGGCACGCTCCATCTGCCCGCCTCGGTTACGGCCATCGAGTACGGTGCCTTCATCGGTTGCACGAACCTGCGCTATGTAGCGGCCCACGGCAACCGGATAACCACACTGGGCGATAACCTCTTTGGCGACAGCCAGGGTAAGCTGATTTACGTCAAGTAGGCAGTGGTGCTTTATTGAAACATCTTCATTGATACATCTTCGCCTTCAGCTCCTTGATGTGGTCGGAGGTGATGTACTCGTCGTACTCCATCATCTTGTCAATGATGCCGTTGGGGGTCAGCTCGATGATGCGGTTGGCCACGGTCTCAATGAACTCGTGGTCGTGTGAAGCGAAGAGGATATTGCCCTTGAAGAGCTTCAGGTTGTTGTTGAAGGCCTGGATGGACTCCAGGTCGAGGTGGTTCGTGGGGGTGTCGAGAATGAGGCAGTTGGCGTTGCGCAGCTGCATACGGGCAATCATGCAACGCATCTTCTCACCTCCCGACAGCACACGGGCCTTCTTGAGCACCTCCTCGCCGGAGAAGAGCATACGACCCAGGAATCCCTTCATATAGACTTCATTGCCCTCGCCAAACTGACTGAGCCAATCCACCAGGTTGAGGTCGGTGTCGAAGAATGCGGTGTTGTCCAGCGGGAGATAGGCCGTGGTGATGGTCACTCCCCAGTTGAAACTACCGGCATCCGGCTGCATGTTACCGTTGAGAATCTCGAAGAGAGCCGTCATGGCACGCGGGTCGTGAGATAGGAATACAATCTTATCCCCCTTCTGCACCGTGAAGTTGACATCACGGAAAAGCACGGTGCCGTCGTCAAGCGACTTCGACAGGCCACTGACCTCCAGGATCTGGTTTCCGGGTTCACGCTCAGGGGTGAAGATGATGCCGGGGTACTTGCGCGACGAGGGTTTAATCTCCTCCACATTCAGCTTTTCAAGCATCTTCTTGCGGCTGGTAGTCTGCTTGCTCTTGGCCACATTGGCGCTGAAACGGCGGATGAACTCCTCCAGCTCCTTGCGCTTCTCTTCAGCCTTGGCCTTCTGGTTCTGCTGCTGACGCAGCGCCAACTGGCTCGACTCGTACCAGAAGCTATAGTTACCTGCAAAGAGATTAATCTTGCCGTAGTCGATATCCACCGTATGGGTGCAGACCGAATCGAGGAAGTGGCGGTCGTGGCTCACCACGAGCACGGTATGCTCAAAGTTGGAGAGGTACTCCTCCAGCCAGGTCACGGTATCCATATCGAGGTCGTTGGTAGGCTCGTCGAGCAGCAGGTTATCGGGATTACCGAAGAGGGCCTGCGCCAACATCACGCGCACCTTCTCCTTGTTGTTGAGCTCACTCATCATCACGTAGTGCTTATCCTCCTTGATGCCCAACCCGCTCAGCAGAGCGGCTGCATCGCTCTCCGCATTCCAGCCACCCAGCTCGGCAAATTTCTCCTCCAGTTCCGACACCTTCAACCCATCTTCATCCGTAAAGTCAGCCTTGGCGTACAGGGCATCACGCTGGTTCATGATGTCCCACAGCACCGTGTGCCCCATCAGCACGGTGTTCATCACCGTGTAGGCATCCCACTTGAAGTGGTCCTGGCTGAGCACCGACAGCCGTTCACCAGGCCCCAGGGTGATAGAGCCCGTGGTAGGGTCCAGCTCGCCGGAGATGGTCTTGAGGAAGGTGGATTTACCAGCGCCATTGGCGCCAATGATACCATAACAATTGCCACTCGTAAACTTGAGGTTGACCTCGTTGAACAACACACGTTTGCCAAACTGCACCGAAACGTTGGATACTGTAATCATCTCTTCGCTATACTATTTAATATTCTTTTATACGCTAATCTCAGAAAAACGGCTGCAAAGTTACAACTTTTTCCCCACATTTACACAGCCAATACTGACAATCTGACAGGAAAAGAGCAGAAAAGTACATTTTGCCTCCTCTTTCTGCCCATTTGGCAAAGTTTTTGCTGACAGAAGATGAATACTCAACCAAACGCATGGAGGAGATATGAAACATCGTAAGCATAATCATAAGAAACAAACAGATATGGAGTCGCAAGAACAGAAAGAACAACTCATCAACGAAGAAAAGGTTCAGGCCAATGCCGCTTCAGCGCAGGAGGAGGCCCAGTGTGAAAGCAATGAGCAAGCCCAACAGGGCAGCAACGAGCAACCCCTGCTGAGCGCAGAGGAGCAGCTGCAGGCCCAACTTGAGCAAGCCAATGCCACCATCGAGGAGCAGAAGGACAAGTACCTGCGCCTCTCGGCCGAGTTTGACAACTACCGCAAGCGCACCAACAAGGAGAAGGCCGAGCTGATTCTCAACGGTGGAGAGAAGTGCATCAGCAGCATCCTGCCCATCATCGATGACCTGGAGCGTGCCCTGCAGACCATGCAGCAGGCCACCGACGTAGCAGCCGTCAGAGAAGGTGTGGAGCTCATCTATACCAAGTTCATGACCACGCTCGAAAAGAACGGCGTAAAGGTCATCGACACCAAGGAGAAGGCGCTCGACACCGACTTCCATGAAGCCGTGGCCATCATTCCCGCCCCGGCAGCCGAGCTGAAGGGCAAGATTGTGGATTGTGTGCAGACGGGTTACACGCTGAACAGCAAGGTGATTCGCCATGCCAAGGTGGTAGTCGGCGAATAAGTGAGAGAGCAGTAGTGTGTGGATGAATCATTAAATTGGAAAGAGGTATGGAGAAAAGAGATTACTACGAAGTGCTGGAGGTCCCCAAGACGGCCACGGCCGACGAGATAAAGAAGGCCTACCGCAAGAAGGCTATTCAGTACCACCCCGACAAGAACCCGGGTAACAAGGAGGCCGAAGAGAAATTCAAGGAGGCTGCCGAAGCCTACGAGGTGCTCAGTAACCCGGAAAAGCGCCAGCGCTACGACCAGTTCGGTCACGCAGGTGTCAGCGGTGCTGCAGGCAATGGCGGCCCGTTTGGTGGCGGCTTCGGTGGCGGAGGCATGTCGATGGATGACATCTTCTCGATGTTTGGTGACATCTTTGGCGGACACTCCGGATTTGGCGGCGGATTCAGCGAGTTCGGCGGGTTTGGTGGCCATGGCGGTTCACAAGCCCATGTTCACCGGGGTACCGACCTCCGCGTGAAGGTGCGTCTGAGCCTGAAGGAGGTGGCCACCGGCGTAGAGAAGAAGTTCAAGCTGAAGAAATATGTTCCCTGCTCCCACTGCCACGGCACGGGTGCCGAAGGCGATGGTGCAACGGAAACCTGCTCCACCTGCCACGGTACGGGTAGCGTCATCCGCAAGCAGCAAACCATACTCGGCACCATGCAGACTCGTTCGGTCTGCCCCACCTGCAACGGCGAAGGTAAGATTATCAAGAACAAGTGTAAGGAGTGTGGTGGCGACGGCATCGTGATGGGCGAAGAGGTGGTAACGGTGAAGATTCCTGCCGGCGTAGCTGAGGGCATGCAGCTCTCGATGAGTGGCAAGGGTAATGCCGGCAAGCGCAACGGAGTACCCGGCGACCTCTTCATCCTCGTGAGCGAAGAGCCTGACAAGGAGCTGATACGCGATGAGAACGACTTGATTTACAACCTGCTCCTCGACTTCCCCACAGCCGCACTGGGTGGCAGCGTGGAGGTACCGACCATCGATGGCAAGGCAAAAATCAAGGTGGAAGCAGGCACACAGCCTGGCAAAGTGCTCCGTCTGCGCGGCATGGGCCTGCCCGATGTCAATGGCTACGGCAAGGGAGATATCTTGATTAACATCAGTATCTACGTGCCCGAAACCCTCAGCAAGGAGGAGAAGAAGGCATTGGAGAAGATGCAGCAGTCGGACAACTTCCAACCCAACGGCTCCGTCAAGGAGCGCATCTTCAAGCGGTTCAAGAAGCTGTTTGACTGATAACAGATTGCAAACAAAGGAACGGGGAGTGAAAACATGAGTTTGTTTTCACTCCCCGTTCCTTTATCGTTATATCACAGGACGATGATGCTTACGCAGCTTCGCCCTTCAACTGGTTCTTCAAGTTAGCCAGGAAGTCGCGGCCGAAGAGAATCCAGCCGGCACAGCCCGCAAAGGCCAGGAAGATGAATCCAGCCAGTACCATCACCTTGCTCGGCTTCGTGGGACGCAGAGGCACGGATGCGGGTTGCACCACGGTGTAAACGGGTGTGATCTCCTGCACCTTCGCCTTGGCCAGCTGCAGCTGTTGCGACATCTGTGAGTAGTTCTGATAAGCCAGGTTCACCTCGTTCTGCAAGCGTTCCTGCTCCGCACGGAAGCTCAGCTGAACGATATTCTTGTTGGCATCCACAAAGTTGGCATACTTACCCTGTGCCGTCTCATAGTTGGTCTTGCTCTCCTGGTAGAGTTTCTCGGCGAAGGCCAGGTCGTGACGTGCCTTGTTGGTACGGTAGTCGGTGATGTAACGCTGAAGGTTGTGCATCACCGTATCGGTCATCGAAGCCGAAATCAGCGGGTCCTGCATCATGACGGAGATGGTGGTGACCCCCGTCTTCTTATCCACAGCCACACTGATGCGCGTGCTCAACGCCTTGGCAATGGCCGACTCTTCCGCCGTCAGACGGAAGGGGTCCAACTGGGCCTCACCCTCTTTCTCCTCCTTCTCACGGAAGAGGGAGAGCGTCCATCCCAACGCCTTCATCGGTGCAGAGAGTATGGCTCCCCACCAAGGTGAGCGCTGATACTCTTTCATATAGACATAGAGCGTCGTATCAATGCGCGCCTTCTTATCCTGTACGCGCACATCAAACAAATCGATCAGGAAGGGAGTGGAGCTCACGATATCGGGATAGAGGTCGGGCGAAAGGGCATCACCCGACGAGCCGGAGGAGAGGTTAATACCCACCATGGCTGCCAGCGAGCTCATTCCTCCACCACTCTTACCCGAGGTCTCAGGTGCCAGGGTCACCGTGGTGGAGTATTCACGGGGAATGCTGAAAGCCACAATCACCCCGACCACCGCGGCAATGCAACACATCTTGATGACCCACTTACGCTCGGCCCATACCTTGAGGGCCATCTCCATCAGGTCAATCTCCTGCTCATCGTAGTCCTGCAACTGCTGAGGTTGCTGCATATTCTTTTCGTCGTTCATCACGTTCTGTTTACTTAACTAAGTTTACAATTGATGCAATCACGGCTGCCAGCGAAGCGGTAGTGGTACCGATACCCAGGATTTCCTGGAGACTCACGCGGCTTCCCTTATCCTTCATGGGCACAACAATCTCACACCCCGGCTCAACGTTCTTGGACCCCATTCTTACGCGTGACACCGTACCATTAAGGTAAACCACATAAACCTTGCTTTTCTTCGCTCCATTACCGAAACCACCGGCCTGGTTGATGTAGTATTTCAGCTTCTCACCCTTCTTGTAGGATACCGTGTTGGGGTACATCACGGCACCATTGATTTTTACCGTATTGACATACTCAGGTACGAAGAGCTCGTCACCTTCGCGCAGCACCAGGTCAGCATCACCTCCCGGATGACGCATGGCCTCCTTCAAGTCGATACCCACCGTGTAGGTCGTACCCATATCAAGCTTCTCCACCGAGATGGAGTCGGCTCCCTTGTTCGACATCTTCAGCACGTCATCGCGGCGCTTGATTTCCTCCTCCGTCATCTGACGAATCAGTCGCGCACCAGCCACGTACGCATCGGGAGTCACCCCTCCGGCTTTGGTAATCAGGTCGCTCAAGCGCTCATTCTTCTTGGATAGGGCATAGTTACCACCGAAGAGCACCTCGCCACGTACCGCAACGTTCTGCTGCTTGAAGTAGGCAGGGCTCTTGCGGATATAGACCTCATCAAAGGGCTCCAGATGGAACGATTCACTGCCTGCACCCACCAGGAGTCCCTCCTTCAGGTCGAAGGTGAAGGTCTTACCGATGGTCGTGGAGAAATCGCTGCTTCCTGCATTCTTCATGCGGCGGGATACATCCACCTTGGTGGTGGAGGCAGCCTCAAGCAGACCACCTGCCTGTACGACCAGGTCTTCAATGCTCATATTGGCCGAGTAGGCGTAGGTACCCGGACGGGCTATCTCACCATGGATGGTCAGGGTCTGCTCCTCACGCAGGTCATGAATGCTGGGGATGTAGAGAATGTCGTTCTTCTGAAGGGGAATATCCACCACCGTACCACTCAGCAAGCCCTTTACATCTACCGGAAGAATCTCGGTTGTCAGGTCCTCGTGTTCACGATTCAGGACGGCACGGCCCAGGAATGCATCACCGCGCACACCCTCCGCCTTCTTGATAAGCTCCTTGACCGTATTGACGGTGCCATTCAGCTGATAGAGTCCGGGGCGATATACGGCTCCCTTCACCTCTACCCTGTTCTCATAACGGCTCAAGACGGAATCAACGGCCACTTCATCGCCATCATCCATTCGGAATACCGAGTAGTCGATGTCATCCACATTATATACCTGGTGTTCACGACCACTCTTTCGGATAATCGTCACGGCTTTCTTATAGGCGTCGCCCGTAAAGCCGCCGGCATATTTCAGCAAGGTGCCCACCGTCTCGTCGCTCTTCAGCTCATAGAACATGGGGCGCTTCACCTTACCGGTGATGCGAACGAGGGATTGATAGGTATCCACCAAGATGACGTCACCGTCCTGCAGACGCACATCATCCTTCAGCTTGCCCTGCATCAGCAGGTCATAGACATCCAGTACGGCAAACACCTTCTCGCCACGCACCACCTTGATAGAGCGCAGGCTACCGATGTCGTTCACGCCGCCCGCGCAATAGAGCGCATGGAAGACCGAGGCAAATGATGAAAGCGTATAGGTGCCGGGCACCTCTACCTCACCCATCACGTTGACCTGTATCGTGCGGATTTCACCCAACGTCATTTTCACCTGGGTAGTGGGCTCCTCGCCCGACACGCCCGAATAGATTTTGGCAAACTCTTGACGCAGGTAGCTGTTGGCCTCCTTCACCGTCTTACCACTCAGATAAACGGGTCCAACGCCTGCCACCTGTATCGCACCTTCGGGAGAGACAATCTCACGGATAGTCGTCTCCGAAGCGCCCCATACGTCAATGATGACCTCATCTCCCGGGCCGATGCGGTAGCTGGCTGGCGTAGCCACGTTGATGTTCGGCTCAAACGTCAGGTTATCGTTGGTAAATACATTATGTCCGAAAATCTGCATCGTCGGATCTTTCTCCTCCCTATCCTCCGTAGCTACATCCAGCGAGTCGGAATACAACATCATATCATCATCTCCTTCATCCTTCAAGGAGGTGCGCAGCGAACGGGCCATCTTCGTCTTCGGTTTGGCTTTGGCTGATTGCACCTTGGTGCGCTTGCGGGACTGAACACTTCCCTGAGTACCATCACCCGCTCCATCGGCATCGCCTTGATACTTCTTCTGGATTCGCAAAACCTGTTCTTTCGTTACGCCCCTGCGCATCAGCTCCTGAGTGATTTGTTGCTGAGACTTCCCTAAGCTGCGGGCGCTCTTTACGTACTCCACTACCTGATCGTCGGTCATGGTCTGGGCCCACGTCACACTGGTCAGTGCAAAGGCCAAGAGGAATAGAGTGAGTAATCTACGCATAAATAGTGATTTAAAATCTGATTTTTAAGTTGCAATACTTTGTTATATAAACGGCTGCAAAGGTAGCAATTATTTTTCAGTATATTGCATTTTCAATTCCTAATTTAATACAAACAGGTAAGAATAGGATGAACAACTGAAAAAAAACGCATTTTTCTGCTGAAAAATTTTTGTATATAAAAAGAATCCTCTATCTTTGCACCCCGTAAAGAACAAGCAACATTGACCGCCGCTATAGCTCAGTTGGTAGAGCAACGCATTCGTAACGCGTAGGTCGCCAGTTCAAGTCTGGCTAGCGGCTCCACTTCTCCCCAAAATTTCCCCATTTCATTCATGAAAAAGAGCACCCTACGTTACCTGCTTATAGCGATTGGTGTTGTGTGCATCGTGCTGCTCATCACAGTTGCAGCAGGGTATCAACTCTTCTTTGCACCCAAGTTTCACCCCAATCAGAAAGTTTCGCTCTATATCGACAACGACGACTCCCTGGATTCTATATATAATAAGGTGTCCAAGCTAGGAAAAGCAGAGGGCATGACCGGTTTTCGATGGCTATCGCGGTGGCGTTCGTACGAACAACATCTACGCACAGGACATTATCTCATCTACCCCGGCGACAACGCTTATACCCTGCTCCACCGTCTTTACCGCGGACAGCAGACACCGGTCAACATGACAATAGGCAGCGCACGGAGCATCGACCGCATAGCCAAGCTGCTCGACCGCCAGCTGATGCTTGACTCCACCGCTATTGCCTCCGCACTCCACGACACGCTCTTCCTGCAGAAGAACGGCTATACGGAAGAGACCCTGATGAGCCTCCTCATTCCTGACACCTACCAGGTCTATTGGGACATCTCGGCTGACAAGCTGCTGCAACGACTCCTGAAGGAGCATGCGCGTTTCTGGAACGAGACTCGCCGCGAAAAGGCGAAAGCCATCGGACTTACCCCGCAAGAGGTATCGACGCTGGCCTCGATAGTAGAAGAGGAGACCAACGACAAGGAGGAGAAAAAGCTGGTGGCAGGCCTCTACATCAACCGCCTGCAACGCGGCATCCCGCTTCAGGCCGACCCTACGGTGAAGTTTGCCTTGCAGGACTTTGCATTAAGACGCATCACCAATCAGCACCTGAAGGTGGAATCTCCCTATAATACCTATATATATAAGGGACTTCCCCCAGGACCCATACGCATCCCGACCCCCATCGGACTGGATGCCGTGCTCAACTACACGCATCACAACTACCTCTACATGTGCGCCAAAGAGGACTTCTCCGGCACGCACAATTTCGCCACCACCCTGAGCGAACACAACCGCAATGCCCAGCGCTACTGGAACGCGCTGAACAAGCGGAAAATCTACCGATAAAAAGGCATAAACAGCTCTTCTCCGGAGAGTTTACTTCTCACGTCTGAACAGTTAACTCTCCAGCGCTGAACAGTTAACTCTCCACGGCTGGAGGTTTAACTGCCCAGAACCATGCACTTTATTATGCTCCGTTGCGGTTTTCAGGGCGGACACACAGGTCCGCCCCTACAGGCGGGGATATACTAAAAATACTTCAACTGAATTGCAGAAAAACCAAAAAAAGTCCGGAAGCTGCTTGCTGCGCTTCCGGACTTTATGGTAAAAAAAGCCGCACCGATGATGTGATGAAACTCCGAATGAC
>JBJEKS010000129.1:0-3038 GCA_051878755.1 Bacteroides sp. | reverse complement strand
AAGGCTCTCCAGGGACGTGTGCCGGGCATGAATATCTCTGCCGATGGTAGTCCCTCAGGTGCGGCTACCGTCCGTATTCGTGGTGTAGGAACATTGAACGATAATGACCCTCTGTATATCATCGATGGGGTGCCCACGAAATCAGGTATGCATGAACTGAACGGCAACGACATTGAATCCATCCAAGTACTGAAGGATGCGGCCTCGGCTAGTATCTATGGTTCTCGTGCAGCCAACGGTGTGATCATCATCACGACCAAGAAGGGTAAGGATGGCAAGGTAAAGGTGGATTTCGATGCCAGCCTCAGCGCTTCGTTTTATGCCAACAAGATGAAGGTGCTTAATGCTGAACAGTGGGGGCAGGCCTACTGGCAAGCCAACGTGAACGATGGTCTTGATCCCAACAACAATAACCTGGGTTATCACTTCGATTGGGGCTACGATGCGCAGGGCAACCCGCAGCTCAACAAGGTGACTATGCAGAAATACCTTGACGAAACCGGTACCATTCCTGCCTCAGATACGGACTGGTTTGACGAGACCACTCGTACGGGAGTGATTCAGAATTACAACGTCAGCGTGAGCAACGGCAACGAAAAAGGTTCGAGCTACCTCTCCCTGGGTTATTACAAAAACTTAGGTATCATCAAGTACTCTGACTTCGAACGCCTCTCGGCCCGTATCAATACCGACTATAAGCTGATAGGTAATGCTCTGACCATTGGCGAACATTTTACGCTGAACCGCACCTCAGAGGTGAGTGCCCCAGGTGGATTCTTGGAGAACGTGCTGCAGTTCAATCCCTCATTCCCTGTATATAATACGAAAGGCGAATTTGCTAACCTGACTGGGGGCTATGCTGACCGTGAGAATCCGTTAGGTCGCCTCTACCGCAACAAAGACAACCGCTACACTTACTGGCGTGCTTTCGGTGACGTATTCTTGAACCTCGCTCTCTTCAAGGGCTTCAACCTGCGTACGACTGCCGGCATCGACTATGCCCAAAAGCAACAGCGCATCTTTACCCTGCCGATAGACAATGGCAATGTGGCCAATCCAGAGAATGCGGTAGAGGCCAAGCAAGAGCATTGGACGAAGTGGATGTGGAATGCTGTGGCAACTTACAACATGGAGATAGGGAAGCATCGTGCTGACTACATGCTCGGCATGGAGCTGAACCGTCAAGACGATGTGTGGTTCTCAGGAAAGCGATACGACTACGAGATTCTGAACCCCGATTACATGTGGCCGGATGCCGGTACGGGTGTGGAGAAGGCATACGGTTCAGGTAGCGGTTACTCACTGGTATCTTTCTTTGCCAAAGCCAATTATACGTATGCGGATAAGTACATGGCTTCGCTTACAGTACGTCGCGATGGGTCGAGCCGGTTCGGTTCAAACAACAAGTATGGTACTTTCCCCTCGGTAAGCGTGGGATGGCGTTTGACACAGGAGAAGTTTATGAAACAGACTGAAAACTGGCTTACCGATTTGAAGCTACGTGCCTCATGGGGTCAGACCGGTAACCAGGAAATTTCAAATACGGCGCGTTATACGCTTTACAGTGCTGTCTACGGTGATGCCAACTTTGGGGGAAACAGTTTCGGAACTTCTTATGACATTGAGGGAAGCAATGGCGGCAAGCAGTTGCAGTCGGGTTTCAAGCGTATCCAGATAGGCAACAACGACATCAAGTGGGAGACTACGACACAGACCAACATTGGATTCGACTTTGCTCTCTTTAATAATGCCCTTTATGGTAGCTTCGACTACTACGACAAGCGGACCAAGGATATCCTGCTATACATGGCCGGCATTGCCGCCATGGGCGAAGGCTCGTCCATGTGGATCAATGCCGGTGAGATGAAGAATAACGGTGTGGAACTCAACTTGGGCTACAGAGGCAATGTGCGTGATTTCAGCTACGACATTACAGCCAATATCGGCACCTATCGGAACGAAATCACCAAACTGCCCGAGACGGTTGCTGCCAACGGAGACTTTGGTGGAAACGGCGTGAAGAGCGTTATCGGTCATCCCATGGGGGCACAGGTGGGTTACATCTTCGATGGTATCTTCAAGACCCAAGAGGAGGTAGATAACCATGCTACACAGCAGGGAGCCGGCGTGGGACGCATGCGTTTCAAGGACCTCAACGGCGATGGACAGATTACCGAAGCTGACCAAGACTGGATCTATTCGCCTGTACCCGATTTCTCGTACGGTTTCAACATCTATCTGCAATACAAGAACTGGGACCTCACCATGTTCTGGCAGGGAGTACAGGGGGTAGATGTCATCTCTGACTTGAAGAAGGAGACTGACCTTTGGGCCGGGGTGAATGTGGCCAACCTCAACAAGGGTCAACGTCTGCTCGATGCCTGGTCGCCCACCAACCCCAACTCCACGATTCCGGCTCTCTCTACCTATAACAACAACAACGAGACGCGTGTGTCGAGCTATTACGTAGAAGATGGTTCGTTCCTGAAGCTCCGCACCATTCAGTTGGGTTACAATGCGCCCAAGGCTTTTGCCCAAAAACTCTACATGGAGCGCCTGCGCCTCTATGTATCGGCTCAGAACCTGTTCACCATCAAGAGCAGCAACTTTACTGGCGTGGATCCAGAGAATGCCAACTTCGGCTATCCCATCCCCGTCAATGTATCATTCGGTCTTAATGTAACATTCTAACATCACGGTATGAAAAAGATATTCAACTATATAGTAGCTGCCTCGCTGGTACTGACGGCAGCAAGTTGCTCTGACTTTCTGGAGGAGCAGGTGCCGCAAGGTACCTTAGACGAGAATCAGGTGAAAGACCCTGCATTGGTCGAGAATACCATTATTTCAGCATACGCAGGATTCACCCAGGGTGAAGACATCAATGGCTCATTCTCGATGTGGAACTTCGATGTGCGCTCGGATGATGCTTACAAGGGCGGAAGTTCGGTAAATGATGGCGATGTATTCCACCAGTTGGAGGTCCAAAAGGGTGTACTCACTACCAATTGGAACATCAGCGATATGTGGAACCGTCT
>JBJEKS010000128.1:0-3042 GCA_051878755.1 Bacteroides sp. | reverse complement strand
GCAGGAGGAGCCTAATGTAGCGAAGGAGGAGCACCCCGAATATACCGTAGGCACTCTCGTGGTTCACAAAACTTTCGGACCAGGCACCATCACCTCACTCGATGACAGATACATGACGGTAAAGTTTGCCCTCAACGAGAAAAAGTTCCTCTATCCCGACTGCTTCGAGAAGGGATTTTTCGAATGAATAGGGTATCATCTTCCCCAACATGGTAAGGATATGGCAGGAAGGGCACGAGGATGCGGAAATCGCGATATAAAAAACTGCAAAAAGTTTGGTGGTTACATCATGTTGTCGTAACTTTGTATCGTGTAACAGATTTATTTTTGCATATGGATACTACCTTGACAATAGAAAACATATACAACATGTTGTCGTCACTCAGCTCTTCCAACAAGAAATGGCTGGCTGACCATCTTTATGAGGACCTTGCATTGCACCCGTTCAAGCATCGCAGAAGTGCCTTGTCCGATGAGGAACTAGCCAAGGAGCTGGAGAATGAATCAGCTCTCGACATGGATGATTACAAACCTCTCACGGATGAACAATACAAGTTATTGCTTCATTCCAAACCTGTCACCAAGAACGTCGTGAAATGGCTATGAGAGTAAGACAAAGGGAAATCGTAGAGGTGTCATTCACATTGCCAGATGGCACTGCACTCATACATCCAGCACTTGTTGTGTCATCTAATGAATTACAAGAGGTAGAGGATGGCATGATTTATGTCTTGCTCATATCCTCCAAAAACCATCATCCCGAGTTCACAATCAAGATAGAGAATGAATGGCTTAGCAAACCCATGTCAAAGCAGTCCTATTTTATTACACATATAATGGGGATGTACAATGTTGATGAGGTGATATCCCAAAAGAACTGTTTCATCAAGGAAGCCTATTTTGATCACATAATCGATAAAATCATCGCATCCATATTCGGATAGGGCCGGTCGTATTAGCCTATTTATAGGGAGCTATTGAAACAGCTCATCGATAGCAGTGCGCCAGTGTCACGGGCTCGGTAAACAAGTGAGCCTTAGTTTTTCATAATGTCATTATCATTGTAGGGGCAGACCTATGTGTCTGCCCAGATACCTGTCTGCCCAGAACCATGCACTTTTTATTTTGACAGCATCCATTTCCAAGCAGGAACTACCTGGATGGTCAATCCATCACGCAGGATGGCCTCTTCCTGATGGTGAGTGATGATGCATAGGTTGTCGCAACGAGTCACCTGGTGGGCTTCCAGCAAACCCGCTATTTCGCGCTCGCGCGTTTCAGCGTCGTCCAGCTGCCAGCAGACTTGGATGAGCTGCAGCACCTGCTCTTCATGCTGCAAAACAAAGTCGCACTCTCTCTCCTTCATGAAGTAGGTGACCTTCTCCAGCTCACCGCACCTGCGGCACAGATGCAGGAGGACGCTACTCTCCAGCAGCTTGCCCTCGTCCTGACTATGGGGAAGGAGGATATTCTGCCGCATCCCGTTGTCGATGAAATAGTATTTCTTCAGGCCTGTCTCCTCTGCGATGAGCGACGGTGTATAGCGGGGAATGCGGATGAACATAAAGCTCTCGCACAGGTATTCTGCCCATTTGTAGAGCTCATCCTTGCTCACCTTAAGGCCTTGCGAGCGGATGTCGTTGTAGATACTGTTGATACTGGTAGGCTTGCTCACGTTGTTCATGATGCGCTTGATGAAATAGCGCAGCACGCCCACGTTGCCGATATGATGACGCTCTACCATGTCCCTGAACAGCATGGCCTGATAGTAGGTCTGCAGCAGCTTGTCGCGCAACAGCCTGTCTTGCGTCAACACCACCTCGGGAAAACCTCCATAACGGTTGTAGTCGTCCCATGCCAGGCGGAGCTGGGTGGTCTGCTGTTCGTCCAGGCGTTCTGTAGGAATGGAGAGGAAACGGCAATATTCAGCAAAGCTCAATGGATAGGTCCTGTATTCCAATGCCCAACCACGCAGGGTGGTGGCTATCTCCTGACTGAGCAACTTCGCATTGCTTCCGCTGATGTAGATATGCTTACAGTAACTCTTGTGGACACGCATGACAAACAGCTCCCATCCTTCGATGTTCTGCAGTTCGTCGAAGAACATATAGACCTCGCTCAGCGGGGTCGTGGGATAGAACTCACGGTACGCCTCCAATACCTCGTTGAGGTCTTGACGCGACATGTCGGCCAGTCGTTCATCGTCAAAGCCCATCCAAAGGATGTTTTGCGGAGAGACGCCGCTCTTGACCAGGGCGTTGATTAGCAGCTTCATCTTGCTGGATTTGCCTGAACGGCGAACACCCGGTATGGTGATAATCTGCTCGGCATGAAGCGGCAGGTGCTCCTCCCGTTCACTGAGCGGGTAGGGGATATTGCCCTGATGCAAAAGAATCAACTGTTTGATGACATCCTTATTCATATTCTTCGTGTGTTAATGGTAGGACATGCTGCTTTCCTTTATTTTAGGAAAGAAATGGGTAAATCTTTCCTTTATTTTAGGAAACTGATGCAAAGGTACAACTTTCTTGGAATACAGACAAGAAATTAATAGTCTATTCGATATAAAAAAATATAATACATAGATTGATATGATGGCAGCAACAGATTTACTCCAACATGCAGCGGCTGAACGGCCCATTATTTACGCTTACTCCGATACGCGCTTCCCCGGTATGCTCAAGGTGGGCTACACGGCACGCCCCATCGAGGTGCGGATGAAGGAACATTACCCCACGCTCGTGCCTGGGCAGTCGTGGCACGTGGAGCTTATCCGTCCCGCCATGCGCCCTCGTCTATACGGGTATCAACACCCACGAGGGAGAGAACGTGGGCGGCTACGACACGGTCATCACGGAGCAGACCTACAAGAGTCAGGTCCCGCTGATTGACCTGGCTGCCAAGCCCCCTGTCGTCGCCGCAGGACTGCAAGAGGAACTGAACGCCGTAGAGGAGGAACTCGATATTGCAAAGGATGAGAAACCCGTATATACCGTAGGCACTAAAGTGGTACACAAGACTTTCGGACCAGGCACCATCACC
>JBJEKS010000127.1:0-3044 GCA_051878755.1 Bacteroides sp. | reverse complement strand
GGCTCGTATCATCTGCTGGGGTAATGGAGAAGATTATTCTACATCAAGGGACTTTATCGGGGATACATAGAATAATTCACCTCTGATTAAGAGTGCAAATAGCGATATTTTCTGAATATCCTTCCGCTCTTGGTGGATACCTACACATCCTGTACCTTTGCACACAAAAAGAAAACAATACAAAGTATAACTAATAAAACAGAAGAAAAGATGTCAAAAGTAGCTCAGAGTCTCACCGAACTGGTGGGCAACACTCCTCTCCTGGAGATTAACAACTTCGTAAAGAAGCATCAGTTGAAGGCCCGCATGCTGGTCAAGCTGGAGTATTTCAACCCTGCAGGCAGCGTAAAAGACCGCGTGGCGCTGGCTATGATTGAAGATGCCGAGCAGCGCGGATTACTTCAGCCTGGAGCCACGCTGATAGAGCCTACCAGTGGCAACACCGGTGTGGGTCTGGCCTTCGTATCTGCCGCAAAGGGTTATCACCTCATCCTCACCATGCCCGAGACCATGAGTGTAGAGCGTCGCACGCTGCTGAAAGCGCTTGGTGCCGAGTTGGTGCTGACCAGTGGCGCAGAGGGCATGAAGGGAGCCATCGCCAAGGCGGAAGAGCTGAAGCAGCAGATACCTGGCTCGCTCATCCTGCAGCAGTTCAACAACCCGGCTAATCCCGCTGCCCATCGCCGCACCACAGGTGAAGAAATCTGGCGCGACACGGAGGGCCAGCTCGATATCTTCGTGGCTGGTGTAGGCACGGGAGGTACCGTGAGTGGCACAGGTGAGGCGCTGAAGAGCCACAACGAGAAGATTAAGGTAGTAGCCGTAGAGCCTGCCAGCTCTCCTGTACTGCAGGGCGGCAATCCAGGCCCACACAAGATACAGGGCATCGGAGCCGGCTTTGTGCCGAACAACTACCACGCCAACGTCGTAGATGAGGTCATCGGCATCGAGAATGACGAAGCCATAGAAACCAGTCGTGAGTTGGCCCACACCGAAGGCGTATTGGTGGGTATCTCATCAGGCGCTTCCCTGGCAGCCGCCGTCCGCCTGGCCCGCCGTGCAGAGAACGAAGGCAAGACCATCGTAGCCCTCCTGCCCGACACCGGCGAGCGCTACCTCTCCACCCCACTATGGAACTACTAAGCCAGGCTTAATCATCCGTTCCCCATACCTCATTGTCCAGGCAGATTTTGGATTATTATCCCTAATCAGCCTGGACAATTTATGTTGTGCGACATACTAATTCCTTCACTCAACCCACATCTATAGGCTTCATGCCCTAATTTTCAAGAAAAAAGAACCAAATATTTTGGTCTCAAAGAGATAATACCTATATTTGCAGCGTTCGTGGGGAGAAATCCATGGACGCAAGAAAGCATTTTTGCGAAGGTCTGTCACACATAATCGCCAAATTATTACAAAGGACTAAAGCAAACGAATGCTCATTCTGTTTTGTATATGTACGAAACGGACTAAAATGGTCTGTATCCTCTACATAGCAAAATGGACGTGAGAATTCTGTTTCCTTACAGTTCATTTTGGAGGGCGTTTGGCGATGCCTGTGTGACGTGAACTAGAAGCAGGCAAGTCTCACGTCTTTCTTGTTTTCATACTCACCATAAAAGGCTGACTTCGGAGACTTATAAGCGCATGAGATGTTATGAAAAAACATAGCAAGAAAATGTACGTAGCTCCTTCGATAGAGGTAGTTACAATGGAAAATGAGGGAGTGATTGCAGCCAGTGGTACCGGTTCTCTACCTAATGTCGGTGATGGCGGTAGCGCCTTCAGCAGCGCTGCAACAGGCGGCTATGCTGCCACAAACAGTGATATTGAAGAGATGATTAACGACATTCTAACTTATTGATGCACTATGAAAACAGGACATTTCGCCTTAGCAATCAGCTTACTGATGGCTTCGCTCTGCATGACTAGCAGTTGTACCAACGATGATAGTAACGTTGAAGTCAAAGAGTCTGAAAAGTTCACCTTTTCCTGCTCACTTCCCTCAGAACCTCAAACACGATTGGCTTACACCGATGAGAAAGAGGTTGGAAAGGGTGGAAGCTTGCAATGGAAAGGATATGAGGTATTAGCATTCTTCTGCTATAAAGAAAATGGGGATTATGTTGGATTTGCCCGTTCGGAATTCTTAAGCGATGAACAGATTGAGAATAATGTCGCTTCGTTTACCTTCTCTGAGGAAGAATTACAAATCTTGCAAAACGAGGAGGTAACTAACGTAGCTGCCTACGTCAGTCATAATGGCGAAAGTGACTTTACGACAGATTATGATGTCTATAACAGGAAGATAGTATTTGCCGGGTTTGAACAGGACAATACATACCAACAGCAATGGGATGATGACAACTCCAGGCACGTGAGCTGTCTGGCATTGGTTAAGTCAAACATTGCGAAGGAATAGCTCTTCAATGGAACACCCATTGCATTGGAGATGGGTGGAAGCATCATGCGTTTTGACCTCACCAACTTGCCGGAGGATTTAGGTAAGTTGAAGAAATTGACCTGGCAAGTTGATGGGAACGATGGCCCTTCTCATCGCTATAATCTCAATCTGGTCGATCTGACCATTTCCAACGAGAAAAAATCGTGTACTCTCTACCTGGGCTTTTTGCCCGATGACATGACCATCAAGGCAGGAGGTGGCTTCCACCTGACACTCGAAGGCGATAAAACTTACACTGCCTCGAAAGCGTTGCCCACCGGCATGACCTATGAAGCAGGCAAACGCTATGTGGCCGCAATCGACAATACAGAAAGCACCATGAAATGGGAAGAACCTGTAGCACCTCCCATCTTTGTGGCTACCACCACCATCGGGAGCACAGCAGGCTATACTTACAATGGGTTAAAAATGGAGCTAGGGTATTGGAATGGGTATGAAGATGCTACGATTGCAACGACAACCATTGCCGATGGTAAAGCCTGTTTTGCAGATCAAAATGTAGTAGGACTTAAAGGACAAAAAATATGGCTCCGTATTCCTGGGGTAGTGAAGTTCTTCCACGTGCTGACAGAAGAAG
>JBJEKS010000126.1:0-3063 GCA_051878755.1 Bacteroides sp. | reverse complement strand
TCAACGAACGTTTTAGCAAGAATCCCAACTTGCCCACCGGCGAGATTGAAATCATTGTCAGTGAACTGAATGTACTTAATGCGGCCCTTACGCCACCCTTCACCATCGAGGACAATACCGATGGCGGCGACGATATCCGCATGAAGTACCGTTACCTTGACCTGCGACGCAATGCTGTGCGCAAGAACCTGGAGCTGCGCCACAAAATGACCATTGAAGTGCGCAAGTACCTCGATGAACAGGGCTTTATTGAAGTGGAGACACCTATTCTTGTGGGTTCAACTCCCGAGGGAGCTCGCGACTTTGTGGTGCCTTCGCGCATGAACCCAGGCCAATTCTATGCCCTTCCGCAGAGCCCTCAGACGCTCAAGCAGCTGCTGATGGTGAGCGGATTTGACCGTTACTTCCAGATTGCCAAGTGCTTCCGCGATGAAGACCTGCGTGCTGACCGCCAGCCGGAGTTCACGCAGATTGACTGCGAGATGTCGTTTGTGGAGCAGGATGATATCATCAATCTCTTCGAAGGCATGGCCAAATACCTCTTCAAGACCATCCGTGGCGTGGAGCTTACCGAGCCTTTCCTGCGTATGCCTTGGGCCGATGCAATGAAGTACTATGGTAGCGACAAGCCCGACTTGCGCTTTGGCATGAAGTTCGTGGAGCTGATGGACATCATGAAGGGTCACGGATTCAGCGTGTTCGACAATGCTGCCTACATCGGCGGTATCTGTGCCGAAGGGGCAGCCCACTATACCCGCAAGCAGCTCGATCAGCTGACGGAGTATGTCAAGCGTCCGCAGATCGGTGCCAAGGGTATGGTCTATGCCCGCATCGAGGCCGATGGCAACGTCAAGTCGAGTGTCGATAAGTTCTATACCCAGGAGGTGCTTCAGCAGATGAAGGAGGCCTTTGGTGCCAAGCCGGGTGACCTCATTCTGATTCTGAGTGGTGATGATGCCATGAAGACGCGCAAGCAGCTCTGCGAGCTTCGCCTGGAGATGGGTAATCAGCTGGGCCTGCGCGACAAGAACAAGTTTGCTTTGCTCTGGGTGGTTGATTTCCCGATGTTTGAGTGGAGCGATGAAGAGGGTCGTCTGATGGCCATGCACCATCCATTCACCCATCCCAAGGAGGAGGATATCCCCTTGCTCGATACCGATCCCGCAGCCGTGCGTGCCGATGCTTATGACATGGTGTGCAACGGTATTGAGGTGGGCGGTGGCTCCATCCGTATCCATGATGCCAAGTTGCAGGCCAAGATGTTTGAGATTTTGGGCTTCACGCCTGAGCGTGCGCAGGAGCAGTTTGGCTTCCTGATGAACGCCTTCAAGTACGGAGCACCCCCTCACGGAGGTCTGGCCTATGGCTTGGACCGCTGGGTCAGTATCTTCGCCGGTTTGGACAGCATCCGCGACTGCATCGCCTTCCCGAAGAACAACAGCGGACGCGACGTCATGCTCGATGCCCCTGGCACACTCGATCAGAAGCAACTCGATGAGCTTAACCTCGTGATTGACCTCAAGCAGGAGTAATTTGAGCAAGCGTGATTGAGAAAGGAGTAATGCAGGACGATACCTACAAGACTATCCTCACAGCCGTGGAGGGCATCTACACTGAGAAGCGCAGCAAGTTTATTGCCATTGCGCTTCCGGTTACTACGCTGGAACAGGTCAAGGAGCACCTTGACCGGCTCCAGAAGCAGTACTATGATGCCCGCCACGTCTGTTATGCCTATATGCTTGGCCCGGAGCGCACCACGTTCCGGGCCAACGACAATGGCGAACCTTCAGGCACGGCTGGAAAGCCCATCCTGGGACAAATCAACAGCAACGAACTGACGGACATTCTGATTGTAGTGGTGCGCTACTTCGGTGGCATCAAGTTGGGGACCAGCGGCTTGATTGTAGCTTATAAGGCTGCAGCAGCCGAGGCTTTGGCTCAAGCTGAGGTGGTGACCCGTACGGTGGATGAAGTGGTGCAGTTCTCCTTCGAGTATCCCATGATGAACGAGGTGATGCGGGTGGTGAAGGAGATGGAGCCGCGCATCCTGGAGCAAGGCTACGACCAGGATTGCCTGATGACGTTGCAGATCCGCCGTTCGCGCATGGAGTCGCTCAGGCTGCGTCTGCTGAAGGTGGATACCCTGCGGATTATCGAATAACCCTCCCAATATCAAAAATATAAGTATGGCTTTTGAATCTACGAAACGTGAAGTGGGCGAGCTCTTCGCCTTTGTGCAGCTCCTGGCTGATGGTAAAGTATCTATGGGAAGGGCTGATGGCTCTTCCGTTCATACGGTCTCGACTGCAGATGATGTCGTGCCGACCTATGGTCAGCGGCGGGTTATCATGGTGGAGCGCATGGAGCACGATGGCCCCAGACGCTATCTGCGTGCAGCAGACAGGGAGGTGATTACCATCATCAGTGGGTCCAGAGACCGCAGCGGACGCTTCATGGAATCGGCTGATGTGGCACCTCGTGAAGTGTCGTGTGCCCTCTTTAGGGCTTTGGCGAACGCCTTGTTGGAGTTGCTGCGAAGTGGTAACACCCAGGAGTTGGTAGTGCCTGATGATATAGAAGAGGTGCTCGATGAACTGAAAATTTATGATTTGGAAGCCAATACCGATGACCGTACTGACCTTACCGTCACCTTTGATGCTCCTTGGTGTCCAGCTGAGGGGCTGGTGGTGCGCAGTCGGTTGGGAGCCATGAACCCCTTGCTCGATGGTGGGCGGGCGGCCAACCTGAAACTGGAGTTGACGGGTATCAAATTTGCTGTACCTACAGTCAACAAGGTCAATGCCTTGCCCGAATCCCCAGATGAGGTGTGTCAGCGCATGCTGATGATTGAGCGTTTGGGTGGGGTATTGCGCTATGCTGATGTGGCAGACAAGGTGTTCCGTTGCAATCTTGGCATGATAGACCTCCATTTCGGCCGTCTGCTGGCTGAGATGGTGCGGCTGATGCACCTTGAAGACATTACCCGAATCACCCAGCTCACCGAACGCATGGAGGCCATCAATCCATTGAAAATAAAAGAGGAGCTCATTACCAAGCATGGAT
>JBJEKS010000125.1:2250-17538 GCA_051878755.1 Bacteroides sp. | reverse complement strand
ATGAACTCAGGCAAAGCAATCTACCTCTTCGAACTCAAACTCAATAAATCGGCCGAAGCTGCCATGCATCAGATTAACCTCAAGGATTACCCCTCTCGCTTCACCCTCAGCGGCCTGCCCATCATGAAGGTAGGCATAAACTTCGACATGGAGCGACACACCATAGCGGATTGGAAGATAGAAAGTCATTAGTCACGATTGTCATTAGTCATTAGTCATTAAGGAAACGGGAAACAGGAAACGGGGAAAACTGCGACAGGAAAATCGTACAGTTCGTTAATGACTAATGACTATTGACCATCATGACCACAAAAAGTAGTCACGCTGATTAGGAGCAATTAAGACTCATATAGGAGGAAACGTATGGACATGAAAAAAGGGCTGTTTCACAACACCCCTCTTTCCTTTTAACCTAAACCTTAACTATGAAAAAATCTAATGTTTCTTTCGCTTGCAAATATGCAAGGTTTTCTTGTATTGGCAAAATGTTTTGCTAACTTTCTTTCTTGTCTTAACGATATTTATACATATCGGAGCCTTTTGGCCCTCAAAACGTCCTCTTTTACCCCTTTTTGCTTCAAAAAACGACACTAAATCATACTATTTCCTAAGAGAAATTTGAGGTGTTTTTATTTCCCTCGGAGGATGCGCTTGATGTCGTTGAGCTTGTTGAGCGCCTCGATGGGGGTGAGGTTGTTGACATCGAGATTGAGTATCTCGTCGCGTATCTGACTCAGCACAGGGTCGTCGAGCTGGAAGAAGCTGAGCTGCATGCCTGCGGTGCTCTGAACCCCTTCGGTAATGCTCTTGCCAGTCACGGTGCCGGTTTGGCGATTCTCCGCTTCGAGCTGCTTGAGGATTTCATTAGCCCGCTTCACGATGCTCTTGGGCATTCCTGCCAACTTGGCCACGTGAATGCCAAAGGAGTGCTCACTCCCACCCCTCTCCAGCTTGCGCATGAAGATGACCTTGCCATCCACCTCCTTCACGGCCACGTTGTAGTTCTTGATGCGCTTGAAGTTCTTCTCCATCTCGTTGAGCTCGTGGTAGTGGGTGGCGAAGAGGGTGCGTGCAGCGGCCTTGGGATGCTCGTGGATGTACTCCACGATGGCCCAGGCGATGGAGATGCCGTCGTAGGTGGAGGTACCACGACCCAACTCGTCGAAGAGCACGAGGCTGCGGGGCGAGAGGTTGTTGAGGATATCGGCAGCCTCGTTCATCTCGACCATGAAGGTGGATTCACCCACGGAGATGTTGTCGCTCGCCCCCACGCGGGTGAATATCTTATCCACCACACCGATGTGGGCACTCTCGGCAGGCACGAAGCTGCCTATTTGTGCCATGAGCGTGATGAGGGCTGTCTGCCTCAGCAGAGCTGACTTACCGGCCATGTTGGGTCCGGTAATGATGATAATCTGCTGATTCTCCGTGTCGAGCAATACGTCGTTGGCGATGTAGCTCTCCCCTATCGGCAGCTGCTTCTCGATGACGGGATGACGCCCCTGGCGGATGTCGAGTGTGGTATCATCGCTGAGTACAGGGCGGATATAGTGGTTGTCGCGAGCCACGGTGGCGAAGGAGAGCAGGCAGTCGAGCTGCGCTATGAGACTGGCATCCACCTGAATGGCCGGAATGAATTCCGTCAGGCTCTGCACCAAGTCGGCATAGATTTTCGTTTCGAGCGCCAAGATTTTGTCCTCGGCACCCAGGATTTTCTCTTCATACTCCTTGAGCTCCTGCGTGATGTAGCGCTCGGCATTGACCAGCGTCTGCTTGCGGATCCACTCCTGCGGCACCTTCTCCTTATGGACGTTGCGCACCTCGATGTAGTAGCCGAAGACGTTGTTGTAGCCTATCTTCAAACTGGGGATGCCGGTGAGCTCGCTCTCGCGCTGCTGCACCTGGAGCAGGTAGTCCTTTCCGCTGTAGGCAATGCGACGCAATTCGTCCAGCTCCTCGTTGACTCCCTCGTTGATGACCCCTCCCTTGGCCACGAGCAGCGGAGGGTCGTTGGTTATCTCATGCCCGATACGGGCACGGATGGAGCGGCAGACGTTGAGCTGTTCGCCCAGGTGGTTGAGCACGGCATTCTCAGCCCCTTCGCAAGCCTCCTTGATGGGCTCCATGGCCTGTAGCGCCACCTTCAGGGCCACCACCTCACGCGGAGTGACACGCCCTACGGCCACCTTGGAGATGATACGCTCCAGGTCGCCGATGAGATGGAGCTGCTCGTCCATCAGCTCGCGGAAGTCGGGGTGGCGGAAGAAGTACTCCACCACGTCAAGGCGGCTGTTGATGGGCTTCAGCTCCTTCAGCGGGAAGAGGAGCCAACGCCTCAGCAGACGGGCACCCATGGGGCTGATGGTCTTGTCGATGACCGAGAGCAGCGAACTGCCCCCCTCGTTGATGGAACCGGCCAGCTCCAGGTTGCGCACCGTAAACTTATCCAGCCTCACGTAGCGCTCCTCCTCGATACGAGCCAGGGAGGTGATGTGACTTATTTGCGTATGCTGCGTCATGGTGAGATACTGCAGGATAGCCCCCGAGGCGATGATGCCCAGCTTGAGCTGCTCCACGCCAAAACCCTTGAGGTTCTTCACCTCGAAGTGCTTCAGCAGCCTTTCGCGGGCGGAGCTGTCGGTAAATACCCAATCCTCCAGCTCATAGGTATAGAATTTGGAGCCAAAGTTCCCTTCAAACATGGCTCGCTTCCCCCGTTCGAAGAGCACCTCCTTCGGATTAAAGTTGTTCAGCAGCTTATCCACATAGTCGGAGCTGCCCTCGGCGGTGAGAAACTCACCCGTCGATATGTCCAGGAAAGCCACTCCACAAGCCGACTTGCCGAAATGGACGGCAGCCAGGAAGTTGTTCTCCTTATTATTAAGTATATTGTCGTTGATGGACACACCCGGGGTCACCAGTTCCGTGATGCCTCGCTTCACCAGCTTCTTGGTCAGCTTGGGGTCCTCCAATTGGTCGCAGATGGCCACTCTCCTACCCGCCCGTATCAGCTTGGGCAGATAGGTATCCAGCGCATGATGTGGGAATCCGGCCATCTCGATGGTCTTCTCCTTGCCGTTGGCCCGCTTGGTGAGGGTGATACCCAGGATTTCGGAAGCCGCTATCGCATCCGTACTGTATGTTTCGTAGAAGTCACCACAACGGAAAAGCAGCAACGCATCGGGGTGCTTGGCCTTGAGGTCAAGAAACTGCTTCATCATCGGGGTGAGTACAATATCTCCGTTATTCATTATCTATTATCAATTTATCACGGCAAAGATAGTGCAAGCCAAGCGGAAATGCAAAAGAAAGCTTGCTTAATTTTGCATTTCCCTAGGCGCAGCCTAACTTATCTAAAGATAGCAATTTTTCTCCATGCACCGCTTTTTCCATCTGTTAAAAGCCAATTTTAGCGTTAACAAAACTATGGTTAATACAAAACATGTTATAAAACATGCAATTTTTCTTGGAAAATTTGCAGATACCACAGAAAGCCGTACCTTTGCAACGTGTTTTTCATAGTATTAGATTTAAGGTTAACAAAGGTTGGAGTACGGCGGTACTCCTTTTTTTTTGCCCTTTATCAAGATACTCTCATGCACATCAATAAGATACACTTACTTTCAGTCCCCTTTGGCGAAGCTCATCGGCAATAGCGTCGAGCTCTTCGTGGGTGGCTTTCTGCAGTTCATGGGCAGGGGTTTCGCGGTCGATGGTGTAGATCATCACCTGACTGGGAGCTATCTCCTCCACCGCCTTCATCCACGGCTCTACATAGCAAGGAGCCAAGTTGCTCATCTCCCTACCCCGATAGCTGCCCTTGAGGAACATGGTCTGAATGATGCAATGCCCCTCGAAGCGCTTCATGTCGGCAATAATCTGCTGGAGGTCGTAGCGCGACGTGGGACGGTCGAGCGCATGGATATAGTCCTCATCCACGGTATCGAGCTTGAGGATGTTGTTATCCACACGCTTCAAGGCCTCGAAGACGGCAGGCTTGTGAATCATCGTGGAGTTGCTCAGCACACTCACCTTGGCATTGGGGAAATAGCGGTCGCGCAGAGCCAAGGTATCGTCCATGATTTCAGCGAAATGGGGATGTGCCGTGGGTTCGCCGTTGCCGGCGAAGGTGAGTACATCGGGAGCAGGACCTTCGGCTTGCATCTGCTGCAACCGGGCCTCCAAGGCCTCGCGTACCTCCTCACGGGTAGGTCTCGGCAGCTTGGGACGGAAATCGGCATTGAAACCACATTCGCAATAGATGCAATCGAAGGTGCATACTTTGCCATCAGCCGGCATGAGGTTGATGCCGAGCGACACCCCCAGCCGACGGGAGTGCACAGGGCCAAATATGGGCGAAGGATAGATTACGGTCATATTATGATTAAGTTTATGGGTTATTTATATCGTTTATGCAGTTTACTGGTCATTTGACTGCCACAAAAATACGATTTGTTTTGCACATACGACACAGAAATATGGTTAAACTGCGTTGACAGAGAGCCACCTTATATAAAAATGCACTACTTTTGCCGCCATGAAGTACGCTATCTTACATCGGATGATGCTGTTGCTCCTCTTGATTGCTTGGAGCAGCCGTGCCTGCTGCCAGCAGCAGACACCCTCTCCGTCCACCCCGACGGGGAAGGTGAAGAGCGTATTTCTCACCCCTGCCACGGTATATGAGGGCGACACGATACCCTACGTCAAGCTGCCCACGGTCTATGTCTTCAAACCCATCAAGTTCAAGAACAAGCGACAGGAACGGCATTACAACAAGCTGGTGCGCGACGTGAAGAAGGTGCTCCCCATAGCCAACGAAGTGAAGAAGGCTATCATCGAGACTTACCTTGTGCTGCAAACCATGCCCACCGAGAAGCAGCGGAGCCGCCACCTCAAGGCGGTGGAGAAGAGCGTGAAGGAGCAATATACCCCCATAATGAAGAAGCTTACCTTTTCGCAAGGTAAGCTTCTCATTAAGTTGGTGGATCGCCAGACACACTCCACGGGTTATGAATTGGTGAAAGCCTTCTTAGGACCTTTCAAAGCGGGTTTCTACCAAGCCTTCGCAGCACTCTTCGGTGCCAGCCTCAAGAAGCACTACGATGCCGAGGGCGAAGATGCCCTGGTGGAACGGGTGATTCTCCTCGTGGAGAGCGGCCAGCTCTAAGCATTCCTATTAATATCCGTAGATATCCTTCTGAGTCAGCTCGACGACCTTACCCAGCTTCTTGAGGGCAGCCATGTCGAGGTCCTTCTTGTCACCCAGGATACCATAATAATAGGTACGTCCCTTGATGTGCTTCTGCTGGAAGTCGATGATATCCTGAAGCGTGACCTTCTGTACATCTTCGTAGAGCTGGATGCGGGGGTCAACCTTAATGCCCAAATCCTGTGCATCGATATAGCTCCAGATGATGTCGCTCTTCAGGATGCGCTCCGTGCGCAGACGGGCAATCAATCCCTCCTTGGCCAGCTTGAAGGCGGCTTCACTCTCAGGCATGTTGTTGATGATGTCGTTGAAGGCGTTGATGGCATCCATCATCTTGTCATTCTGCGTAGCGATGAAGCTGCCGAATACATAGTCCTTGTCAAGGTATGCAGGATTGCTGAAATAGGCGTTGGCTGAATAGGCCAAGCCACGGCTCTCACGCATCTCCTGGAAGACGATGCTGTTCATACCTCCGCCAAAGTACTCATTGTAAATCTTGCGGCCACTCTCGATGGAGGGGTCAAACTTCTCGCCACGGTCAGAATACATGCGCATGTAGATCTGCTTGGCATCGTAAGGAGCGATGAAGATGGTGGTTTCAGTAGGCAACTGCTGTACATAGTTATATTCCGCAGGGGCATCCTTCAGCTCAGCAGGTACCTGATGCTCCTTGTCGAGCAGGCCAATCAGCTCCTTTTCAGCCATCGGACCGTAGTAGGTCACGGTGTGCTTCCAGCTGTTGAGGTCATGGATGCGGTTGACCAGCTGCTGCGGATCCATTGCTTTCAGCTCCTTCTCGCTGAGGATGTTGGTCATGGAGTTGTTAGCACCATAGGTCACGTAAGCCATCAGATGAGAGAAATTATCACCTTGATTACTCTTGCCATCCACACGCTGCTTCAAAATGTCGTTCACCAGGTTGGCATAAGCCTCCTTGTTGACCTGTGCATGAGCCAGGAGTTTCTCCATCAAAGCCACTGCCTGAGGCATATTTTCATCCAAGCCAGAAAGCATAATGTAGCTGCGACGACCTACACTCATCACTTGATAAGAGCAAGCCAAGCGATAGAACTCACTCTTCACCTCCTCGGGAGTCATGTCGTCGGTACCCAGGTAATCCAGGTATTCAATAGCCGTGGAAAGCGCCTTGTCGTGGTCATCGCCATAATTATAAACATAGATCAACTCAAAAAGACCATTGGTCACGTTCTTCTTATAAAGCACGGGGACGTTGCTCTTCATCGTCAGCTTGTCGAGGTCCTTGTCGAAGTCTATGAAGCTGGGTTCGATGGGATCTACCTGGCTCTGCTGAATCTCAGCCAGGAAGGGGCTCACCTGGTCGCGGTTCATCACGATAGGCGTAATCTGCGGCTTGGAAATCTTCTTCTCATTAGGATCCTTGCCCTGCTTCTTGTAGATGACGGCCAGGTTGGTATCCTTCAGGTACTTGTTGGCAAAATCCACCACATCCTGCTTGGTGAGGGCGCTGATACGGTCAATAGCAGTCACCTCATCGGCCCATTCGCTGCCGTTGACAAACGACTCCACAAACATGTCGGCACGGGTACCGTTATCTTCCAAACCTCTCATGATGTTGAGCTTGAAGTTGTTGATGATGGCTTCAAGCATCTTCTCGTCGAACTCTCCATCACGCAGCTTCTTCAGTTCGCCGAGCAGCAAAGCCTTCACCTCGTCGAGTGTCTGACCGCTCTTGGGGCGACCCTGCATCATCAGGGCACTGTAGTCACTCATGGTCATGGGGTAGCAATAGGCACTCAAAGCCTTCTGCTGTTGCATCAGGTCGAGGTCAATCAAACCGGCATTGCCATTATAGAGGATTTGTGAAACCACCTGCAGCACCTCGGTTTCACGGCTGGCAGCACCAGGGAAGCGCCAAGCCAGGGTGATGTTTTCAGCCTCAAGTCCCCATACTTCTTTCACGATGGGCTCCTTGATTTCCTCCATCTCCTTGTTCAGCTCGATGCGGGGCAGGTTTTCGTTGGGCTTCATACCGCCAAAGTACTTGTCGATGGTGGCAATCATCTGGTCGGGGTCAAAGTCACCGCTCAGGCAGATGGCCATGTTGTTGGGCACATACCAGGTCTTGTGGTAGTTCTTGATGTTGGTGATGGAGGGGTTCTTCAGGTTCTCCTGCGTACCGAGTACGGTTTGTGTGCCGTAGGGGTGGTGGGGGAAGAGGGCAGCGAGCACCGCCTCATACACCTTGCGTGGGTCGCGGGTGAGGGACATGTTCTTCTCCTCATACACTGTCTCCAGCTCGGTGTGGAAACCACGGATGACGTTGTTCTCAAAGCGGTCGGCTTGAATCTTGGCCCAGTTCTCAACCTGGTTACTGGGGATATCCTCCGTATAGCAGGTTACGTCGAAACTCGTATAGGCATTGGTACCCTCGGCACCGATGGTGGCCATCAGCTTGTCGTATTCGTTGGGGATAGCCAGCTTGGAAGCTTCGTAAGAGAGGCTGTCGATGACATGGTAGATACGTACACGCTCCAGCGAGTCGGTGGTCTTGCGATAAACCTCAAACTGCTGTTCGATGGCATCGAGCAGGGGCTTTTCCGCCTCATAATTCTGCGTACCAAATTTCTGGGTACCCTTGAACATCAGGTGTTCAAAGTAGTGCGCCAAACCAGTGGTCTCAGCAGGGTCGTTTTTTCCACCCACACGCACGGCAATATAGGTCTGGATGCGTGGAGTCTCCTTATTGACCGTCATATAGACTTTCAATCCGTTCTTCAACGTATAGATACGGGCGTTGAGCGGATCGTTGGGCACCGTGGTGTAGTTGTACTTCTCCCCGGTGCACTGCACTCCCAAAGCCACCACCGCAATGGCGCATAGGAGGAAATGCTTCATCATTTTATTCATATCACACTTTTTAAAAGTTAGTTATTTACCGCGCAAAAGTAGTCTATTTCAGTTAATTCACCATATAATTCACCAAATTATTCACCAATAATTTTTCCGTCTCAGCTATTTTATCTACTTTTGCATACAATTTGAATAAATAATCATTTACCGTCATGAAAAAACAGATTTTATCTTGGGTGAATATCTTTCTGGGATGCACCATCATGGGTGCTGGTTTTGTATTCTTTATCAACCCCTACAATATAGTTCCAGGTGGTGTCTATGGTGCCAGCATCGTACTTCATAACCTGTTTCCATCGATTCAGGTGGGTACATTTGGTTATATGTTTGACGTACCATTGATGATACTCTCCATGCTGCTCCTGGGCAGCAAGCTGGGTATCCGCACCATCGTAGCTGCGCTGACCACCCCCTTTATCATGAACCTCCTCTCCTTGTTCGTCTATCCTACGACAGAGGCGCTCCACTCCCTCGACCCTTCTCAACTGCTTGGCGGCACGATGGATATGACTGACCACTTGATGCTGACTACCCTAATGGGATCCGTTATTATCGGTATAGGACAGGGTATCGTAGTGCGTCAACAAGCCACCACAGGAGGTACTGACATTGTAGCCATGATTCTGCAGAAGTATGCCCACATCAAGTTCTCCAACGCCATCCTGATGGTTGACGGCATGGTGGTAGCATTCGGATTGGTGGTTATCGGTTTCGGTATCGGAAGTAACGAAGAGGTGGCTCAGGCCTCCTGGCATCTCTCCTTCTATTCGCTCATCGCCATCTATATCTGCTCTAGGGTATTGGCTCGCGTTATCAACGGTGCAAAGAATGACAAGATACTCTTCGTCATCAGCGACGAAAAGCTGCATGACCTCCATCGCTACATCCTGAAGGACATGGACCGTACAGCCACCTGCATCAAGAGCAGCGGCCTCTATACGGGCAAGGATAAAGAGATGCTCTTCCTGGTGGTAAGTTACAAGGAAGTGGCTGGCGTAAAACACACCATCAAGGAGTGTGACCCCCGTGCCTTCGTCATCGTGACCGATGCCTACGACACCTTCGGCGAAGGCTGGAAACCCCTACCCAGCAAGGGCGACGTGGAGCCGGAGTAATTGACATGCCGCTTATGGCACGCAGATGACACAGATTTTATAGATGACCGCAGATTTGTTTTATTTTTAGCTGCGGTCATCTTTTTATTATAAGCTGCACGTTGTTAGTGTATAATCTACATCATTATAAAAATAAAAAAATCTGTGTAAATCCTTCAAATCTGTGTCATCTGTGTGCCATTAGTTTGAAGAAGTCCCAAATGACGATACCTGCCGTTACGCTGACGTTCAAGGAGTGTTTGGTACCATACTGTGGTATCTCGATGCAGCCATCACTGGCATCAATCACCTCCTGCTGTACTCCCTTCACCTCGTTACCCATCACCACAGCATACCGCTTGCCAGGTTCCAGCTGGAGCTCGTCGAGCATCGTGCTGTGCTCTGCCTGCTCGATGGAGAAGACCATATACCCCTCGCTACGCAGGTTATTCACCGCTTCCAACGTATTATTCACATAGGTCCAATCCACGGTGAATTCAGCTCCAAGTGCCGTCTTGTGCATCTCGGCGTGTGGAGGACATGCCGTTATCCCACAAAGCACGATACGCTCCAACCGGAAGGCATCTGCCGTGCGGAATACCGAACCAATATTGTGCAAACTGCGTATGTTATCGAGTACCACCACCAAAGGTAGTTTATCTGCCGCCTTGAACTGCTCCACGCTCAGGCGGTTCATCTCCGTGACTTTCAGCTTTCTGTGATTCAAAATATCCTATGTTTATAAATAAGTATAAAACCGAGCAGCTTTCCCTATCAAACTGCTTTATGGTGCAAAAGTAGCAACAAAAACTGAAACAGCAGTGAAAAGCTGTGTGAATAACGGTGAAAAGCCTGTCAATAGCCGGGTGAAAGAAAAGTATAAAAAAAGGTTGGATTATTCAGAACAATCCCTATATCAAGGAGCATTTCAACAAACCAAAAAAGTTAGCCTAAAGTTTCAATTCATTTATAAACCTATTTTTTCCCACCATTTATGCGGCAGATTCGCACAAAAGTTATTAACTTTGCATGTTGTAAACCGATGGTGAACAACATGCTCTATATTGCCTCTGTATTATTCATCCTCAACGGATAATCCATCCAAAGCATGGTGAATAAAAAGGGTATAAAAATAGACCTAATGGGAATAAGTTGAAAAACAAGCAAACAGCTGAAAATTGTTTTTCACCCTATTCACAGGCAATCATCAGCACAATAGAGATTTTCTTTAAAGAAAGAGAAAACAAAAAATATAATTATGAGTGATTTGATTGAAGCTATCAAGCAACTGAAGAAAGAGAAAAATGCATTGATTCTGGCGCACTACTACCAGCAGGGCGAAATCCAGGACATTGCCGACTATGTGGGTGACAGCTTGGCCCTGGCTCAATGGGCCGCCAAGACGGAAGCACCGATTATCGTGATGTGTGGCGTACACTTTATGGGTGAGACGGCCAAGGTGCTCTGTCCTGACAAGAAGGTGTTGGTGCCTGACATGGCAGCGGGCTGTTCGTTGGCCGACAGCTGTCCGGCGGATGAATTTGCCCGTTTCGTGGCCGATCATCCGGGACATACGGTCATCTCTTATGTGAATACCACGGCTGCCGTCAAGGCGGTGACCGATGTGGTGGTGACCTCTACCAATGCCCGTCAGATTGTGGAGAGTTTCCCCAAGGAGGAGAAGATTATCTTTGGTCCCGACCGCAACCTGGGTAGCTACATCAACGCCATTACAGGACGTGAGATGTTGCTTTGGAACGGAGCTTGCCATGTACACGAGCAGTTCTCTGTGGAGAAGATTCTGGAGCTGAAGCAGCAGCATCCCGATGCGGTGGTGCTGGCTCATCCCGAGTGCAAGAGTGTGGTACTGAAGCTAGCCGATGTTGTAGGTTCTACGGCTGCCTTGTTGAAGTATGCGGTGGCACATCCTGAGAAGAGCTATATCGTAGCTACAGAGAGCGGCATCCTGCACGAGATGCAGAAGAAGTGTCCCGATACCACCTTCATTCCTGCTCCTCCCAACGACAGCACCTGCGGTTGCAACGAGTGTAACTTCATGCGTCTCAACACCCTGCAGAAGCTCTACGACTGCCTGAAGAACGAGACCCCCGAGATTACCGTCGATCCAGCCGTAGCAGAGAAGGCCGTACGACCCATCCAGCGTATGCTGGAAATCTCAGCCAAACTAGGCCTCTAATTACTTGTAGCTAGTAGCTAGTAGCTTGTAACTCGTAGCTTGTAGCTAATTAACTATTAATATACTTGCAAAGCTTTTGTGTAGCGATGGCGCGGTGACTGATTTTATTCTTCAGTTCATCGCCCATCTCTGCAAAAGTTTTGGTATAGCCTTCGGGCTTAAAGATGGGATCGTAACCGAATCCTGACGTACCTCGTCTGGTGGTGATGATTTCTCCTTTCACAATCCCTTCAAAGAGATGCTCCTTGCCGTCGATAATCACGGCAAACACCGTGCGGAACTGTGCCCTTCTGTTCTCTATACCCTCCAGGTTCTTGAGCAGTTTGCGCATGTTGGCCTCTGAGTCGTGGCCAGCCCCTTCGGCATAGCGGGCGGAATAGACTCCCGGAGCCCCACCCAAGGCCTCTACCTCCAGGCCCGTATCGTCAGCAAAGCAGTTGGTATGATAGTGCTCATACACATAGCGTGCTTTCATCAGGGCGTTACCTTCCAGGGTATCGGCTGTCTCGGGTATCTCTTCGTTGCAATGGATATCCTTCAGGCTCAGCAGCTCTATGCGTTCTCCAATAATCTTTCTGACCTCCTCTAACTTATGTTTGTTGTTGGTGGCAAATACGAAATGCTTCATAAATGTGGTTTGCTTTCTGTAGTTTATATCCGGTTATTTCACTTTGAGCTTGGCAAATCCTTCTCCAAATACGCCGATGACGTTGCTCTGTGAGATGAATGCGTTGGGGTCAATATCCTTCACCAGACGGAAAATCTGAACCGACTGGCGCTTGTAGGCCAGTACGACGAGCACCTTCACGTGGTTCTTGCTGTACCATCCGATGCCATCAAGCACGGTCACGCCTCGGTGAGTCTCCTTTGTGATGCGGTCGGCTATACGTTCATACTCTTTCGAGAAGATGAAGAATTGCACCGACTGACGGGCGTTGTTCACTACATAATCCAGCACGATGCCAATCACAAACAGCGTGACAAAGCCAAAAATCACCCGTCGCCAGTCGCCGAAGACGAAGTAGCAGGAGGAGATGATAGCTGCATCCGAGGCCATCACCATACTGCCCAGGGTCACGTCCTTGTACTTGTTGATAATGGCTGCAATGATATCTGTACCACCGGTGCTGCCGTTGCAGTTGAAGACGATACCCAGGCCTAAACCACACAGCGAAGCCCCAATCAGGCAGGCCATGAAGTCTTGACCTTCACCCAGAATCTTGGGTGGTATGCCATCGGGACCGTTGACTATCAACTGGAAGAGCCACAGCAGGAAGGTCAGTCCGAAGATGGCGTAGGTGGTCTTGATGCTGAACTTAGGTCCCAGAATCTTGATGGCAAAGGTCATCAGAATGGCGTTGATGATAAAGAACGACCATTGGATAGGGAACCCTGTAGCATAATAGATGATGGCTCCGATACCGGTGGTACCACCGGTAGTAATCTGATAGGGGATGAGGAATGCGGCCCATCCCAGCGAGTAGCTCATAAGACCTATGGTGATGAACACATAGTCTTTGAGCTCCTGCATCACGGCTGCTTTACTGGGTTTGCTGATTTGCATAGTTATTAACCTTTCACGACGATATTCACAATCTTCTTCGGCACGATGATAACCTTGGCTACCTGCTTGCCTTCAATCCACTTCTGCGAGCGTTCGTCAGCCAGGACGGCTTGCTCGATGGTGGCGTTGTCGGCATCAGCGGCAAAAGCTTGGTTGAAGCGGGCCTTGCCGTTGAAGGAGATGGTGTAATTCACCGTGTTTTCCACCAGGTACTCTTCGTTGTACTTAGGCCATTCGGCATCGCATACCGAGCCTTCGTGACCCAACTGTTCCCACAGCTCTTCGCAGACATGAGGAGCGAAGGGAGTGAGGGCAATCACCAGCATGTCAAGTACTTCGCGTTTGCTGCACTTCATCGCTGCAAGTTCGTTCACGCAAATCATGAAGGCGCTGATGGAGGTGTTGTACGAGAAGGTCTCGATATCGCCTGTCACCTTTTTCACCAACTTATGAACAGCTTTAAGTTCATCTCGTGTGGCAGTTTCTTCGCTCACGAGGCAGTTGCCGTTGCGGTCGTAGAAGAGGCTCCAGAATTTCTTCAGGAAGCGGTGTACGCCATCGATACCGTTGGTGTCCCAGGGCTTCGACTGCTCCACGGGGCCAAGGAACATCTCGTACATGCGCAGGGTGTCGGCACCATACTTCTCCACAATCATGTCGGGATTGACCACATTGAACATCGACTTCGACATCTTCTCCACGGCCCATCCGCAGATGTACTTTCCTTCTTCGAGGATAAACTCGGCGTTGTTGTATTCCGGGCGCCAGGCCTTGAAAGCCTCGATGTCGAGTACGTCGTTGGATACGATGTTCACATCCACGTGGAGTGGGGTAGTGTCGTATTGATTCTTCAGTCCCAGTGAGACGAAGGTATTGGTATCTTTGATACGATAGACAAAGTTGCTTCGACCCTGAATCATACCCTGGTTGACCAGTTTCTGGAAGGGCTCTTCGGCCACGGAGTAACCCAGGTCGTGGAGGAACTTGTTCCAGAAGCGGGAGTAAATCAAGTGACCTGTAGCGTGTTCCGTACCTCCTACGTAGAGGTCCACGTGTTGCCAGTAGCGGTCGTTCTTCTCCGAAACGAGGGCTTGGTCGTTGTGGGGATCCATGTAGCGCAGGTAGTAGGCGCTGGAGCCGGCAAAGCCAGGCATCGTATTGAGTTCCAAGGGGAAGATAGTCACGTTGTCGATGCGGCTGTTCTCGGTTACGCAGTTGTTAGCCGTATCCCAAGCCCACTTGGTGGCGTGACCCAACGGGGGTTCGCCCGTCTCTGTAGGCAGGAATTTGGCCACTTCAGGCAGTTCGAGCGGCAGACATTCGGCAGGTATCATGTAGGGCATACCCTCTTTATAATATACGGGGAAGGGTTCGCCCCAGTAGCGTTGGCGGCTGAAGATGGCATCACGCAGGCGGTAGTTCACCTTGACGCGACCCAGGTTGTGCTCCTTGACGTACTTTTTTGTGGCGGCAATGGCCTCCTTGATGGTGAGACCGTTGAGACTGAGACTGCAGTAGGGGGTAACACCTGCCTTGGGTGAGTTGCATACGATACCCTCCTTGGCATCGAAGCTCTCCTCGCTCACGTCGCAGCCCTCCACCAGGGGTACGATGGGCAGGTTGAAGTGGCGTGCAAAGGCGTAGTCGCGGCTGTCGTGTGCAGGCACAGCCATGATGGCACCTGTACCGTAGCCGGCCAGTACATAGTCGCTGATCCAGATGGGCACCTCATCGCCCGTGAAGGGGTTGATGGCATAGCTACCGCTGAATACGCCACTTACGCTGCGGTCGCTGATGCGCTCACGCTCGGTACGCTTCTTGGTGCGCTCCAGGTAGGCCTCCACAGCCTCTTTCTGGTCGGCTGTAGTCACTTGAGCCACCAGTTCACTCTCCGGAGCCAGCACCATGAAGGTCACGCCGAACATCGTGTCGGCACGGGTGGTGAAGATGGTGAACTCCAGGTCGCTGTCCTTCACCTTGAATTGCACCTCCGTACCCTCTGAGCGGCCAATCCAGTTGCGTTGCGTCTCCTTCAGCGAGTCAGTCCAGTCGATGGTTTCCAATCCATCAAGCAGACGCTGAGCATAGGCTGAAACGCGCAGGCACCATTGGCGCATCTTCTTCTGCACTACGGGGTAACCGCCACGTTCGCTCACGCCATCCACCACCTCGTCGTTGGCCAAAACGGTACCCAGTTGCGGACACCAGTTTACCATGGTCTCACCCAGGTAGGCGATGCGGTAGTTCATCAGCACCGTCTGCTGCTCCTTCTCGCTCATGGCCTTCCACTCCTCGGCGGTAAACTTCAGCTCTTCGCTGCAAGCTACGT
>JBJEKS010000125.1:0-2150 GCA_051878755.1 Bacteroides sp. | reverse complement strand
CTCATGGCCTTCCACTCCTCGGCGGTAAACTTCAGCTCTTCGCTGCAAGCTACGTCCAGCCCTTCGGTACCCTGAGCCTCGAAGTGGGCAATCAGCTTCTCGATGGGTTGTGCCTTCTGGCAGGCGTTGCAATAGAAGCTGCCGAACATCTGCTGGAAGGCCCATTGCGTCCAGTGGTAGTAACCCGGGTCGCAGGTGCGCACCTCGCGGCTCCAGTCGAACGAGAAGCCAATCTTGTCCAGCTGTTCGCGGTAGCGGTTGATATTGTTGACAGTAGTAATTGCAGGGTGTTGACCTGTCTGGATGGCATACTGCTCAGCAGGCAGTCCGTAGGCATCATAGCCCATGGGGTTGAGCACGTTGAAGCCTTGCAGGCGCTTGTAGCGTGCGTAGATATCCGAGGCAATGTAACCTAGAGGGTGACCCACATGCAGGCCCGCACCACTCGGGTAGGGGAACATGTTGAGCACATAGAACTTCTGCTTCGTCTCATCTTCGGTCACCTGATAGGTCTTGCGTTCCACCCATCGTTGTTGCCACTTCTTTTCAATCTCCCTGAAATTATATTCCATACTCTTATCGTTGATAGGTTGTTTATAACTGTTGTATTCCGGTTGATAAATCACCTTTATTGGTGAATAATCGGTGCAAAGGTACATTTTATTTTTCTTTCTCTACAATATTTTCTCTACTTTTGCATCGCAAAACAAAGAATCACGCATGAAAGAGAAATTATTGCAGGCCAAATGGCACCTGATTGCCATTCTTACCGTGGCTATTTGGGGTACTACGTTTATTTCTACCAAGGTATTGATAGGTAGTGGATTGACCCCACAGGAGATTTTTCTGCTCCGTTTTCTGATGGCTTATGTGGGCATCTGGTTCATCTCACCTCACAAGCTGAAGGCCGACAACTGGCAGGACGAAGGGTGGCTTCTTCTAGGAGGTCTTACGGGGGGAAGTCTCTACTTCCTGACGGAGAATACCGCTCTCGGCATTACGCAGACCACCAACGTGGCCTTCATCGTCTGCTCCACGCCACTCCTTACCACCCTGCTCACGCGCCTCTTCTTTCCCCAGGAGAAGGGTGGGAGATGGCTGCTCACCGGTTCGCTTGTGGCCCTGCTTGGCGTGGGCTTTTTGGTGTTCAACGGCAACTTCGTGCTCAAGCTCTCCCCTGTGGGCGACCTGCTCTCGCTGGCCGCCTCGTTGATGTGGGCCTTCTACAGTTTGATTATCCTGAAGCTGAAGGGGCGTTACAGCACCATCTTCATCACGAGGAAAATTTTCTTTTATGGGCTGGTCACCATCTTGCCCGTCTTTCTTGTTCAGCCTTGGCATTTCCCCTTGGAGGAGTTGCTCGTGCCGGCCGTCTTGGGCAACTTGCTTTTCCTGGGTCTGCTTGCTTCGCTCATCTGCTTTGTCGTATGGAATATGGTGTTGAAGAACCTAGGCACCCTCTCCTCTTCCAATTACCTCTACCTGAATCCCCTCTTCACCACCATCGCCTCCCTGCTCTTCCTCGACGAGCGCTTCACCTGGATGTCGTTGATAGGTGCCGCCTTCGTGCTCTTTGGTGTCTATATCTCCGGGAAAAAATAATTGCCCCTCGTTGCAACTTTCTGTACCCTGAGTGCGTCTAATGAGATAAACATAATTTCTCTCAAAACCACAAAACAAAAAAATTAGCCGAAGGAGACTGACGTGCCCCTTCGGCTTTTTCTAAATCTTGTCAACTTGTTAACTCGTCAACTTGTTAACTCGTCAACTTGTCAACTCGTCAACTAACAGCATGTCGGAGACATGCGAAACGTAGCTTATTCCTCCCCTGGACCCTTCGAGATGACTTCGGGATGTTCGGATGAGAGTTTCTTGGCCAGCATGACGCAAGGACGGTCGGCCTTCAAGGTGACGCTACCGACGGTGATTTCACCTGGGGCATAGAAAACGGCTTGCAGCATGTCGAGCTGCTTGTGGTGTACGGCTTGCAGTTCGGGGGTGTTGCTCAGGATTTCGATGATAGCAGGGTCGTAGCTCTTCAGCGAGGCGGGAGAGGCGATGCCGGGCATGACGATGTAGGCATATCCTGCTTGTTGCGGCTTCTGGCCGTGGGGAATGCTGAGGTTGAAGATGGGGAGGGAGACCAGGTC
>JBJEKS010000124.1:0-3100 GCA_051878755.1 Bacteroides sp. | reverse complement strand
CTACTGGACGCCGGCTTACATCTCGGATGTCTATGGTTTCAAGTCAGACAGCAGCACAGCTCAGTTACTGATTTTCGTGCTCTACGCCATCACGATGCTCTCCATCTACGGCGGTAAGCTTCCCACCATCATCATCAACAAGACCGGCATGAACCCCTACGCCGCCCGTATGCGCGCCATGTTCATCTTCGCCCTCTTCCCGCTGCTGGCCCTCTTCGCACAGCCGTTGGGTGCCTACTCCTACTGGTACCCCATCATCATCATCGGTATTGCCGGTGCTGCTCACCAATCGTGGTCGGCCAATATCTACTCGGTAGTGGGCGACATGTTCCCCAAGAGTGCCGTGGCCACCATCATCGGCTTTGGCGGTATGGCCGGAGCAATCGGTTCGTTCCTCATCAACCAGGGTTCGGGTATGCTCTTCACCTATGCCGACGAGAGCCAGATGGTCTTCATGGGCTTCCAGGGTAAGCCTGCGGGTTATTTTATCATCTTCTGCATCTGCGCCGTGGCTTACCTCATTGGCTGGATTGTCATGAAGACCCTGGTACCCAAGTACAAACCCATCATCGTGAAGTAAGCAAACCACTTCCTTCATACACTGTTCATCAATCAGGTTCTTCTGCAAATTTGTTGAAGTACCGTTTAGTATGTCATCGCATGTAGGGGCGGACCTGCGTGTCCGCCCTGAAAATCGCAACGGAGCATGATAACGTGCATGGTTCTGGGCAGACACATAGGTCTGCCCCTACAGTAAAAGTGGCAGGCTTTCAACAAAATTGAAGAAGAACCGGATTAACGGAAGAAATAACGGAGGAATTCTATGAAGAAAAATGATGCAGAAGCGGTGTTGATGCGGCGTATTGAGCGCCGGATGGCCAAAGGTGTGGTGCAGTATGGGCTGATTGAAGAGGGTGATGCCATCCTCATCGGCCTTTCGGGAGGGAAGGATTCCTTGGCCCTGCTGGAGCTGCTGGCACGCCGGGCGCGCATTCATAAGCCGGCCTTCCGTGTGGTGGCGGCACATGTCGTAATGGAGAACATCCCTTACCAAAGTGACACGGAGTATCTCCGGCAGTTTGCCGAGGAGCGAGGGGTGCCCTTGGTGGTGGAGCATACGGGGTTTGATGCTTCGACCGACAGCCGCAAGTCGCCCTGTTTCCTCTGCTCCTGGAATCGCCGCAAGGCGCTTTTTACCATAGCCAAGGCGCAGGGGTGCAACAAGATAGCTCTTGGTCACCACATGGACGACATCCTGCAGACGCTGCTCATGAACATCACCTTCCAGGGTGCCTTCAGCACCATGCCTCCTAAGTTGGTCATGAAGAAGTTTGACATGACTATCATCCGTCCGCTCTGCCTGGTTCACGAGGCCGACCTGCAGCAGCTGGCCGCTCTGCACCAGTATCACCAACAGATAAAGAACTGCCCCTACGAGCACGATTCCCACCGTTCGGCCATGAAGGAGGTGTTCCGCCAGCTGGAGGCTATGAACCCCGAGGCGCGCTACAGCCTCTGGAGCAGCATGACCAATGTGCAGCGCGACCTGCTCCCTGAAGAGGAGCACGAGATTACTTCATGAAGACGAAATAGACCGCCAGAATCAGGCAGACAAAGGCGGCCAGGTAATTCCAGTGGAGCTGCTCGCCCTTGAAGAGCACGGTGGTGAAGACGGTGAAGATAATCAGCGTGATGACCTCCTGGATGATTTTGAGCTGCATCAGCGAGAAGGGACCGCCGTTCTCCTGAAAACCGATGCGGTTGGCTGGCACCTGACACGAGTACTCGAACAGGGCGATTGCCCACGAAAAGAGGATGACCGCATAGAGTGGCCAATGGGTAGAAATCTTCATCTCCTGCAGCTTCAGGTGGCCATACCAGGCAAATGTCATGAAGATGTTGGAGACAATCAGCAGGAGGATGGTGTAGAAACCTTTCATTTTTTTTAGTGATTAGTGATTAATGATTAGGGATGATTATTAGGGATGAGGGATTAGGGATAAGGGATTAGGTTCCTGTCCTACGCCTTTACCCCTACTATTACTTGTAGCTTGTTGCTCGTAGCTTGTAGCTAAAAACTGCTATCCATTAGTTGCTTCATCCGTTGTGAGGTGAAGGTGCCGTACGAGCCATCGGGCTGGCTGTAGATGAAGTAGGCGGCCAGCTCGGGGTGGGACTCCACAAAGGCTTCGGCCTCCTCCAGGCCCATCACCATGAAGGCTGTGGCGTAGGCATCCGCACTCATGCAGTCGGGTGCCAGGACGGTGGAGGAGAGGATGGCGTGTTGCACGGGGTAGCCGGTGCGTGGGTCGATGGTGTGGGCATACTTCTTGCCGTTGCGGTGGTAGTAGTTGCGGTAGTTGCCGCTCGTGGCTATGGCCCCTTCGTTGAGCTCTACGATGGCCTGCAGCTCCTGGTTAGTGGCCAGCGAGTCATCCACGGGCTTGTTGATGCCGATGCGCCAGGGGCGTTGCTGCGGGTTGCGTCCCTTCACGACCACCTCACCGCCGATGTCCACCATCAGGTTGTCTATCCCTTTGTCTTGCAGCAAGCGGGCCACTACGTCCACGGCGTACCCTTTGGCCACGGCGCTGCAGTTGAGCATCAGCCTCGGGTCCTCCTTCTTCACGCAGCCGTCAGCATCCAGCTGGACGCGGGTGTAGCCTATCAGCTCACGCAGGCTGTCCACCTGGGCCGAGTCGGGGAAGATACCCTTCTTGAAGCCAAAGCCCCAGGCGTTGATGAGCGGGGCTACGGTAATGTCAAACGCCCCATTGGTCTCTGCAGAAATCTCCAGGCTGCGGCGGAACACGGCGCGGAAGAGCGAGTCCGTCTGCATGGACTCATTGCGGTTGATGGCCGTAATGATGGAGTGCTCGTTGAAGGGCGAGAGGGAGTTGTCGAACGTGTGGAGCGCCTCCTCAATCTCGCCTTTGAGCGACGTGGGGTATTGGTAGCTCACTTGATAGATAGTGCCGAATATCAGCCCGTTGTCTGTCTGAAAGGGCACCGGCCGGTTATTGCGGTGAATAATCCAGATGGAGAACAGCAGCAAAAGTCCCACTGCCATGAAGTTACGTTGTCTTTTTTTCTTATCAAT
>JBJEKS010000123.1:0-3107 GCA_051878755.1 Bacteroides sp. | reverse complement strand
GAGCCGCGGTTCCGTAACGTTTGAGACGCTGATTGACCTGGGTGATGCCATCGGCGTATATCCCGAAGATGACTGGACTACCCTCTTCACTGAGGCAGAAGATGGTACGATATTTGCCCTCTTCCCCGGTACCTATAACATGCCGCTTGATGAGAATGGTAAGGTAGGTAAGTTGGCCCTGAGCAAGAGCATCAGCATCAAGGCTGTACGTCCTAATGACCGCCCTGTTATCAATGGCTCCTTCCAGATTATGGAAGGTGCAAGCCTCATCAGCCTGAAACAGGTGGTTCTCGATGGTACAGGTACAGATGGTAGCCAGGCCTTCGATTACAAGGATGCTGGAACTTATACCGGTATTGAGATAGATGACTGCGAAATCCATCACTATGGAAAAGGCTTCTTCTACATCAACGTGGCTGCTCAGCTTGACCACATCACCATCAACAACTCGCTCATCCACGACATTGAGTGCGAAGGAGGTGATATGTTCGACTGCCGTGCAGGTGCTTACAACAGCTTCACGCTGACCAACAGCACGGTATGGAACAGCTGTCTAGCTCGCGACTTTGTCCGTATGGATGATAAGTCAAGTGCATTCGCCGGTGTTGCTCCCGTGATTACTATCAGCAACAACACATTGGTGGGCGTAAGCAACGATGCCAGCCGTCGTATCTTGTACGTGCGCTTCAAGGGCAATACCAATACCTTCACCAACAATATCGTGACCTCTACGGTAGGTAACTTCTCTAACCAGAAGAACACGTCTGTGCCCACCTTCGGTAAGAACGTTTACTTCCAGGCTGATGGTCTGACCACAGCCGGTGCCAATGCCAACGCCCTTTGGGTGGATGACAAGGCTACGGTAGCTGACCCGAAGTTCAAGGATGCCGTCAACGGTGACTTCACGGTAGGCAACGAGGACGTTACCGCCGGTGACCCCCGCTGGATTGTGGCTCAATAAGCATTAAAGGTTTCAATAAGTCATAACTCCTAAGAAAAGGCTGTGCCCACATCGGGTGCAGCCTTTTCTGCATTCAGTCACTAATTTATTTGGTTAGATTTTTGCAGGTTATAGAATTATATCTTATCTTTGCAAACGAAACTAACAACAAATATATTATGCCAACCGTTTTAATATTATTCGGATTGAAATTCAGAATCTATACTGCTGAGCATCTGCCGCCACATTGTCATGTGTCAAGTCAAGATGGACAGGCCAAGTTTGAAATCAAGGATGAAGTTAAGTTGATTGAAAACAAGGGTTTGAAGCCCAAGGATATTAGCTTAGCAATGGCAATCTTGGAGGAGAATTTGGAGCTTATTCAGGAGGAATGGAAAAAACTACATGGCGAATTTTAATTGCTATGGATTAAGATACAAGAAAGGAGGCTGATATGAAAATTAAGAAACTATGGTTTGAGGATGGTAGAATTTATGTAACCAATGATAAGGGGGAGACGCTGTTTCAGTCTTTAAAGTTTTATCCTCGTTTGCTGCTGGCTACAGATTCTCAACGTGAACAGTATGAATTGGAGCCATTCGGCATTAGATGGGATGAACTTGACGAAGACATGAGTTACGAGAGCTTTTATTATGATGATACTAAAGCCCCGGCACAAGGGATTCAAGATGCTTTCTTGTCTAATCCAGAACTGAACATTTCTGCTGTTGCTCGTCGCATGGGAATACAACAGAGCCTGTTGGCTAGTTACATTACTGGGAAGAAACTCCCTTCTCCTGAGAGGAGGAAACTTATTCTGGACACGATACATGATATCGGTAAATCGCTGTTGGCTGTTTCCTTCTGAGTGTGTTTTTCTAGAGTAATAGGATTAGTTGGGTCTTAGAAATGCACTATGTGAGTGCAATTTCTTTAAAAAAATGCACTCTCGTAGTGCATTTTTCGTATATTTGCATCCTTAAAAGAGGTATATTTGACTTAATATTATTTAAAAATTCAGTTTAAAGTTGCATTTCTAATAGTAATTGTAGAATTTTGCAACGCTTTTAATAGAAAATTAATAGCGTAAATCTTATACCATCAAAATACTTAAAAATAACAGCCTATGAGAATCAATACAACGAATTAATCGAGAGAAACGACCTTACCCAGTGAGACACTGGTGTAAGCACAACACACATTTTTTTAATTTTTTTCTAAATACTATGTTAAAAAGGTATGAATTATCCTGTAAGTCGGCAAATGCTATTGGACTGACTTACAAAAGCATGGCAGGAGTGGGCCTTTGCTCCTTGCTATTGTGCGCATCTCCACAAGTTGCTTTTGCCGCAGCCGGCGATGCCATGTCGGTAGAAACAGTACAGCAGAGCGGCAAAATCAAAGGAACCGTGGTTGATGAGACAGGATTGAGCGTCATCGGAGCATCGGTATTGGTGCAGGGTACCACCAACGGTACCGTGACCGACATTGATGGTAACTTCGAGCTCGATGCCAAGCCGGGCGATATGCTCGAAATCTCCTACATCGGCTACAAGAAAATCGTGGTAAAAGCTACCGCTGCCCCCATGAACATCGTCATGAAGGAAGACAGCGAAGCGCTCGATGAAGTGGTGGTAGTAGGTTATACAAGCACCAGTAAGCGTGACCTGATTGCCTCTGTATCTACTGTAAAGGCAGAACAGATTTCTAACATGCCTGTAACCAACATTACTCAGGGCCTGGCCGGCCGTTCTCCTGGCTTGATCGTCCAGGCAAGTGGGGGGGTATTAATTCAAGACCAAGCGTAAGTATCCGCGGTGGCGGTGACCCCATTTACGTTATCGACGGTGTAATCCGTTCATCAGATGACTTCGCCAATCTTTCGCCGGATGACATTGAAGCCATGTCCATCCTGAAGGATGCCTCTGCAACGGCAGTCTATGGTTCTCGAGCAACCAATGGTATCATCCAGGTTCAGACCAAGAAAGGTAAAGAAGGAAAGGCAAGCGTAGAATACGACTTCAACATGAGCTTTGCTCAGCCCAGTATCTGGCCTGAGAAGATGGGTTCCTACCAGCGTGCCCTCTATGCTAATATCGCTCGCGAAAACGATGGCTTAGATCCGCTTTATGATCAGGCTGCGCTGACTGCTTTCCAGACGGGTAGT
>JBJEKS010000122.1:14227-17848 GCA_051878755.1 Bacteroides sp. | reverse complement strand
GCGTTGGAGTACCAGGATTCGAACCTGGAATGACAGGACCAGAATCTGTAGTGTTACCATTACACCATACTCCAATGTCCTTCAGCAAAAGGATTTATTTCCGTTTTGCGGTTGCAAAGGTACGGACTTTTTTGAAACCTCCAAACTTTTTCGCCACTTTTTTTCAAAAAAAAATCATTTCCCCTCACACCACCCCACCAAAGCCTCTTAAAAAAAACTAAGAATCAAAGAGTTTTGCCCATTTATGCGTCAGAACCAATAATTCGCCGTATCTTTGCAAGCTAATGATAAGTTGTGGATATAACCCATAAACTAAAAACTAAAAACTCAAAAACTCAAATAATAATGTACGAAACAGAAAAATTGATTGAACAGATTATTGAAGGTATTCAAGATAAAAAAGGTAAGGGCATCGTGGTGGCTGACCTCACGGAGATTGACGACACCATCTGCAATTACTTCATCATCTGCCAGGGCAACTCGCCCAGCCAGGTCACTGCACTCGTGGAGTCGATTCACGAGAAGGCCCGCGTGGGTGCGCACGCCAAACCCTTCGCGGTCGATGGACTGCGCAACGCCAACTGGGTGGCCATGGACTACGGCGAGGTGCTGGTGCACGTCTTCCTGCCCGAAGCACGCCAGCACTACGACCTGGAGCACCTCTGGGCCGATGCTAAACTGACGGAAATCGAAGACTTAGACTAACTGAAAACTGAAGATTCACAACAACATGGAAGAGAACAAGATACCCAAAGTACCCAAAACAAATATGCCCAAGTTCAACCTCAACTGGCTCTACATGGTTATTGCCGTGATGCTGCTCGGGCTCTACTTTACCAACGACACCAGCACCTCCTCGCGCGAGGTGAGCTACAACGAGTTCCAGCAGTACGTCAGAAACGGCTACGTGGAGAAGGTGGTAGGCTACGACGACAACAGCGTGGAGGCCTACATCAAGCCGCGCTACGTGGCGCAGGTGTTCAAGAACGACTCAAACAACGTGGGACGCGCACCCTTCGTGGTGACCGAAGCGCCCTCGCGCGAAAGCCTCGGCACTTTCCTGGAAAAGGAGACGGAGGCAGCCCACTTCGACGGAGCCACCTCCTACAAGAAGCGGGGCAACCTGCTCTCAGCCATCTTCTGGCAAATCTTCCCCTTCGCCCTGCTCATCGGCTTCTGGATCTACCTGTCGCGCAAATGGACCGGTGCAGGTGGCGGCGGCAGCGTGTTCAGCGTGGGCAAGTCGAAGGCACGCCTCTTCGAGAAAGGGGCTACGGGACAGCGCATCACCTTCAAGGACGTGGCCGGACTGGCCGAGGCGAAGCAGGAGGTGGAGGAGATTGTGGAGTTCCTCAAGGAGCCGCAGAAATACACCGACCTGGGCGGTAAGATTCCCAAGGGTGCCCTGCTCGTAGGCCCTCCGGGAACGGGTAAGACGCTGCTGGCCAAGGCCGTGGCCGGCGAGGCCAACGTACCTTTCTTCTCCCTGGCTGGGTCGGACTTCGTGGAGATGTTTGTGGGCGTAGGTGCCTCGCGCGTACGCGACCTCTTCCGCCAGGCGAAGGAGAAGGCCCCCTGCATCGTCTTCATCGACGAGATTGATGCCGTGGGACGCGCCCGCGCCAAGGCGGCTGCCATGGGCGGCAACGACGAGCGCGAGAACACGCTCAACCAGCTGCTCACCGAGATGGACGGCTTCGGCTCGAACAGCGGCATCATCATCCTGGCCGCCACCAACCGCGTGGACGTGCTCGACAAGGCACTGCTCCGCGCCGGACGCTTCGACCGACAGATCCACGTCGATTTGCCCGACCTGAACGAGCGTAAGGAGGTGTTTGGCGTTCACCTGCGTCCGCTGAAGCTGGACGACACGGTGGATGTGGATTTGCTGGCCCGCCAGACACCGGGCTTCTCGGGTGCCGACATCGCCAACGTCTGCAACGAGGCTGCCCTCATCGCCGCCCGCCACGGCAAGAAGATGGTGGGCAAACAGGACTTCCTCGATGCCGTAGATCGCATCGTGGGCGGACTGGAGAAGAAGACGAAGATTACTACCGAGGAGGAGCGCCGCTCCATCGCCATACACGAGGCGGGCCACGCCAGCATCTCCTGGCTGCTGCAGTACGCCAACCCGCTCATCAAGGTGACCATCGTACCGCGTGGACGTGCCCTGGGCGCTGCCTGGTACCTGCCCGAGGAGCGACAGATCACCACCCGCGAGCAGATGCTCGACGAGATGTGCGCCACCGTGGGCGGACGGGCAGCCGAAGACCTCTTCCTGGGACGCATCTCCACCGGCGCGATGAACGACCTGGAGCGCGTGACCAAGCAGGCCTACGGCATGGTGGCCTACCTGGGCATGAGCGACCGCCTGCCCAACCTCTGCTACTACACCAACGACGAGTACAGCTTCCAGCGCCCCTACAGCGAGAAGACCGCCGAGCTGATTGACGACGAGGTGAAGCGCATCGTGGGTGAGCAGTATGAGCGCGCCAAGCAGATTCTGCTGGAGCACAAGGAGCAGCACGCCCAGCTGGCTCAGCTGCTCATCGACAAGGAGGTCATCTTCGCCGAAGACGTAGAAGCCATCTTCGGTCCCCGTCCCTGGACCTCCCGCTCCGCCGAAATCATCAGCGCCAACCTCAAGGAGAGCGCCGAAGCTGCTGAGTCCGGAAATGCGGATGAAGGAACCAATGAATAGGGATTAGGGATTAGTGATTAATGATTAGGGATTTGGTCAATGTCAAATGTCATTTTGGTCAAATTCATTTTATAACTTAAAAAAACATGAAAAGCAATTTTATCCTGCGTGCCTTGACGGGCATTGTGTTTGTGGTGGTGCTGGCCGGGTCAATCCTGATTGGGCCTTACACCTTCGCCCTGCTCTTCACGCTGATTTGCGCACTGAGCGTCAATGAGTTCTCTCAACTGATTAACCGGAGCGGCGAGGCCCGTGTACCCGCCACGCTCACCGGCCTCTGCGGTGCCTTCCTCGTGCTGGGCCTCTGGGGCTTCTGCACCAACAGCGCCGGCTCCTGCATCCTGCTGCCCTACCCCACCCTGCTGCTCTACCTCATCATCCGTGAGCTCTACCTCAAGCAGCCCAACCCCGTGGCCAACTGGGCCTACAGCATGATGAGCCAGCTCTACGTGGCCCTGCCCTTCGCCCTGCTCAACGTACTGGCCTTCCACACCAACCGGCTGACGGGTGAGGTGACCTACAACCCCGTGCTCCCGCTGAGTATCTTCATCTTCCTCTGGCTGAGCGACACGGGGGCCTACTGCGTGGGCTCGCTCATCGGCCGACGTCGCCTCTTCGAGCGCATCTCGCCCAAGAAGTCGTGGGAGGGAAGCATCGGCGGCGGCCTGCTCTCCATCGCCGCCTCGGCCCTCATCGCCCACTTCTTCCCCTTCCTCACCACCCTGCAGTGGATGGGGCTGGCCCTGGTAGTGGTGGTGTTCGGCACCTGGGGCGACCTGACCGAATCGCTGCTCAAGCGCCACCTGGGCATCAAGGACTCGGGCAACATCCTCCCCGGCCACGGCGGGATGCTCGACCGCTTTGACAGCAGCCTCATGGCCATCCCCGCCTCGGCCCTCTACCTCTACGCGCTGACCCTC
>JBJEKS010000122.1:0-14127 GCA_051878755.1 Bacteroides sp. | reverse complement strand
CAGCAGCCTCATGGCCATCCCCGCCTCGGCCCTCTACCTCTACGCGCTGACCCTCCTGTAAAGAGCAAAAACAGCCCTTCGCAGGACGAAGTTATTAACAATACAGGCAAGTTTTCAACCGTTTTGGCAACTTCTTACCTATTTATATAGCTGCTCTCAGCAAGAATAGCTTACTTCGCATCCGGAAACTAAAATGGATTATATGGGAAAGATTATCGCATTAGCCAATCAGAAGGGTGGCGTGGGAAAGACCACCACCACCATCAACCTTGCCGCCTCACTGGCCACGCTGGAGAAGCGCGTGCTCGTAGTCGATGCGGACCCACAGGCCAACGCCTCCTCGGGCCTTGGCGTGGACATCAAGCAGGCCGAATGTACCATCTACGAATGCCTCATCAACGGAGCCGACGTGAAGCAAGCCATCCACGACACCGAGATTGAGACGCTGAAAATCATCTCGTCGCACATCAACCTGGTGGGCGCGGAAATCGAGATGCTCAACCTGAAGAACCGCGAGAAAATCATGAAGGGAGTGCTTGCCCCGCTCAAGGAGGAGTTTGACTACATCCTGATAGACTGCTCGCCCTCGCTGGGACTGATCACGGTCAACGCCCTCACGGCAGCCGACTCGGTCATCATCCCCGTGCAGGCCGAATACTTCGCCCTCGAAGGCATCAGCAAACTGCTGAACACCATCAAGATCATCAAGTCGAAGCTCAACCCCAAGCTCGAGATTGAGGGCTTCCTGCTCACCATGTTCGACTCGCGCCTGCGTCAGGCCAACCAAATCTACGACGAGGTGAAACGCCACTTCCAGGAACTGGTGTTCAAGACCGTCATCCAGCGCAACGTCAAGCTCAGCGAAGCGCCCAGCTACGGCCTGCCCACCATCCTCTACGATGCCGACTCCACCGGAGCCCGCAACCATCTGGCCCTGGCGAAAGAGATTATTGATAAAGAGTAAATATTCACGATATATGGCACAAAGAAATGCTTTAGGACGGGGCCTTGATGCCCTCTTCTCCATGGACGAGGTGCAGACCGGCGGCTCTTCGTCCATCAGCGAGATTGAACTGACCAAAATCAAGGTCAACCCCAACCAGCCACGGCGCGAATTCGACCCCGTGGCACTGCAGGAACTGGCCGACTCCATCCGCGAGATAGGCATCATCCAGCCCATCACCCTGCGCAAAATCAACGACGAGGAGTATCAGATCATCGCCGGTGAACGCCGCTTCCGCGCCTCGCAGATGGCTGGATTGGAGCGTGTGCCCTCCTACATCCGCACCGCCGACGATGAGAACGTGCTGGAGATGGCACTCATCGAAAACATACAGCGCGAAGACCTCAACTCCGTGGAAATCGCACTGACCTACCAACACCTGCTCGACCAGTACGGCCTGACGCAGGAGCGCCTCAGCGAGCGCGTGGGCAAGAAACGCACCACCGTGGCCAACTACCTGCGCCTGCTCAAACTGCCTGCGCCCGTGCAGATGGGACTGAAGAACAAGCAGATAGACATGGGCCACGCCCGTGCCCTGCTCACCCTCGACGACCCCAAGCTGCAAGTGAAGCTCTACGAGGAGATTGTGGCACAGGGCTACTCGGTGCGCCGCGTGGAGGAGTTGGTCAAGGCGCTCAGCCAAGGCGAGAGCATCGTGAGCGGCGGCAAGAAGATTGCTCCCAGGCAGCAACGACTGCCCGAGGAGTACAACATGCTGAAGCAGCAGCTCTCCGGCTTCTTCAACACCCGCGTGCAGCTGACCTGCTCGGAGCAGGGAAAGGGGAAAATCAGCATCCCCTTTGCCAACGAGGAGGAGCTGGAACGCATCATGAGCATTTTTGATTCGCTAAAAAGATAGATGAAGAGAACAACGACATATACCCCCCTGCGCTACGGCCTCGTGCTGTTGCTCTGCCTGCTGCAAACCGTGGGCGGCGTTGCTCTCTACGCCCAGCAGCAGTCACGCGCCGCCTCCAAGCGACAGGGACACCTCCTGCACACCGACAGCCTCAGCGCGCTTAGGCCCGAGGGCAGAGACAGCCTCACCCTGGCCGACTCGCTCGCAGCAGAGAACCGGCGCAAGATGCTGGAGCTCACCGCCCCACAACCCATTCAGGCCGAGCCATTGGCCACCGACAGCCTCAGCCGGGCGCTCAACAGAAAGCAGTGGGTGCCCAACCCCACGAAAGCCACCTGGCTGGCCTTGGTCTTCCCCGGCGGCGGACAAATCTACAACCGCAAGTACTGGAAGCTGCCCATCTTCTACGGCGGCTTTGCCGGCTGCGCCTATGCGCTGAGCTGGAACAACAAGATGTACAAAGACTACATGAACGCCTACAAGGACGCAGCCAACAACCGCTGGGACTCGTCGAACATCACCGACCTGCTCCCACCCGGCTACCTGGACCGCGTCTCAAAGAGCCAACTCACCGAAACCCTGCGCAAGCGCAAAGATACCTACCGACGCTACCGCGACCTCAGCATCTTCGCCTTCATCGGCGTCTATCTGCTCTCAGTGGTCGATGCCTACGTCGATGCGGAGCTCTCCAACTTCGACATCACCCCTGAGCTGAGTATGCGCGTGGAGCCTGCACTCATCGACATGAAGAGCGGCAGCAGCTACTCCACGCAGAAGTCGGTAGGCCTGCAATGCAGCTTCCGCTTTTAACCCCATAACCCCATTACAACCATGATGAGAAAACCCTATATCACCCTCCTGCTCCTCACCCTCGGCCTGGCCAGCGCCACGGCCCAGGAGCGCGTGGAGGTGACCATCCAGGAAAACGGCACCACCCACGAAGAGTTCATCGACCTGCCCACGAGCATGACCTACCCGCTCGACAGCCTCCTCGTGGATTGGAAAGCCAAGAACTTCATCGACCTCGGCAAGGAGTGTAGCACCTCGCCCGACAACCCCGTCTTCAGCGACTCGGTCTATATCGACCGCCTGCAGCGTATGCCCACCGTGATGGAGATGCCCTACAACGAGGTGGTGCGCAAGTTCATCGACCTCTACACGGGCCGCCTGCGCAACCAGGTGGCCTTCATGCTGAGCGCCTGCAACTTCTACATGCCCATCTTTGAAGAGGCCCTCGACGCCTACAACCTCCCCCTGGAGCTGAAGTACCTGCCCATCATCGAGTCGGCCCTCAACCCCTCGGCCGTGTCGCGCGCCGGAGCCGTGGGGCTCTGGCAGTTCATGCTGCATACCGGCAAGCTCTATGGCCTGGTGAGCAACAGCCTCGTCGATGAACGGCGCGACCCCATCAAGGCCACCTGGGCCGCCGCACGCTACCTCAAGGAGATGTACGACATCTACCAGGACTGGAACCTGGTCATCGCCGCCTACAACTGCGGACCGGGCAACATCAACAAGGCCATCCGCCGCGCCGGAGGGAAGAGCGACTACTGGGCCATCTACAACTACCTGCCCCGCGAGACCCGTGGCTACGTGCCCGCCTTCATCGCCGCCAACTACGTGATGACCTACTACTGCAAGCACAACATCTGCCCCATGGAGACCAACATCCCGCTGGCCACCGACACCGTGCAGGTGAGCCGCAACCTCCACTTCCAGCAGATTGCCGACCTCTGCAACATCCCGCTGGAAGAAATCAAGAGCCTCAACCCGCAGTATAAGCGACAAATCATCCCGGGTGAGAGCGGCCTGCAGACCCTCCGCCTGCCCGTGACCACCATCAGCACCTTCATCGACCGGCAAGACACCATCTACAACCACCGCAGCGCCGAGCTCTTCAAGAACCGCCGTACCGTAGCCGCCGGCGGAAGCAGCACGCGCAGCACAGGCACCCCCGGCAGCGGCGAGCTGACCTACCACAAGATACGCAACGGGGAGAACCTGGGCAGCATAGCCCGTAAATACGGCGTGAGCGTGGCCAACCTGAGGAAATGGAACGGACTGAAAGGCAACAACATCACCGCCGGCAAGCGACTGAAAATCTACCGTTAAACAGATACCAAAAAACGCATCGAGATGGACGATAACCCCAACATCAGGAGCAGGGAGCAGGCCGAGGAGGCGATGATCAACCAGGCCTTCGAAGCGCTGCTCAACGACTACCTCGCCACCAAGCACCGCAAGCGCGTGGAGGTCATCACCAAAGCATTCAACTTTGCCAACCAGGCCCACCGTGGCATCAAGCGCCGCTCGGGCGAACCCTATATCATGCACCCCCTGGCCGTGGCACGCATCGTCTGCTGCGAAATCGGCCTGGGCTCCACCTCCATCTGTGCCGCCCTGCTCCACGACGTAGTGGAGGATACCGACTACACCATCGAAGACATCGAGAACCTCTTCGGCCCCAAGATTGCACAGATTGTGGATGGGCTGACCAAAATCTCGGGCGGCATCTTCGGCGACCGCGCCTCGGCACAGGCGGAGAACTTCAAGAAGCTGCTGCTCACCATGAGCAACGACATCCGCGTCATCCTCATCAAGATAGCCGACCGCCTGCACAACATGCGCACCCTAGGCTCGATGCTCCCCAACAAGCAGTTCAAGATAGCCGGCGAGACACTCTATATCTACGCCCCACTGGCCCACCGCCTGGGACTCAACAAAATCAAGACGGAACTGGAGAACCTCAGCTTCAAGTACGAGCATCCCGAAGAGTACCAGGAGATAGAGAGCAAGCTGGCCGACACCGCTGCCGAGCGCGACCAGGTGTTCACCGAGTTCACCGCCCCCATCCGCACACAGCTCGACCGCATGGGGCTGAAATACCACATCCTGGCCCGCGTGAAGTCGGTCTATTCCATCTGGAACAAGATGCAGACCAAGCACGTCCCCTTCGAGGAAATCTACGACATCCTGGCCGTGCGCATCATCTTCGAGCCCCACAGCTCGGAGGAGGAGCTGAACGACTGCTTCGACATCTACGTGGCCATCTCGAAAATCTACAAGCCCCACCCCGACCGCCTGCGCGACTGGGTGAGCCACCCCAAGGCCAACGGCTACCAGGCGCTGCATGTCACGCTGATGAGCAACCGTGGCCAGTGGATTGAGGTGCAGATACGCAGCGAACGGATGAACGACGTGGCCGAGCAGGGCTTTGCCGCCCACTGGAAATACAAGGAGGGCGGCGGCAGCGAGGACGAGGGCGAGCTGGAGAAGTGGCTCCACACCATCAAGGAGATCCTGGAAGACCCACAGCCTGATGCCATCGACTTCCTCGACACCATCAAGCTCAACCTCTTCGCCTCGGAAATCTTCGTCTTCACCCCCAAGGGCGACCTCAAGACCATGCCCCAGAACGCCACGGCGCTCGACTTTGCCTTCTCGCTCCACACCGACCTGGGCAGCCACTGCATCGGCGCTAAGGTGAACCACAAGCTCGTCCCCCTGAGCCACAAGCTGGAAAGCGGCGACCAGGTGGAGATTCTCACCTCGCGGGCACAGCGCGTACAGCCCGAATGGGAGGCCTACGTCACCACCGCCCGCGCCCGCAGCAAGATAGCCTCCATCCTGCGCAAAGAGGCCAAGCTGCAGATGAAAGAGGGCGAGGCCCTGCTCAACCAATTCCTCCAGGAGACGGGACTTACCCCCTCCGACGAACTCTGCCAGAAGCTGGTGAAGCTCCACAACGCCAAGAACCGCGAGGAGCTGCTCACACTCATCGGAAGCAAGAAGCTCACCCTGGGCGAAGCCGACCGCAACCTGCTGAAAGAGAAACAAGGCAAGAGCTGGAAACGGTTGCTCAGCTTCTCGTTCGGCTCGAAGGAGAACAAAGGCGACGAGGCCACACCAGCCACTACCCCCACCGAGAGCAAGGAATCAATCAGCACCAAGGAGGTGCTGAAGCTGACCGAAGAGACCATCTCGAAGAGTTACATCATGGCCGACTGCTGCCACCCCATCCCGGGTGACGACGTATTGGGCTACCTCGACGAGAACAACCGCGTCATCATCCACAAGCGGCAGTGCCCCGTGGCCGTGCGCCTGAAGAGCAGCTACGGCAACCGCATCATCGCAACCGAGTGGGACACGCACAAGGAGCTCTCCTTCCTGGTCACCATCTACCTGAAGGGCATCGACTGCATGGGACTCCTCAACGAAGTGACGCAGGTCATCTCGCGCCAGCTCAACGTCAACATCCGCAAGCTCACCATCGAGAGCAGCGACGGCATCTTCGAGGGCCGCATCCAGCTCTACGTACACGATGTAGAGGATGTACGCACCATCTGCCAGAACCTCAAGCAAATACAGCACATCAAGCAGGTAGTCCGCGTAGAAGATTAATCCTCGCCATATAAAGGGGCACCCCCACCGAGGCCCAAAATTGCACCAAAAAAGTGCAGAAATCAAGAAAAACTGCATTTTGTTGGTGCAAAATCACTATATTTGCCGCGTAATCCACAAAAAAAATCAGCGGTTATGGAACGGTTATACGAGTTTTTCAACAGAAAATTGCAACGAATCCCCACGACATTCATCAGATACAAATACGATGAAATCAAGTGGGATGGGCGGGCTTTTGCCCTGGTCGGCCCCAGGGGCGTGGGAAAGAGCACGATGCTGCTGCAGCACATCAAGATGCATCTCGACCCCAGAGATACCCTCTACGTATCGGCTGACCATCTCTACTTCAGCGAGAACCGCCTGGTGGATCTGGCCGACCGCTTCGTCAAAATGGGCGGAAAGCACCTGTTCATCGATGAGATACATAAGTATGACGGTTGGTCAACCGAACTGAAGCAAATCTACGACAGCTATGATGAACTGCAGCTAGTGGTTTCCGGTTCCTCCATCCTAGACATCTTCAAAGGGATGGCCGACCTGAGCCGCCGCCTGCCGATGTACGCCATGCAGGGATTGTCGTTCAGGGAATACCTGGCCCTGTTTCATCACATCATAACGCCCTCCTACAGGTTAGACGAGATTATCGGCCAACAGGTCAGCATACCCGGCGTGGAGCACCCACTTCCCCTCTTCCACGACTACCTGCGCAACGGTTACTACCCTTTTGCCCTCGATGCTGAATACGACATGGAGTTGCTACAAGTTATTACCCAAACCATGGAAACAGACATCCCCCAGTACCTGAAGGCTAACGCCTCGACAGGCAGGAAACTGAAAAGCCTACTGATGGTGGTGGCCAGGAGCGTCCCATTCAAACCCGTGATACAGAAGCTGGCCGAAGTGACCGGCATCAGCCGCAACGATATCCCTGAATACCTGACCTTCATGGAAAAAGCAGGCATGATTGCCCAACTGCGCGACACGACGGAGGGGCTCAGAGGATTGGGGAAAGTAGAAAAGATGTACCTCGACAACACCAACCTGATTTACGCCCTGGCACCCCAACGGGCCGACATCGGCAACGTAAGAGAGACCTTCTTCATGAACCAGCTACGCGTCAGGAATGAGATACTCAGTTCCCGCATCTCAGACTTCGAGATTGACGGAAAAGTATTTGAGGTTGGTGGAAAGAAGAAGGGACAGAAACAGATAAGCGAGGCTAGCGAAGGCTTCGTGGTGAAGGACGATATCGAGACAGGCCACGGCAATGTCATTCCCCTCTGGGCCTTTGGGTTCAACTACTGACCGTCATTCCGGCAACTGCTCCTTCAGGGTCTCTACCTGGTCGTAGCTGAAGGCATTGAGGGCGTCGCGCATGCCCACCAGCTCCTCGCGGATGGCCCGCAGGCGCTCCAGCAACTCGAAGTTACTGTCTGTCTGGCTCTTGTTGTTGGTCTCCAGCCGCTGACGGGCGCCCTGCAGCGTCATCCCCCGCTCCTTCACCAGGTGGTAAATGAGCTTCAGCGTGTCGATATCCTCCTTGCGGTACTGGCGGATGCCGCGGCCCGCCTTCTTCGGCGTAATCTGTGGGAACTCCTTCTCCCAGAAGCGGAGCAGCGACTCGCTCACCCCGAGCATCTCAGCCACCTCGCTCACGGAGTAGTAGAGCTTCAACTCTTTATTTTTCTTCAGCATAACGTGTATATTATCAGCAGAACATAGTAATTATCAGCAAAACATAGTTACAAAAGGGGGCCAAACTAATCAAGCATCTTGCCCTGGTTGGCCGCTATCTGTATCATGCGGTCGTAATCCTCGGCACTCAGGTCCATGAAGTAGTAGTTGACGGGGTTCACCACGCGCCCCTTGACGTGCACCTCGTAGTGGAGGTGGGGCCCCGTGCTCTTCCCCGTACTGCCCACGCCGCCAATCACCTCACCGCGCACCACACGCTTGCCCAGCCGCGTTCGGAAGTCACGCAGGTGCGCATACCAGGTGCGATAGCCGAAGCCGTGGTCGATGATGATGGTGTTGCCGTAGCCCGTCTCCCAGCCCATCTTCACCACGGTGCCGTTGCCCGTAGCATAGACATCCGTACCCGGGTTGGCTGAGAAGTCCATGCCCGAGTGGAACCGGGTAGTACCATAGATAGGGTCGATGCGCGTTCCGTAGCCCGAAGCCGTCTGCTTCAGGTCCTTGTTGGCAATGGGCTGAATGGCCGGGATGCACTTCAGCATCTCGTCGTGGCTCTTGCACATCTCCACCAACTCATCGAACGAATTGCTCTGGATATAGAGCTGCTTGGAGAGAATGTCGAGCTTCTGCGTGGTGTTGATGACCAGCTCCGCATCGGCCAGGTCCATCAGGTGCTCGTAGCGGTTGGTACCGCCATAGCCAGCCTTGCGGATGGCCGAGGGGATAGGGTCGGCTTGGAACATCACGCGGTAGAGGTTGTCGTCGCGTTGCTGAATATCCTGCAGCACCCCGAGCGCCTCATCCATGCGGTGAGAGAGCACGTTGTACTGCGCCTTCAGCTTGCTGTTCTCCTTGCGCAGCTCCTTCTCCGAGGGGGTGCCGAAAATCCAGAAGAGCAGGATAAAGCTCCCCGCACCGAATCCCATGCCCACGAAGAGCTTGCGCATCAGTCCCACCATACGCTGCCGCATCGTGGGGTAGATGCGGTCGTAGGTCTGAGTTTGAGGGTTATAGATATAGTAAACTTTGCGCATTGTCGAAATAATTACGAAATTGTGCCACAAATATACGGAAAACAAGCTATCTTTGCACCGTTTTTAGAAGATTTATGAATAAGAACTTAAAAACGAAATAGCTATATGACAGCAAATGAGATCAGAGACTCGTTCAAGAGTTTCTTTGAGAGCAAGGGCCACCACATCGTGCCCTCTGCACCGATGGTGATCAAGGACGACCCCACGCTGATGTTCACCAATGCCGGCATGAACCAGTTCAAGGACATCATCCTGGGCAACCATCCCGCCAAGTGGCAGCGTGTGGCCGACTCGCAGAAGTGCCTGCGCGTGAGCGGTAAGCACAACGACCTGGAGGAGGTGGGACACGACACCTACCACCACACCATGTTCGAGATGCTCGGCAACTGGTCGTTTGGCGACTACTTCAAGAAGGAAGCCATCTCTTGGGCCTGGGAATATCTGGTGGATGTCCTGAAGATTGACCCCAAGGACCTCTACGCCACCGTCTTCGAGGGAAGCCCCGAGGAGGGTCTGAGCCGCGACGACGAGGCCGCCTCCTACTGGGAGCAGTTCCTGCCCAAGGACCACATCATCAATGGCAACAAACACGATAACTTCTGGGAGATGGGCGATACGGGTCCCTGCGGCCCCTGCTCAGAAATCCATATCGACTCCCGTTCGGAGGAGGAGAAGGCCCAGGTGCCTGGCCGCGAGCTGGTGAACAAGGACCACCCGCAGGTCATCGAAATCTGGAACCTCGTCTTCATGCAGTTCAACCGCAAGGCCGACGGCTCGCTCGAAGGCCTCCCCGCCAAGGTTATCGACACGGGCATGGGCTTTGAGCGCCTCGTGCGCACCATGCAGGGCAAGACATCCAACTACGACACCGACGTGTTCCAGCCCCTGATTCGGGCCATCGCCGAGATGTCGGGCACCAGCTACGGTGCCGATGAGCAGAAGGACGTGGCCATGCGCGTCGTAGCCGACCACATCCGCACCATCGCCTTCTCCATCACCGATGGCCAGCTGCCCAGCAACGCCAAGGCCGGCTACGTCATCCGCCGCATCCTGCGTCGTGCCGTGCGCTACGCCTACACCTTCCTGGGACAGAAGCAGGCCTTCCTCTACAAGCTGCTGCCCGTGCTCATCGAAAACATGGGCGGTGCCTACCCCGAGCTCAACGCACAGAAGGAGCTTATCAGCCGCGTCATCAAGGAGGAGGAGGACTCTTTCCTCCGCACGCTGGAGACCGGCATCAAGCTGCTTGACAAGACCATGGCCGAGGCCAAGGCTGCCGGCAAGACGGAGATCAGCGGCAAGGATGCCTTCACCCTCTACGACACCTACGGCTTCCCGCTCGACCTCACCGAGCTTATCCTGCGCGAGAGCGGCATGACGGCCGACATCGAAGCCTTCAACGCCGAGATGCAGCAGCAGAAGCAGCGTGCCCGCAACGCCGCCGCCGTGGAGACAGGCGACTGGGTAACCCTGCAGGAAGGCACCACCGAGTTCGTAGGTTATGACTATACCGAATACGAGACCTCCATCCTGCGCTACCGTCAGGTGAAGCAGAAGAACCAGACGCTCTACCAGATTGTGCTCGACAAGACCCCGTTCTATGCCGAGAGTGGTGGTCAGGTGGGCGACACAGGCGTGCTGGTGAGCGAGTTTGAGACCATCGAGATTCTCGACACCAAGAAGGAGAACAACCTGCCCATCCATATCGCCAAGAAGCTTCCCGAGCATCCCGAAGCGCCGATGATGGCCTGTGTAGATACCGATAAGCGCGCTGCCTGCGCCGCCAACCACTCCTGCACCCACCTGCTTGATGCCGCCCTGCGCGAAGTGCTTGGCGAACACGTGGAGCAGAAAGGTTCGCTCGTCACGCCCGACTCGCTGCGTTTCGACTTCTCCCACTTCCAGAAGGTGACCGACGAGGAGATTCGCCGCGTAGAGCACATCGTCAACGCCAAGATTCGTGCCAACATCCCCTTGACCGAATACCGCAACATCCCCATTGAGGAGGCGCGTGAGCTGGGAGCCATCGCCCTCTTCGGCGAGAAGTATGGCGACAAGGTGCGCGTCATTCAGTTTGGCGACTCCATCGAGTTCTGTGGCGGTACACACGTAGCTGCCACCGGCCACATCGGCATGGTGAAGATTGTCAGCGAAAGCTCAGTAGCTGCCGGTGTACGTCGTATTGAGGCCTACACGGGAGCCCGCGTAGAGCAGATGCTCGACACCTTCCAGGACACGTTGCGCGACCTGAAGGCCCTCTTCAACAACGCCCCCGACCTCTACGGAGCCATCCGCAAGTACATCGACGAGAACGATGGCCTGAAGAAGCAGGTGGAGGAGTTCCGCAAGGAGAAGGAGCAGCAGCTCAAGACCCGTCTGCTCAAGGAGGTGAAGGAGGTGAACGGCGTGAAGCTGATTAAGTTCTGCGCCCCGCTGCCTGCTGAGACAGTGAAGAACATCGCCTTCCAGCTGCGCGGCGAGATTACGGAGAACCTCTTCTTTGTGGCCGGTACCGAGTTTGAGGGCAAGCCGATGCTCACCGTCATGCTGAGCGACAACCTGGTAGCCACGGGCCTGAAGGCCGGTGCCCTCGTAAAGGAGGCCGCCAAGCTGATTCAGGGTGGAGGCGGCGGTCAGCCCCACTTCGCCACCGCCGGCGGCAAGAACCCCGAAGGCCTGCCCGCAGCCGTTGACAAAGTCATCGAACTGGCCGGAATCTAATTTAAACTACAAGAAGTCGATTTATGGAAAATAGCACATTAAACACAATAAGGCAGTTCTTTGCCACACAGCCTATAAAAAAGGCTTGGTTGTTCGGTTCTTGCTCAAGAGGTGAGGATACGGCAGATAGTGACATTGACATACTTGTTGAGTATAATGATTCAAATGCTATGTCTTTAATGGCCATTTCAGGAATCATAACCTCTTTAAGTAAGAAACTCAATCGCAAGATTGACATTGTTGAGGAAGGTTGCCTCTTGCCATTTGCCAAAACAAGTGTCGAACAAGACAAACAATTAATCTATGAGAGAAAAGATTAAAGACAAAGGAAGACTTGAGCATATTTTATCTTCTATTGAAGTACTACTCAATAACAAGAGTAAATATGATTTTGAAAGTGTAGAAAACGACCCGATAGTTTTTTACGGGTTTGTGAAACACGTAGAAATCATAGGAGAAGCTGTTTATATGCTAACTAAAGATTTCCGAGAAACTCATCCTGAGGTTGATTGGGATATAATTGAAGGTATGAGGCATGTATTGGTACATGGCTATTATAAAATTAGGCCCAAACAATTATGGAATACTATTGAGAATGACATTCCGAAATTAAAACCATATATAGAATCCTATATTAAAGAACTTTCATAAACCGACGAACCTTATTTAATCGGTCGCGGATGAGCGCAATGCAACCATCCGCGGCCGATTTCTTATATTATAAGCGGTTCTGCGCCTGCCTGAAAAGAGAAACGTCGAGAAACGAAAAAGTTCTTCTTCAATTTAGTTGAAAGCCTGCCACTTTTAGTGTAGGGGCAGACCTATGTGTCTGCCCAGAACCATGCACTTTATCAGGCTCCGTTGCGGTTTTCAGGGCGGACACACAGGTCCGCCCCTACTGACGATGATATACTAAAAATACATCAACTAAATTGCAGAAGAACCACGCAAAAGAAAGAAATGTGCGAAAAAGAGCAATAAAATTTGGTGGTTAGAGGGAAACGCCCTATATTCGCACGGTAAACAACAGAAGACTTACACCATCAACAGGAATGTTTGAAGAGCAAATCAAGGAATACGAGACGTTACGCACGGAGTACAGCAAGCGCGTGGCAGCGCGCATGGCTTCGGCCGATTGGCAAGAGTACAACGAAGTGCTCTTCTCCGCTCACAGCTGCGCCATTGAGGGCAATTCATTCTCCGTCAACGATACCCGCGAGCTGAAGGAGAAGGGACTCGGCGTGATTCCACAGGGCAAGACGCTCTACGAGGCCTTTGAGATGCTCGACCACTTCAATGCCTACGAATACCTGTTCGCTCAAGCCCACCGACCGCTCTCGGAGGAGCTGCTGAAAGAGACCCACCGCATCCTGATGCTCCACACCATTGCATATAAGCACCCCGGAGCAGTGGCAGGCGAATACACCGATACAGATATGGCTGCGGGCGACACCCTTTTCGGCGACCACGAGCAGTTGATCGTCCGGGTGCCCAAGCTGCTCCACTCCACGCAGCAGACGCTGGACGAAGACAAGATACACCCCATGATCGTAGCGGCCCGTTTCCACGGCTTCTACGAATACCTCCACCCCTTCCGCGACGGCAATGGCCGGTTGGGAAGACTCTTCTCCAATTACATCCTCCATCTCAAGGGTCATCCCATCGTCATCATCACCCAAGAGAGCAAGAGCGAGTACATTAACGCCCTGCGCTTCATCCGCACAGAGGGTACTGACGAATACCTCATCGACTTCTTTTTCCAGACAGCCATCCGGCGCATGAAGCAAGAAATTGCCGAGAAGAAAAAGCAAAACATCATCCGCCCCTTCCTCTTCTAACCCTCATGCGGTCAAAATGTCAAATGTCATTTTGGTCAAAGTGAGAAAAAAACAGGGATGTCCTTTATTTTAGGACAAAAATTGCTATATTTGTCCCCAAATTTAGGACACTATGGATAAGCTATACCTCAAGACCCAGATAGCCATGCGTCAGGCTGAGTTCTAATAAGTACTTGTTCATAATGAAACCTCCTGACTATATGTACGAGCATCATGGATGTCTTTAATAATCTCCTCAGCTGAACGAGAGTCAACCCATTTTCCGGCAAAGGAATCTACCCAGGTTCCACTGAGTGCATCCTTTTTCTCCTGATTGATAGCAGTCCATCCCATTTTCTTAGCTAAAGCTTTGAAAAATTCAACATCTGAAGATGGAATCAAAAAAGAAAGGCCATTACTTAATACTGCAGTAGTCATATAGATGATGTTGAAGTTAGTAATAAAGTAGCTGTTTCGGCGCAAAGATAAAGAGAAAAAAGGATAATCCAAAGAAATAAGCCAAATATCAGAAATAAAATCACTTATGCATTCTTTAGATCAAAATACATCAATCTCGTATGAATATCCCTATCATCG
>JBJEKS010000121.1:0-3116 GCA_051878755.1 Bacteroides sp. | reverse complement strand
GCGGACACACAGGTCCGCCCCTACAGGCGATTAACGATACTTCAACTAAATTGCAAATGAGCTGGTTGTTTACCGCCTGTTTACCGCCTGTTTACTCCCCGTTGCCTTCTGTTTAGTTATTTCATCCTATCTACGCTCATATCAAACAGTGCATCAACGAATTCCCAACATGCGGGTAGTGGCATATTGTTTCGTCTGTGGCGCGTCTGCTTGAGGGCCTTGACCCCGAAGAGGCGGCTCAGCTCGGCGTGTGGGAAGGGTGCTGCCCCCTGTACCCAGACCTCCTGCTGCTTGCGCCGGCTGTACTGGCCGTGGTCACCGCAGAACATGCGCCCGCAGAAGTAGGCCAACAGCGTGTTGCTGCCGCCTGTCCAGTGCAGACGCCCGTCGTCCAGGATGGTGATCAGCCGCTCGTTCACGGCCTGCTCCATCACGTCAATGCGCATTTTGCAGCGCAGGTTCAGTGGCAGCTGTTTCACGAGGGCTGCCATGTCCTCGTACTGAATCTGAACAGAATATCCCGTCTTCATCATTTCTTGTTCCTCCTATTTGGATAAATTAATGAATAGGGACAGCCGGCTGTCCGAATACTTTCTCTCGTTGTTAACGGGTGCAAAGTTAGGACAGCGCTTTCAGGGATAAAAATGCAGGAATGATAAGTGATGGATTTTTTCTATCAGCAGATTATCAGTTGACATTCAGCCGCTTGACATAGTCTGATAGAATTCGTATGATACGATCGTGTTGCTGCTTTGTCAGGGAGTAGTTGGAGGAGCCGAAGTCGGCGTGGAAGGCCAGATAGCTGCGTACGTTGATGCCCAGCAGGTTGCTGAGGTGCACGTAGCTGCCCGTCAGCAGCAACCGGTTGCCACCCTGCGTGATGGATATAGTCTTCATGATACCCAGCACGTTGGCCACGAGCGTGAGGTTCTTTCCCCAGGTGTTGTTGGCGCTGTGGGGCCGATTCTGCCGCAGGAGCTCCATCACTCCGGGCATCAGACAGATTTGGTGCCACATCTGGCGGTAGTCCTCCTCACCTGCCGCGAGGCAGGGCAACAGGCCGCGCGTGAGGCAGACGATGTCCTCCACCATCTGCTCCACCTGGTGCCGGGCAGCCTGGTCGAGGAGGTCGGCCGAGACGCGAAGGTCGAGGTAATCGGTCACGGGCAGCACGATGAGCCTCTCCTCATTGTCGGTGCGCCGGCGCGAGAAGGCTGTTAGCAGCTGGATGGTCAGCTGACAGCGATCAGGGTGCATCAGGTCGCGGGCCAGCACCCTGCAGAGTGCGTGGTGAGGGTTGCGCAATGCATCGGGAGCGGCATCGGGTGCAGCATCGGCCAACTGGGTGAACAGCACGGAGAGAATGACCACGGCCGTGCGCTGGCCAAGCTGCGCCCCACGCTCCTCCACCCCACCCCCGTGGGGCCAGCGCCAGGCCGAATGGCGTTGCGTGAGGCGGCGTAGCAGAAACTGAGCCTCGATGTCGCGGTTGGCGCTGAGGTCGGCCAGGTGCGTGCGGATGGTCTCCGTCTCGCTCCACACCTCCTCCGCCCCGAGTTCGTCAAGCTGCTGCTCCACCAGGCAGAGCGTGGCGCTCCAGGTGCGGAAGAGGGCATCGCCGAGGTAGCGCATGCGCAGCTCGTCACGCTGGCTGCTGCTGAATCGCTGAAAAGGCTCTTCAATCACAGCTTCCTGACTTTATTTTTATAAGTACTTGTTTCAGAAGATATTGGGTAAATTCTTCGTGAAGCACTTGATGTCGTCCATCGGCGAGTCACCCACCCCAGGCAGGGTCTGCTCCTTACTCTCCAGGCTCCGGATGACCTCGTCACTCAGTTCACGCTCCACGTAATGCCCCTTGCCGCACAGGATGGGCGTCCGGCTACCCCTGGGGTACATCTTCACCTGGGCACCCGCCGCCGAGGCACCTTGCACCAGGGCCTGCTGACGTTCGTTCTGCGGGTCAATGGACACTATCCCTCCCTCGTTGGCCCGGAAGGCAAAGTCAAGCGCACTGTTCCAATCCTCGCGGGCCTGCACGAGATAGCGATCCAGCACCCTGGTGAGGCGCTCCAGGTTGAGTTGGGAAAAGCAAAAAACCACCCTCGAAAAACCCTCTGGGTGGTTGTTGCACGTGTTCCAGAACGCCTCCGAACTATACACGGCCGAAAGAGTCACCTTCAGATGGCTCTGTAGCAAGAGCTTTGAGAAAGAGGCCTCCAGGATGTGGGCCACAATCTGCGTGTTACTGAAGGCGCGACTCCTCTTCTCGATGGCAATACGCTGAATACCAGGATGATTATCAATAATGACGAGGCAGTTACGGTAGTCCCAGTACGCATTATTCTTCAGATTCTCATCGGTGATGGTCACGCTGGTCTTATTCGCCACACGCATCACGTACATCCCGTCCTGCGGCTCAACGATCTGCCTGTACCAGTACTCCTTCCGCTTGTGGTTCGCAAACTGGAAGGCTTTAGCATAGTCCGCTTGCAACAGGTCGTCAAGCAACTGCTGACGGCGTTCAAACGAAGCTTCCACATCTACCTCCCTCCCAGTCGGGGAATTGGATAACTGTTTGTTTCTGAGGCTCGATAATACGAGCGAAATTATAGTTGTAAATAACGAAGTTTGCCATGGCATTGTTCAGTTTTAGTATTTTTATGTTATTTTAGTCGCCAAAAATAGACAAAAAAATCCAATTCTCCAACAATCTGCACCAAGAATTATAAAGAAAAAACGCAGGCAGGCGTTACAAACGTTACAGCGTTACAGCAAAAATTGCGCGATGAGGATAGAAAGAAAAGAATATATTATATATATAAATAAAAATATTTATATATATAATATAATTTCATTCACACTCTTTTGAGGGAAAAAGATGAGGACACCCATTTTATTGTAACGTTTGTAACGATTGTAACGCCACCTCCCCCCTCACTACTCAACGCCCCCTCATCCCTACTCCCCCCCATGTGCGCAAACAGCGTTACAGCGTTACAAACGTTACAAATATTAGAAACGTTACGGTTCTTCTGCAATTTGGTCGAAGTATCGTTTTATCACCTGTAGGGGCGGACCTGTGTGTCCGCCCTGAAAACCGCAACGGAGCATGA
>JBJEKS010000120.1:0-3121 GCA_051878755.1 Bacteroides sp. | reverse complement strand
ATCATCTCGTTCTCCTCCTGGAAGGCACGCTCCACCTGCTCGTGAAACAGCATGTAGTTGTGATAGCAGCAGTAGAGGTAAATATAAAAAGGTATAGACGAGAGAATCCAGATGAAGACGTACTCATCGGGCAGGAAGGTGAGCAGCCCACACCCCACGCCAAACCCTATGGCCCAGTAGGTGAAGATGGAGAGCCAACGGATGTAGGCCTCGATGTCGTCCGAACGGTTCTCCTCCAGCATCTTGACCGACCGGGCATAGGTGCGGAGCAGGCGCACGGAGAGAAACAACCCATACGCCACCAGCCAGACCGCCAGTGCCACCGTACCCCCCGACTGGAGCGCAACGTCGCTGAAACAGCACTGCACCGCCACAGCCAGTGCCGTGAAGCAAAGCCACATGACAAGGTGACGCACCAGTCGCCGCCGCGTGATGTAGCGATTATCGAGCAACGTCATCATGGCAGCACTGAAGAGCCAGTAGCAGAGGAAATAGGTGACCAGATTCATGGCAATGGTGGCAATGAGGTTCTTCAGCCTCAGGGCAAAGAAGAAATGCACGGAGTAATTGGCTGCCAGAATCAGCAGGGCCGTGCCCATCAAGCGGCGCGACAGCAGGAAGTTGGAGAAAATCTTCTTCTCGGGTACCCGTGCGAGCAGCATGTGAAACCCAAAGAAGAGCATCAGCGGCAAGGAGATGCAGAGCGAATAGCTATATAATGACTGGTCCATACAATACGCATTAATTTTGAAGAGCTGAATAATTCCCGTTGCAAAAATACAAAAAAACATTTCAAAGCGCATCACTTACGCATCGGAAATCATTCAATCTGCCCGAAATGGACGCAACACGATTGTAACCTCTCTGTTACCTTATCTTAAAACAAGCGAAAAACCGACGTAACCTCGGCCCTCTACTTTTGCGACAAATTTCAAAACAAAAGTAGAACAAACGTATGAAGACAATCCTGCGAGCAGCCCTCTTCCTGGTGCTGCTGATGGCCCTGGTCACCACAACCCTGCTGGCCGACGAGAAAGAGAACGAGAACGCCCCACGGCAAGGCACCGTGCGCGGACGCATCATCGACAATGAAAGCCAAACCCTGCCCGGCGCCTCCATCTACATCTAGAAGCTGCAAACAGGCGTGACAAGCGATGTCAATGGCTTCTATACCTTAAGTAATATAGAGCCAGGCACCTACACCGTGAAGGTGACCTACGTGGGCTATGCCCCCGTGGAGATGAAGCTCACCATCCCTGCCGACATGATCCAGACCATTGAGGTCAATAAGGTGGTCACCCCTGATATGGATGCTGATGCCATCGGTGGCAGCATCAACCTGGTGACCAAGAACTCCCCCTACAAGCGCTTCATCACCGCCACCGCCGGTAGCGGCTACAACTGGGTGAGCGACAAGGCGCAGCTCAACCTGGGCTTCACCTATGGACAGCGTTTCTTTGGTGACCGCCTGGGTGTGATGCTCTGCCTTCTCTTCTTTTTTCAGTCGTGGTCTATTCCTATTATATAAGTAAAGATGACCTATTATATAATGAAAGCTGACCTCTCCTCAACGATAGACTAAAAGACTTCAACTGGTTCCGCTTCACGAATAAATAGTGATTAGTGATAAATGATTAGTGACTATTATGACTAGTGACTATTATGATTAACCTGTAAACTGATTCTCCTTTTCCATAAGTGGCTGTATGGCGGAATATCTCCGTCGTGCGGCCACTTTTTTTTAGCTCCTACATGCTCTTTCATTTCTTTATTGTATCTTTGCCCCCAAGTTTTTAGCCAACACAAAGATGAATATCCTTTTATTAATCGGAGGACTTGTCCTCATTCTCTTGGGAGCCAATGCGCTGACCGATGGTGCAGCAGCGTTGGCCAAACGGTTCGGCATCTCTGAGCTGGTCATAGGCCTCACCATCGTGGCCTTCGGTACCTCAGCGCCTGAGCTGACGGTGAGCGTGGCCTCAGCACTCAATGGCAGCGCTGACATGGCCGTGGGCAATGTGGTGGGCAGCAACCTCTTCAACACGCTGATGATCGTGGGCTGCACCGCGCTCTTCGCCCCCATCATCATCACCCGGGGCACCCTGCTCAAGGAGATACCGCTCTGCATCCTGGCCTCTATCGTGCTCTACATCTGCGCCAACGACCGCCTGCTCAACGGCAGCCTCCTCAACCGGATTGACACCTCCGACGGACTAATCCTGCTCTGTTTCTTCCTCATCTTCATGAGCTATACCTTTGCCATCGCGCACAAACCTGCGGCCAATGAAGGGGAAGAGAAGAAGAAGGAGGAAGAGAGCGCAGAGATACACCGTATACCCCTCTGGCAATCGGCCCTCTACATCGTGGGGGGACTGACGGCCCTGGTACTGGGCGGTAAGGGCTTTGTGAATGGAGCCAGCGGCATAGCCCGCGGACTAGGCGTGAGCGAGGCGGTCATCGGCCTCACCATCGTAGCGGGAGGAACCTCCCTGCCCGAATTGGCCACGAGCATCGTAGCTGCCTTGAAGAAGAACTCCGAGATAGCGATAGGCAACGTGGTGGGCAGCAACCTCTTCAACATCTTCTTCGTGCTGGGTTGCACGGCCACGGTCACCCCCCTCTCCCTGCAAGGCATCACACAGGTGGACCTGCTGATGCTCATCGCTGCCGGTATCCTGCTGTGGCTCTTCGGTGTCTTCTTCGGCAAGCGCACCATCACCCGTATCGAGGGAAGCATCCTGGCCCTGGCCTACGTGGCCTACACCGCCTACCTCATCTGGCAAATCAACGCATAATCAATCATTTTTCTATCCATAAAAAATCTGATTCCTCATGGCTGTTACCATCAAGAAAGTATCTACACGACGTGAACTCGAGCAGTTCATCCGATTCAATTACACTATGTATAAGGAGAATCCCTACTCCGTACCCGACCTCTTCGATGACATGCTCCGCACCTTCAATAAAAAATACAACGCCGCCTTCGAGTTCTGCGAGGCGGACTATTTCCTCGCCCTGCGCGACGGGAAGATTGTGGGACGCGTGGCGGCCATCATCAACCACAAAGCCAACGCTACCTGGGCAGCCAAGAACGTGCGCTTCGGTTGGATTGACTTCATCG
>JBJEKS010000119.1:0-3128 GCA_051878755.1 Bacteroides sp. | reverse complement strand
TCACGAGCTTGTCCTGCAGGTCGAAAGTCATCTGCTGAGCCTCCTCCTTGAGGTGGCTGTCGGGGAAATACTCGATGAACATCTGCAGCTGCTGGATGGCGGCATAGGTGGCCGTCTGATCCAGACGGGGCTCAGGGGTGTCGAGGTAGAGCGCCTTGCCGGCATGGTAACGGGCCAACTCTGTATAGGTACCGTGAGGATAAACTTGATAATACTGGATGAAAGTCTGGGCAGCAGTCTGATAGTCCTTCATGTTGTAGTAGCTCATACCCAGCATGTAGAGGGACTCTTCAGCCTTGTCAGAACCCTTCATGATCGTGATAAGCTCGTTGAGCAAGACGGCAGCCTTGCTATACTGCCCTTTGGCAAAATAGGTCTTGGCCGCCTCGTACTTATAATCGTAGTCCGTACTCTTCAAAATCTTGTTGTACTCGCCGCATGAGGTGAGCAGCAACGCCAGGAGCAGGAAGGATAGAGTAATCTTTTTCATTTTCAAACTTCTCAAATATTGCGCAAAGATAGCGCTTCGCCATGAAATACGCAATGCAAAGGGCATTAATTTTTCAAAAACCCGATGAATAGCGGGAAAATAACGACCAATAAGCGGAGGAAATGGGAGAAAATGTTGCGTATATGAAACTTTTTGCCGAATATTGCACGCGCTAACAGAAGTTTGGAACGACTTCCGACAACGATGTTTTTAAACCTGAAAACGATGAATAAGTTTGAACTCACTTCCGCATATCAGCCCACCGGCGACCAACCGGAGGCCATCCGGCAGCTTACCGAAGGAATACGCCAGGGACTTCCTGCCCAGACGCTGCTTGGCGTGACTGGCTCGGGTAAGACTTTTACCATTGCCAACGTGGTGGCGCAAATCAATAAGCCCACCCTCGTGCTGAGCCACAACAAGACACTCGCCGCACAGCTCTACAGTGAGTTCAAGGCCTTCTTCCCCAACAACGCCGTGGAGTACTACGTGTCCTACTACGACTATTACCAACCGGAAGCCTACCTCCCCTCCAGCGACACCTACATAGAGAAAGACTTGGCTATCAACGAGGAGATTGACAAACTTCGTCTGGCAGCCACCTCTGCCCTGCTCTCGGGTCGGAGCGATGTGGTGGTGGTTTCCTCCGTTTCGTGCATCTACGGCATGGGCAATCCGTCGGACTTCTACGAGAACGTCATCGAAGTGGTAAAAGGGCATAACTTCAGTCACAACGTCTTCCTGCGTCGGCTAGTGGATAGTCTCTACGTGCGCAACGACATGGAGTTGGCCCGAGGCAATTTCCGCGTCAAGGGGGACACGGTGGATATCTACCTGGCCTATGCCGATAACCTGCTCCGTGTCAACTTCTGGGGTGACGAGGTGGATGGCATCGAGGAGGTGGACCCTGTAACAGGACATGTGGTGGCCTCCTTTGACAGCTACAAAATTTATCCTGCTAACCTCTTCATGACGACCAAGGAGAGTACCCTGCGGGCCATACACGATATCGAGGACGACTTGCATAAACAGGTACAATTCTTTGAAGAGCAAGGACGTATGCTTGAAGCGAAACGCCTTTATGAGCGAGTAACCTACGACATGGAGATGATTCGCGAACTGGGCCACTGCTCGGGAATAGAGAACTATTCACGCTACTTTGACGGACGTGCTGCCGGCACCCGTCCCTACTGTCTGCTGGACTTCTTCCCGAAAGATTTCCTGCTCGTGATTGACGAGAGCCACGTCAGCGTGCCGCAAATCCGGGCCATGTATGGCGGCGACCGAGCGCGCAAAGTGAACCTCGTGGAGTATGGTTTCCGCCTCCCTGCAGCGATGGACAACCGGCCGCTGAAGTTCGAAGAGTTTGAGGCCATGACCCCACAGACCATCTACGTGAGTGCCACACCAGCCGACTACGAACTGATGAAGAGCGAGGGTGTGGTGGTGGAACAGGTCATACGTCCCACAGGGCTGCTTGACCCGGAAATCTCGGTGCGCCCCACCCACAATCAGATTGACGACTTGATGGAGGAGATTCAGCTGCGCATCGAGAAGAACGAGCGCACCCTGGTCACCACACTCACCAAGCGCATGGCTGAAGAGCTGACAGAATTCCTGCTGAACCATGGCGTGCGCTGCAACTACATCCACAGCGACGTGGATACACTGGAACGCGTGCAGATTATGAGCGACTTGCGTGAGGGTGTCTATGATGTCTTGGTGGGTGTCAATCTCCTTCGCGAGGGGCTTGACCTCCCTGAGGTATCACTCGTTGCTATTCTGGATGCCGACAAGGAGGGCTTCCTCCGCTCCCACCGCTCGCTGACGCAGACGGCCGGACGTGCGGCCCGCAACGTCAACGGACTGGTCATCATGTATGCCGACCGCATTACTGAGAGTATGCAGCTCACCATCGACGAGACGCAACGCCGGCGCGAGAAGCAGCTGAAGTACAACGAGGAGCATCACATCACGCCCCAACAAATCCGCAAAGCAAAGAATCTCAGTGTCTTTGCCAACGGCAACGAAGAGGGTACGCAGGTGGCTGAACCTCAAGGCAGCAGGCAAACAACCGGCACACAAGGAGTCACGGCTGGCCAAACAGCCAAGGGACAAGCCAAGCCGAAACCTTACGGTGGGCCACAGACGGACAATCAGTCGGCTGCAGATCCGATCGTGGCTTACATGAGCCGAGAGCAACTGGAGAAGAGCATTGCCGCCACCCGCAAGCTGATGCAAGCTGCCGCCAAACAGCTTGACTTCATGCAAGCAGCACAATATCGCGACGAGCTTCTCAAGATGGAGGCTCTCCTCGAAACAAAATCATAAAATCGTGTGAATCAACGCTTCAGCAGACCAACCTTGACGTTAAGCTTGAAATAATAGACTCCGTTCTCGCGCTCCAGGAAGCCGTACTTGTCTTTCTCTACATCCCCCTTGAGCAGGCGACTGTTCTGATAGAGAAACTCTGCAAAGGTATCGGTATCCGTGATGTCATAGAGCACAATGGAACCATCTGTTTGCACGAGCAGCATACCGCCAATAGCCCCTGGACGACCTGTATAAATCTTGGCTGGACACAATCCCAAAGCCAGGGCCAGCAGGAACTTGCGCATCTTGTGGCGGTAGTATCCAT
>JBJEKS010000118.1:0-3162 GCA_051878755.1 Bacteroides sp. | reverse complement strand
ACGACCGCTATATCGCTACAGCCAATCTGCGTGCTGACGGTTCTTCCAAGCTGGGAGCCAACCATAAGTGGGGCTACTTCCCTTCAGCATCAGTAGCCTGGGTAGTCAGCAACGAGAACTTCCTGAAGCAGGTGAAGAGTATTGACAACCTCAAGATTCGTGCCAGCTACGGTGTGACGGGTAATCAGGATGCTATCTCTCCCTATAACTCACTTTCGCTTTACAATCCCAATGGAGTGGCCTTGGTAGGAGGTAGCAATGTAACCACCTTCAACATTGCCTCTAATCCTAATCCTGACTTACAGTGGGAAACGAAGAAGACCTTTGATGTAGGCCTTGATCTGGGCTTGTTCAGCAATCGTCTGAACATCACGCTCGACTGGTACACCTCGAAGACCTCCAAGCTGCTCTACACCTATACGGTACCTGTTCCTCCGTTTGTTTATCCTACGCTCTTGGCTAACATGGGTGAGATGACCAACTCGGGTCTTGAGCTTGCCGTGCGTGGTGATGTGGTGAAGGCAAAGGACTTTACATTCAATGCAGGTGTCAACTTCTCGTTCCAGAAGAACACGCTCAATTCACTCTCTGGTACTTACAAAGGCCAGGAGCTGACTACAAGCGAACACATTGTCATAGCCAACATCAATGCTGCTGGTCTGACACAGAATACAGGTGTGACCTACCTTATTGAAGGGCAGCCTATCGGTGTCTTCTATCTTCCTCACTTCTTGGGATTCACAGAAGATGGTCAGTATATTCTGGAGGACCTGGATGGTGATGGCAATGTAGATACGGGTGACAGTGGAGACCGCCAGATTTGCGGACAAGCCATCCCGAAGTGCTATATGGGTGCTGACCTTAACTTCAAGTACAAGAATTGGGACCTGACCATGCAGTTTAATGGAGCTTTCGGCCATAAGATCTACAACGGAACCAGCATGACTTACTCCAACTACAACAATTTCCCCACATATAATCTGCTGGCTAATGCTGGTAAGCATAACGACGGCAAGGGTATCCGAGACATTCAGATTTCGGACTACTGGTTGGAGAAAGGCGATTATGTGAACTTTGAATATATTACTATCGGGTATAATTTCACTAAGAAGCAGTTGCGTAGCAAGTACTTGGAGAATATCCGTGTGGCATTGGCTTGCAACAATGTGTGTACATTGACGGGCTATAGTGGCCTTACACCGATGATTAACTCGGCAAGTACAGTGCGTCAGTCGGAGGGCACAGTGACCTATGGTACGTTGGGTGTGGATGACAAGCGCATTTACCCCTTGACCCGCACCTTCTCCCTGTCGGTGAATGTACGTTTCTAAGTGATGAGGTCTTTATGTTTCAATTAAAAATAATAAGATTCTGTATGAAAAAATATATATTAAGTTCTATGTTTTTTGGGGCATCTATTTTGACAAGTTGCTCTCTCGATGAAACACCTTTAAGTCAGTTGAACGAAAACCAGGCTTTTTCCAATTCTACGCTGACCTATGTCAACTCGGTGGCCAGTGTCTATTCCTCTATCGGTGATGGGCTCTATGGTGGTACAGACAATATCCATACGCTGGGCGAATTTTCTTCAGACGCCACGATGCTCCCAGGCCGTCAAGGTGACTGGGTGGATGGTGGTAAATGGCAGAATGTCTTCCTACATAATTTCCAGTCATCAGTTGACCTCTATGCCAATGTATGGAATCACATCTTCAAAATCATTGGCAACTGTAACTCTAACATAGACAAGCTGAATGGCTTTGGTGAGGAGTATCAAGGCTACGTCAACGAACTGCGTGCCTTGCGTGCCATGTACTATTACCATGCTTGCGACCTTTTTGCTAATGTACCCATTGTTACTTCATCCTCGCAAAGCATAGGTGATGTGAAGCAGAGCTCCCGTAAGGAGGTATTTGATTTTGTTGTCGAAGAGTTGACAGAGGTATTGCCCACGCTCTCCACGGAGAGCTGTGTCAATGAGACCAGTACCTATTATGGTCGTGTCAACAAGGGTGTGGCCTATATGTGTTTGGCCAAGATGGCCATCAATGCACCAGTATTCACCACCAATGTGGAGAGTGCTACTTCGCTGCAAGCCTTTGTGGGCGATGACTTGAGTGGCGAATGCAAAGCCAGTGAGTCGCTGGGTGCAGTGGTAAGTAGCAAGGGTAAGGAACTCAAGATGACTGTGGATGGCGTGTCACGTAATGCCTGGGAGACGGTAATCTATTGTGTCAATCAGCTGGAAGGTTTAGGTTACCGGTTGGAGAGTGACTACACAAAGAATTTCGCTGTGGCCAACTCGACTTCAGTAGAGAACATCTGGATACGTCCCAATGATGACAAGAAATACCTGATAACGGATTATAACCTGATTCGCTCGTTACACTATAATCATGCTGGTGGCATGAACTACCAGGGATGGAACGGCGCTTGTGCTACGGTACGTGCTATGAACGTGATGGGGTATGGAGCTGCATCGCAAGACCCGCGTCTGGCAATGAACTACTATACCGGAACAGATTATACCCATGATACCGGTGCGTTGGTCAACGATGGTGCCACATCCAAGAATCTGGAGTATCTGCCGCTGGCAGCTGTGATAGATTTCGGAGATGGGTCCGACCCTCACGATGTGAAGTGCGCAGGTGCCCGTTTCAAGAAGTACGAATTTGACAAGACGTCCACCATCTTGGGCAATAACAACAACGATTTGGTCATCTGGCGTTATGGTGATGCCTTACTGCTGAAGGCTGAGGCTGAATACCGTCTGGGTGATACAAATGCAGCTTTGGCTGATGTCAATCAGGTCCGTATGCGTGCTGGCGCTGATTTGCGAACCACACTCTCACTGAACGACCTGCTGAATGAACGCATGATAGAACTGGCTTGGGAGGGACAGCGCAGACAAGATCAGGTTCGCTTCTGCACCTTTACGCAGCCCACAGTGGATCGCTTTGTAGGAGTACACCACAATGCCGCAGCAGGTGATTATAATGACGACCGTCAGGGATGGACCAATGTCTATCCGATTCCCTATTCGGTCATCAACCTGAATGCCAATCTCTCACAGAATCCGGGTTATGTGAACTAATCAGCTAATACTTATATTCTTATCATCTTTATTTTATATGAAACGATTTTGCTTATCAGTTGTATTAA
>JBJEKS010000117.1:0-3167 GCA_051878755.1 Bacteroides sp. | reverse complement strand
AATCACTGACGGACTGGTGGACCCATCGTATGTTCCCTCGTCCGTGGAGAGCGAAGATGAAAGCTTCATCATCGAGTTCAACGTATGGGACATGCAGCGCGTCTATCAGCAGCACAACATCCGTGCCGGCAAGGAGAAGGTGGAAATCGACTTCCCCACCAATTACAACACAGAGCTGCAATGCCTGAAGATGAGTGAAGAGAACCCCTATGTGGATGCCTACCTGGCCATCATACCCGGCAGCACCCTAGCCAAAATCTATAAACGCTACCAACAGGTATTGCTGGAAAAGAACGTGCGCACCTTCCTGCAATTCAAGGGGAAAGTGAACAAAGGCATCCGCAAGACCCTGCGTGAAGAGCCCGACATGTTCTTCTCCTACAACAACGGCATCTCCACCACGGCACGCGAAATCGAGGTAAAAGAGGTGGAGGGTTCACTTTACATCACCCGCCTGTACGACTGGCAGATTGTGAACGGCGGCCAGACCACCGCCTCCATCGCCGCCTCCATGTCCGACAAGAATGTTGACCTCAGCAAGGTATTCGTCCCCATGAAAATCAGCGTCATCCGCGACATGGAAAACGAAGACACCATCGTGAAAGCCATCTCCACCACCACCAATAGCCAGACAGCCATTAAGAACTCCGACTTCTCGGCCAACGAGCCCTACCTCGTTGACATGGAGAATTACAGCCGCACGGAGTGGGTGCCCAACGGCAACAACAAGCCCGTATGCAAGTGGTACTTCGAGCGCACCCGCGGACAGTACCTCGACCAGCTGGCCCAGCTGAGTGGCTACAATGAGAAGGCCTTCAAGATAGAGTACCCCAAGCAGAAGAAAGTCACCAAGACCGATCTGGCCAAATACGAAACCTCCTGGAAGCAGCGTCCCTACGACGTATGCCGCGGAGCAGAGAAAAGCTATGCCCTCTTCGTGAGCGAGATCAACCGTGAAAAACCCACCATCAACGCCACCTACTTCAAGCACATCATAGCCAAGGGCATCCTGTTCCAGACCATCGACCGCATGGTACAGTCGAAGCAACTCGGCGGCTACAAGGCCAACATGAACGCCTACATCATGTCCTCCATCTCCTTCCTTTCCAACGGCAAGCTCGACTTCAACTACATCTGGCAGCACCAATCCATCCAGCAGGAAGTAATAGAAAAGATAGAAAAACTCATCCCCGTGGTATGGAGCCACCTGACAGGCAGCAACACCGCTACCAGTCAGTCATCTAACGTAGGCGAATGGTCAAAGAGGTCGCAATGCTGGAACAACCTGAAGACGCGCCTTGCCGACTTCGACCGATTCAGCGACGAGGTGATTCAGCAAGAGACCAACGACGACGGCACTTCGCTCAACGAGACCCAACTGTCTCGCATCAACGAGGCCTGCGCTATCCCGTCGGGCACATGGCTCGGCCTGTCAGCCTGGGCGAAGTCGGAAAACAAGCTCACCCCACTGGAGCGCAAGGCCGCCTACAACTTCGGCATCATGCAGCAGAAAGGCAAGAAGATAGCCACCCTGAAGCAGGCCCTCCTGGCCTTACAGATCATGTCCAAGGCCACCGAGTCCGGCTTCGACCCCACCACCATGAGCCATCCTAGCTACAGCATGGCGAATCTCTTTCCAAGATAGATAGTGAGGAAAATCAAGAAAAAAATACTATCTTTGCCGCGAAATCTGATTCATTATGCTGTCATAAACTATCAAATAAGCAATGAATAATGATTTTTTGTTTGATAATCATTTAATAGACATGAATAAATTACCAAAACATAAAAAAATAAGAGTTTTTGAAGGTTTTGCTGGGTATGGAGGTGCAACATTTGGATTAAGACATGCAAAGGTCAATCATGAAGTTGTAGCTTACTCAGAAATAGATGCTGATGCTATAGAACTTTATCATTATAATTTCCCAAACATTCCGAACTTAGGTGACATTAAAACTATAGATCCACTATCAGAGAATTTACCAGATTTTGATCTATTCACAGGAGGGTTCCCGTGCCAACCTTTTTCAACTGTTGGAAAACGTCAAGGAGTTGATGATGAAAGAGGTAGAGGTACTTTATTTGGCGATATTATTCGCATATGTGAAGTAAAGAAGCCTCAGTACATTCTTTTAGAGTATTTGCAAACAACTTTATATCAGCTATTTACGAATTAAAAGGCAGAAAAGTGATGACGAGAATTCTGTAGAAGCCTAAAAGATAAATATTTAACATTCTTAAATTGCAAACGTGAAGCATTTGTGCATTTTTGACTGCGTTTGTCCTTCTGTCTGTCTATATCCATTAGTTTGTGTCTATGACTTCTGTGAGTATTATAGCACTTCTTATAAACATACGAAAAAAGGATTTTCCTCAGATGAATTAGACAATCCTTTTGTATATAACCTTTGAACTGAAATTCACATTGCAGCAGTAACAAACAATCCATTATTGCCATATATCATTTGCACAAAAGGCAAATCCTGTGATTGCTGTTCCTCCCACAATTCTTCAAACTGCTTTTTGTCAGTTACGCTTGGAGTATTAGGCATATTGGGATGTGAATGCCACTCACCCAAATATCTCACCTGATGATATGTCAATTTCGTTATCCTCTCATATTCCGCAGTTAATCCTTTAAATCCACGAACAAACGATACGGGGCTATGAATGCTGTCCTCTGGAGCAGGAACCATATAATATACATAAATACTATTATGGTCGCGGTCATAACTACCAAATAGACATCCGCCTGTTTCCTTATTTTGCGATGCGGCTGCCATTGTTTGTATTTCCTTTTCTACGGCATCGGAAATATAAATTTGAATACCGCCCAATACTTCATGACGCCAATTTGTTATTGTCATCGGTAAACTTGACACTGTCCCATTTTCAGTGTCAAAGTGCCAAATATTCAAACAAGCTTTCCCCGACGTATAATATTTCCTAATTTGCTTTGAAATAATGGCCGACAAAACACGTACATTCTCATAGTTTAGTATCATCGATTCTGATCTGCAACTGAAAGTATTTGTGCGCACAGTTTCTGTCTGTTCCAAATGTTGAGAAAAACTATCATCAACTATCAGGTTACGATAATAATCCATCTCCAACAAGTCGAGATGAGATTTTCTTTCCTTGTCTTCCATTAGCAATACTACATCATC
>JBJEKS010000116.1:1957-3193 GCA_051878755.1 Bacteroides sp. | reverse complement strand
TAGATATATATAATTGATATTCAGTTAAATAAATAAAATTCAGCAAACACTAATTCTTTTATTACTGCATATTCCGCCCCTACAAGTGGATACTTACGATGAAGCATCTGAATTGACGAAGAATCTTTATGCGACGAGCGACAGGGACACGTCAGGGCTACGATAAACCAACGATTGACATCGCTCTGTGACAGTTGTGACAGTGTGACAGTTGTTTTTTAGAGAGACATCTGCGGAGGAAGTGGGGTATCTGCGGAGGAAGTGAGGGGGCGGTCAGCTGAGGGGCTCGGCCTTGCTGAGGGCTTCGGCCTTGATGAGGATGTGCTTTTCGCCCTGGAGGGTGGTGGCGAAGAGGGTCGTGGGGCCGCCGTCGGTGAGCTTGAGCTTGCGGCGGAGGGCATCGGTGGTGAGGGGAAAATTGCGCACGGTGAGGTTGGCACTCTTCAGGTCGGCGAGGAGGGGCTTAAGTTCCTTCTTGCCCAAGGTGCTCCAACCGATGATGCGGAATCTGCGGCCAGGGAAGTCAGGTAATGGCTCGGCGGAGGTGTAGAGGTGGCTGTTGGGGTGGAGCTTCTTCACGGGGTAACGCTGCGTGAGGAGGCAATAGGCCCCGGCCTTGAGCAGGGCCGCATGGGGCTCGTAGAGGTAAGCCATCGGCTCCTGAGCCAACTGGAGCGGGGCTTGCTGCTCCTCGGCTTTACAGAAAGTGAACTCATCTGCCTTACAGAAGGTGAACTCATCTGCCTTAGCTGCACTGCGGAGGTTGACGCAGGTGATGGGGACCTCCTCTTTCCGCTGGGGTGGCTGATGGCCGAGGAGCAGGAGTAGCTCCTTGCATTCGCCATCGGCAGCTACCACATAGGCTTGCTCTACGCTGTGCAGCTCCTGGAGGGCGCGGCTGAGGTCGAGCATGGGAGAGAGCTTGAGCATCACGTGGCGGGACTTCTGCAGCAGTAGCGGCTCCAGCTGAGCGGCGTTGGGTTCGCAGTCGGCTATGGCTATGACCTTGCCTCCCTGCGGATTACGCCGCGCAGGGTCGAGGTAAATCCAATCCACCGTCTCTTCCATGGCCCGCAGATGCTCCACGCCATCGGCCAGACAGATGCGGCAATCCTTCAACCCCAGCAGGGGAAAGTTGTGCTCGGCCAAGCCACAGAGCAGCTCCTGCCGCTCCACGTAGGTGGCGCTGGCAAAGAGCGGTGCCAGCGTGCTGAAGTCAATGCCTAGCCCTCCGGT
>JBJEKS010000116.1:0-1857 GCA_051878755.1 Bacteroides sp. | reverse complement strand
TGCTCCAGGGAGAGATGGGGCGGATAGAGGAGCCCTTCGGTGGCGGCCCATCGGGGCAGCTTGCTGCGGGCCTGCTGCCAACCGGCTATCTGAACCAACGCTTCACGCAGCTCCACCTCCCCGTCGCGGCACCCTCTGAGGGCCAGCTCCCGCACATTCTCCGTGCGGTGAAGGAGGATAAAGCGGCGTGTAGCGTCGTTCAGTTCATTCATTGTGGCAACCTTTACAGCAGCAGCGGTGTCATTTATTCAGCTTCCATTCGCTGCCGTTCTTGCCGTCCTTGATTTCAAAGCCCAGGGCAGTGAGCTCGTTGCGTATCTTGTCGCTCGTGGCCCAGTCCTTGTTGGCCTTGGCCTTGGCACGCTCCTCGAGCAGCATATCCACGGCACGTCCGAAGGCCTCCTCGCGACCGGCATTGGAAGCGGCCTCGCCCGTGAGACCCAGCAGGTCGAAGCAGAAGAGCTGGAACACCTCGCGAAGCTCCTTGAGGTCGGCCTCGGTGAGGGTCTCCTTGCCCGATGCCACGCTGTTGATGCTCTTGGCGGCATCGAAGAGGTGGGCAATGACGATGGGCGTGTTGAGGTCGTCGTTCATCGCCTCGTAGCACTTCTGGCGCAGGTCGTTCACCTGGATGGTGGAAGCTGCCGCAGGGGTAATCTTCTCCAGCGCACGAGCCGCGTCGAGCAGACGGGCAAGCCCCTTCTCAGCGGCTTGGAGTGCCTCGTTGCTGAAATCCACCGTGCTGCGGTAGTGGGCCTGGAGGATGAAGAAGCGGATGGTCATCGGCGTATAAGCCTGTGTGAGCAGCGGGTGATTGCCCGTGAAGAACTGCTCCAGGGTGATGAAGTTGCCGAGGCTCTTGCCCATCTTCTGGCCGTTGATGGTGATCATGTTGTTGTGCATCCAGTACTTCACCATGTCGTCGCCCTGGCTGGCCACCGACTGCGCTATCTCGCACTCGTGGTGGGGGAAGACGAGGTCCATGCCTCCGCCGTGTATGTCGAAGTGGCTGCCCAGGTACTTGCGTCCCATGGCCGTGCATTCGCAGTGCCAGCCGGGGAATCCGTTGCTCCAGGGCGAGGGCCAGCGCATGATGTGCTCGGGTTGGGCCTTCTTCCAGAGGGCGAAGTCGGCAGGATTGTGCTTCTCCTCCTGTCCGTCCAGCTCACGCGTGGTGTTAAGCACATCTTCGAGGTTGCGCCCCGAGAGCTTGCCGTAGTGGTGCTTGGCGTTGTACTTGGCCACGTCGAAATAGACCGACCCCTGGCTCTCGTAGGCAAAGCCGTTGTCGAGAATCTCCTTCACCAGCTGCTCCTGCTCGATGATGTGACCGCTGGCATGAGGCTCGATGCTGGGGGGCAGCACGTTGAGCGCCTCCATGGCCTTATGGTAGCGGTTGGTGTAGTACTGCGCCACCTCCATCGGCTCCAGCTGCTCCAGCCGTGCCTTCTTGGCAATCTTGTCCTCACCCTCGTCAGCATCGTGCTCCAGGTGGCCCACATCGGTGATGTTGCGCACGTAGCGCACCTTGTAGCCCTGGTGCTTGAGGTAGCGGAAGAGGATGTCAAACGTAATGGCCGGTCGTGTATGTCCCAGGTGAGGGTCGCCATATACCGTAGGACCGCAGACGTACATGCCCACATGCGGTGCATGGAGCGGCACAAAGAGCTCCTTCTGTCGGTGGAGCGTATTGTAAATAATCAATGGTTGTGTCATATCATTCTGTTATTTTAATTATCCTATGCTATAGAATCACTTGTAGCTCATAGCTCGTAGCTGATTCAAGGCTGCAAAAATAAGCAATCTTTGCTTAACTTGTTCTTTTTTACGCGATTTTTATCATTTATGCCAAGATGA
>JBJEKS010000115.1:12562-18533 GCA_051878755.1 Bacteroides sp. | reverse complement strand
CAAAGTATCTAAAGATAAATGGCCAAGTATGTTTAGATACTTGGTGAAGTATCTTATTTGGGGCGGGCGGCCCAGGCATCGTTGATGCGCTGGCGGACATTGTCCACCGAAGTGCCCTTGGTGAGCTTGGTGGCATGGGGCAGGATGGCTTTGATGAAGCGTTCCTTGACAATTTTTTCCGCTGTGAGCGAGGGATCGAGCTGCGTCGTATCGACGACAACCTTCGCCACTTCGGTGGCTGTCTCGCATCCGCCCAACCGTGAGACAAACTCGGGGATGTTCTCCTTATTTATATATAGAGAAAGTTTTTCAACGGTTTTCTCGTCCAGCGAAGTGCCGTAGAAGTTCTGAGTCACATGAGTAGCATTGGGGACAATGGTATTTGTACCTCCATTAATCGTAATATTGATGTCTGCCATGGTATGAATTCAATGATTTATCAATGAAATATCAATGGTTTGTCAACGCTTGCCCAAAAATTTGCTTTCGGCTTTTTGGCATCGTACATTTGCATCGTCAACGGAAACAAAGACGGTGACAACAAGCTGCTTGACAGATTGAAACGCGCGTTGAGATTAATAATTTGTATTGTTGTACTTTTAAAAATTTTTATGTTATGATTGATTACAGTGTTTACATGATGCGCAATCCGCTGAAACCTGAGTTGCCCGAAAAGGCTTATGCCAAGAACCAAGTGTCTGAAATCTGGACGCTGGAGAAGTTTGCCAAACACATCTCCGACCACAACGGGGTCTATTCGCGAGGTACGGTGAAGGGTGTCATCAGCGACATGTGCGAATGCCTGGTGGAGCAACTGCTCAATGGGGTGAAGATTCAGATGGGTGAACTGGGTACGTTCGGCATCTCGATCAGCTCTGAGGGGGCGGATAGCATCGACAAGTTCACTTCGAAGAACATCAAGATGGTGAATATCCTGTTTGCTCCCGGTGCGGACTTTGAGAACCTCATCAACCGTGCCGAGTTCAACCTCGTGCCCAGCCGTGCTGCTCAGTCGGCTACGTTGAAGGCCGAGAAGGCTGGAGAGGATACCGTGGATCTGGCTGCTGCCAAGAACAAGGGCACTTCGTCCACGCCTGGTGGCAGCGAGGAGACGGGTAGCGGCAATGGTGATGACCTTCCAACCTACGATTAAGCTGCGATGAAGCATGAAGTTTATTCTATTCATCTATCTAAAGACTACGCGTATGAAAGTAAACTGGAAGAGCATTGTGCTCTATGTGATTCGAGTGATTGAACTGGTACTGACTGGTGCAGCGGGTGGCGCTGCTTCACAACTGATGTAAATCCATGCGGAGAATCACTTTGATTATTGTGCACTGCACCGCCAACAAGGCGGGCAGTGCCCTCCGCCTGGAGGACATCGACCGCTATCATCGGTCGCTGGGTTGGAGCGGTTGCGGTTACCACTACGTGATTCCTACGGACGGGACGATTGAAGCGGGCCGGCCGGAGGAGAGGGTAGGGGCGCATTGCAAGAACCATAACAGACACTCCATCGGGGTGGCTTATGTAGGTGGGTTGGCCGCTGACGGCAAGACTCCCTGCGACACCAGAACGGAAGCGCAGAAGCGTGCGTTGAGAAGGCTGTTGTGTGAACTGCATAAGCGTTATCCGAAGGCGTTGATTGTGGGTCATTGTGACTTGGAACCCATGAAACCTCATTGTCCGGGGTTTGATGTGCGTTCTATGGTGAATGAGGATGCTGGATTATTCTTCAACAATATCTAAGTCTTCTATCGGGAATTCCATTTTGGCGCAGCCGAGATAGTCGATGTAGATGGCGAGTTTGACTGAGCCATTGGGCTCGCGGGAGATGTATCCCTCTATTCCTGCCATACTCCCTGTCTTGACACGTACTTTGGTTCCTTTATGTAGCTGTGAGGGATCTATGGTTATGGGATTCTTTGCGTCTCCAATCATGCGCATGAAGTTCTCCATCTGGGCATGGGGAATACGGGCGAAGCCTCTAACGCCATTCTCTTCCGTACGGGCACGGTCGGTAAGGAAGCGCAAGATAAACTTGGCTCTGCATGCGAGGTCATAGCGGTCTTCTTCGGAACACTGTATAAAGAGGTAGCAGGGGCACAATACTCTATCTACCCATTTGCGTTTCTTGATACTGGGCCACTCATGCAGTTCGCGCTGTATAGGAACGTAGGCGTTCACCCGGTTTTCTGCATTGTATATTTCGTCCATGTCCTGGATACCGACGAGCTTTTTAACCTTTTTTGCACACTCTTTCTCGGTATTGGGGGTGACAAGGGCGATATACCAGTCAGTTAATGTGTTCATAATCAAGATTTACATTTTGAAGGTTCGACTGATTTAATGCCTACGGCGTCGGCAAGTTTTGCAACCTGCCGGGGTAAATCGTTCGATTTAAATCGAGTTTCCTAACTCGCGTATGTCTTGTTTTACGAGCAATCATTACCATGTAAAATTGCCTCACTCTTGATAAGAGAGAGGCAATTTTCAAGAACTCTATGAATATCAATAGAATATAAAGATACTTGATGATATACGAGCTAAACAAACAGGGCAAATTCTAAATTATTTTGATTAAAATCGGCAAAATCTCTTATATGAAATTGGATTTTTTGTCAAAAGATACTTTGCTTTGAAATATTATTTGTACCTTTGCCCACAAAAGTTGCACTCTTATCAAGAGTGAGGCAATTTTTGCAAAACAAAATCCCTATTTTCCTATTTCATCAAGCTGTTTATTATCATGCTGTTTGCTTCGTCTATTTGTGCGGTTTGGATGGAGGCTAGGTAGATTTGTGTGGTCAGCTCTGAGTCGTGACCCATGGCTCCGGAGATGACGCTTGTGGGGATGTGGTTCGACTGGGCAATGCTTGCCCAGCTGTGGCGGGCGACATATAGCGTCAGGGGAGAGGATAGGCCGAGCTTCTCCGTGAGCTTCTTCAAATGCCTGTTGATCAGCTGGGTGTTGTTGCGGTACTGGGTGTGCTCCGTGCCGTCCTTGCGCTTGATGATGGGGAGGAGGTACTGCGTTCTTGTTTCTTTGTATTTGTCTAAGAGACGCTGGATGTCGGGCTCAATGTGTATGCGCATCTGCTGTCCTGTCTTGCTCCGCGAATAGACGATGTCGCCTTGACGGATGTCGCTCTTTCGCAGGTAGGCGAGGTCGATGGGGGAGATGCCTCGCAGGTAGAACGACAGGAGGAACATGTCGCGGGCAAAGTCGAGCGACGGGCAGTGGCTCAGCTCGGCACTCTTGATGCGCTTGATGTCCTTGATGGTGATGGCTCGCTTGGCGGTCTTGTCGATGCCGGTATAGACAGGACGAAAGGGTTGGCAGTCGGTGGTCATGCCGGCCTCTACGGCTTTATTGTATAATGTCCGCATGATGCGCATATAGAAAGAGGTGGTGTTTCGGCACAAGTGGTTGTTTTTAAGCCAGGTCTCGTAGGAGAGGGTGAGCTGTGGTGTCAGCATATCGAAATGCAGGTCACAGCCTTCGCGGTAGTTCTTGAAGCTCCGCAGGGTCTGGTCGTAGTGCTCGGCCGTGCTGTGTCTTCCTGCTTCGTGCAGCATGGTGATATGCCGGCGGAAGAAGGTGAAGACGGTTTCCTTGTCGCCGAACCTCTTTTCATATTCTAGGGCTATCTCGTCGGCGGTATACTCCTTTCCGCTTGCTTCCAATGCCTTGATGATGTGCGTCAGTTGCTCTTGCTGCCATTCTAGCTCGGCAGCGATGTTCCTCAAGACCCGCAGCCTTGGGGTGCTGGTGGTTGATGGCAGGATGAGCTGTTCTTTGCTTTCGTTCCATTCGCTCGGCGAGATGTAGCAGTCGGTGGCGACTTGCCGCACTACTCGCTTGTGGATGATTTGGTAATAGAGTCGCCCATCCTTCTCCAGTGTGGTGGAGGGCCGGAATTTAAGTTTTATTGTTGCCATGTTGCGCTATGCTTTAGATTATTTTTTATTATTCTTCATTTGAAAATAGTACAACGTGCATAAGCAGGGCTAAAAAATTTCCTTTTATTTGTGTAAGTGAAAAATAGTTCGTACTTTTGCGGCTCGAAACTTAATATATTGCAATATATGGATTTGGATTTGCTGACGGCCATCTCGCCGATTGATGGTCGCTACCGCTCGAAGGCCGAACCTTTGGCCGGTTACTTTTCGGAATATGCGCTCATGAGGTATCGCGTAAGGGTGGAGGTGGAGTATTTCATCACGCTCTGTGAACTGCCCTTGCCCCAGCTCAAAGGGGTGGACCATGCGCTGTTTGATACCTTCAGGGCAATCTATAAGAACTTCTCGGAACAGGATGCTGCTCGCATCAAGGAGATTGAGAGCGTGACCAACCACGACGTGAAGGCTGTGGAGTATTTCATCAAGGAGCAGTTTGACCGCATCGGCGGACTGGAGGCCTACAAGGAGTTCATCCACTTCGGTCTCACCTCGCAGGATATCAACAATACCTCTGTTCCCCTCTCTGTCAAGGAGGCCCTCAGCGAGGTCTATTATCCCCAGCTCGAGGAGCTCATTGCGCAGCTGCGTAGCTACGCTGAGGAGTGGAAAGAGATACCCATGCTGGCCAAGACGCACGGACAGCCCGCTTCGCCCACCCGTCTGGGCAAGGAGGTGATGGTCTTCGTCTATCGTCTGGAACGTCAGCTGGAACTGCTCAAGGCGCTGCCCCTCACGGCTAAATTTGGTGGTGCTACGGGTAACTACAACGCCCACCATGTGGCCTATCCCGAGTATGATTGGAAGGCTTTCGGTAACCGCTTTGTCAGCGAAAAGCTGGGGCTGGAGCGTGAGCAATACACCACGCAGATTTCCAACTACGACTGCCTGGGTGCCATCTTCGACACGATGAAGCGCATCAACACCGTGATGATTGACATGAACCGCGACTTCTGGCAGTACATCTCCATGGAGTACTTCAAGCAGAAGATCAAGGCCGGTGAGGTGGGCTCAAGCGCCATGCCTCACAAGGTGAATCCCATTGACTTTGAGAACGCAGAGGGTAATCTCGGCATGGCCAATGCCATCCTGGAGCACCTCTCAGCCAAACTCCCCGTATCGCGTCTGCAGCGCGACTTGACCGACTCTACGGTGTTGCGCAACGTCGGTGTGCCTTTCGGCCATACGGTGATTGCCATCCAGAGCTCGCTCAAGGGGCTCCGCAAGCTGCTGCTTAACGAGGCGGCCATCAGCCGCGACCTGGACAACTGCTGGAGTGTAGTGGCTGAGGCTGTTCAGACCATCCTTCGCCGCGAGGCTTATCCCCATCCTTACGAGGCCCTCAAGGCCCTGACCCGCACCAACCAGGCCATTACCGAAGCCTCCATCAGCGAGTTTATCGATGGGCTGAATGTGAGTGATGCCCTTAAGCAGGAGCTGCACGCCATCACGCCGCACAATTATACTGGCATTTGATTGAATTTAAAATTTAAAATTTAAAATTTAAAACTAATAATTAAAAACTAATAACTAATAACTAATAACTAATAACTTATAACTAAAAATTATAGCTTTAAGCTACAGAGATAACATTCGGCCGTGAGGCCGGCATTTTAAACCTTTTTATTCGAATAAATAGCAATGAGTACAGACAACGAGATTTGGAAGGATTCTTCCTCAGCTGAGAAGAATGAAAATGAAGGTTCTCGCGACGGGAACCAGTTTGAAGGAGATTACGGACGTCCTTCGTATTTTAATAAGGAGCGCAGCGACCGTCCGCGTCGCCCTCGCTTCAGTAGTGGAGATAACCAGCGTCAGGTACGCAGCAGCTACGGCGAACGTCCGCAGCGTGGTGGCTACGGCGAACGCTCATCTTATGGTAGCGACCGTCCGCAGTATGGCGGCAGCGAGCGTCCTTTCCGTCAGCGCTACAACAACGAGGGTGGTGACCGTCCTCAGCGTGGTGGCTACGGCGAACGCTCATCTTATGGTAGCGACCGTCCGCAGTATG
>JBJEKS010000115.1:10071-12462 GCA_051878755.1 Bacteroides sp. | reverse complement strand
CAGCGTGGTGGCTACGGCGAACGCTCATCTTATGGTAGCGACCGTCCGCAGTATGGCGGCAGCGAGCGTCCTTTCCGTCAGCGCTACAACAACGAGGGTGGTGACCGTCCTCAGCGTGGTGGCTACGGTGAACGCTCATCTTACGGAAGCAGCCGTCCGCAGTATGGCGGCAGCGAGCGTCCCTTCCGTCCCCGCTACAACAATGAAGGGGGTGATCGTCCGCAGCGTCCGCAGTATGGCGAACGTTCTCCTTACGGAGGCTATGGCGACCGTCCGCAGCGTCAGCAACGTCCCTATGGTGGCAATAACCGGGGTGGTGGCTATGGCAATAACAACCGTCCGCGTCGCTCGGCCGACTACAATCCCAATGCGAAGTACAGCAAGAAGAAGCAGATTGAGTACAAGCAGCAGGTGGTCGATCCCAACGAGCCGATTCGTCTGAATAAGTTCCTGGCCAATGCCGGTGTATGTTCGCGTCGCGAAGCTGACGAATTCATCACTGCAGGTGTAGTGACCGTCAACGGCGTAGTAGTGAGCGAGCTGGGTACCAAGATTAAGCGTGGTGACGAGGTGAAGTTCCACGACCAGCTAGTGAGCATCGAACGCAAGATTTACATCATCCTCAACAAACCGAAGGATACCGTTACTACCTCTGATGATCCTCAGGCACGCCGCACCGTGATGGACCTCGTGAAGGGTGCTTGCCCTGAGCGTATCTATCCCGTAGGTCGTCTGGACCGCAATACGACGGGTGTGCTGCTGCTCACCAACGATGGTGACCTGGCCTCCAAGCTGACCCATCCCAAGTACCTCAAGAAGAAGATCTATCACGTCCACCTCGACAAGAACCTCACCAAGGCTGACATGGACCAGATTGCCGCTGGCATCCAGCTGGAGGATGGTGAAATCCATGCCGATGCCATCAGCTACACGGATGAGGCCAAGAAGAGTGATGTAGGTATCGAGATTCACAGCGGAAAGAACCGCATCGTGCGTCGTATCTTCGAGTCACTGGGCTATAAGGTGGTCAAGCTCGACCGCGTCTATTTCGCTGGCCTCACCAAGAAGGGCCTGCGCCGCGGTGAATGGCGTTTCCTCAACGAAGCCGAGGTCAACTACCTCCGCATGGGTTCGTTTGAGTAAGTCTTGGCGATTCCTTGCATAATATATATAAGGTATAAATATAATAAGGTATATAAAGCTACATTGTAAGACAAATACAATCATGGAAACTATCAAGAGAACAAAGATTGTGGACTTGCTGAAGCGTGAAGACTTCGGGGCCATGGTCAATGTGAAAGGGTGGGTGAGAACCCGTCGTGGCAGTAAGCAGGTGAACTTCATCGCGCTCAACGACGGCTCAACCATCAACAACGTACAGATTGTGGTTGACCTGGCCAACTTCGACGAGGCCCTCCTCAAAGAGATAACCACCGGAGCCTGCCTCAGTGTCAACGGTGAACTGACGGAGTCTGTCGGCTCAGGTCAGAAGGCAGAAATCCAGGCCCGCGAAATCGAGGTGCTTGGTGCTTGCGACAACACCTATCCCCTGCAGAAGAAGGGTCACACCATGGAGTTCCTTCGCGAGATTGCCCACCTGCGTCCGCGTACCAACACTTTCGGTGCCATCTTCCGCATCCGTCACAACATGGCCATCGCCATCCATACCTTCTTCCATCAGAAGGGTTTCTTCTATTTCCATACCCCCATCATCACCGCCTCCGACTGCGAGGGTGCCGGTCAGATGTTCCAGGTGACCACGAAGAACCTCTACGACCTGAAGAAGGACGAGAACGGCTCCATCATCTACGATGACGACTTCTTCGGCAAACAGGCCAGCTTGACCGTGTCGGGTCAGCTCGAAGGAGAGTTGGCTGCTACGGCACTGGGTGCTATCTACACCTTCGGTCCTACCTTCCGTGCTGAAAACTCCAATACGCCGCGTCACTTGGCTGAGTTCTGGATGGTTGAACCCGAGGTGGCCTTCGCTGACCTGCATGAGCTGATGGACCTCGAAGAGGAGTTCATCAAGTTCTGCGTACAGTGGGCTCTCGACCACTGCATGGACGACCTGGAGTTCCTCAACAAGATGTTCGATAAGGGGCTCATCGAGCGCCTGCGTCAGGTGACCTCCACCGAGTTCGTACGTCTGCCCTATACCGAGGGTATCAAGATACTTGAGGAGGCTGTGGCTAAAGGTCATAAGTTTGAGTTCCCCATATATTGGGGTTGCGACCTGGCCAGCGAGCATGAGCGCTACCTCGTAGAGGAGCACTTCCGCAAGCCCGTCATCATGATTGACTATCCCAAGGAGATCAAGGCCTTCTACATGAAGCAGAATGCCGACGGCAAGACCGTGCAGGGTACCGATGTGCTCTTCCCGCAGATTGG
>JBJEKS010000115.1:0-9971 GCA_051878755.1 Bacteroides sp. | reverse complement strand
AACGCTGAATTCTAAGATAAGGTCGCTTTATAGTGAAAAAAAGATAAAATGGCTTGTGGATTTGCGGAAAAGACGTACCTTTGCAGGCCGATTATTATCTGAAATTATATTTTTTAGTAGTAACATTTTAAAAATTAATTGAAAGAGTGGATACTTTAAGTTACAAGACCATTTCTGCAAACAACGCTACGGTGAACAAAGAATGGGTCATCGTAGATGCCACCGACCAAGTACTGGGTCGTCTTGGCGCAAAAGTTGCAAAACTGTTGAGAGGTAAGTACAAACCTAACTTTACCCCTCATGTGGATTGCGGCGATAATGTAATCATTATCAATGCTGACAAAGTGAAAATGACTGGCAACAAGTGGACTGACAAGGTCTATCTGTCTTACACCGGCTACCCCGGTGGACAGCGTGAGATGACTCCCGCCCGCCTGATGGCTAAGCCCAACGGCGAAGACAAGTTGCTGAGAAAAGTGGTAAAGGGTATGCTGCCCAAGAACAAGTTGGGTGCCAAATTGCTGGGTAACCTCTATATCTATGCAGGCAGCGAGCACAAACAGCAGGCTCAGAACCCCAAAATGATTGATATTAACGCACTTAATTAAGAGATAATGGAAGTAGTAAACGCATTAGGCAGACGTAAGAGTGCCATCGCACGTGTTTTCGTAAGCGAAGGTACAGGTAAGATTACCATCAATAAAAGAGACCTCACTGTGTACTTCCCCTCAAGCATCCTCCAGTTCGTGGTGAAGCAACCGCTCAACAAGCTGGGTGTAGCTGAGAAGTATGATATCAAGGTTAATCTGTGTGGCGGTGGCTTCACGGGTCAGTCGCAGGCTCTGCGCCTCGCTATTGCCCGCGCATTGGTGAAGATCAATCCCGAAGACAAGAGCACCCTCCGTGCTGAAGGCTTTATGACTCGCGACCCCCGTGCCGTTGAGCGTAAAAAGCCGGGTCGTCCCAAAGCACGCCGCAGATTCCAGTTCAGCAAGCGTTAATCGTCCCTTTGGAGATGCGCTATTGCATGCTGAGCAAAGCCGTTTAGCATCTAAACTACCGGGACTCATGCAGACCGTAGCATAAACAATCAACGCCTCACAAGGCGAATGCAGATGGTGGCAGGCTACCCGGCGGTTGGTTTAGAAGATAAACAAAAAAGAAAGTAAACGATTTAAAAAACAGAAAAACAATGTCAAGAACTAACTTTGATACATTACTCGAGGCTGGCTGCCACTTCGGCCACCTCAAAAGAAAGTGGAATCCTGCCATGGCTCCTTATATCTTCATGGAGCGCAACGGCATCCACATCATCGACCTGAACAAGACCGTTGCTAAAGTTGACGAAGCTGCAGAAGCTTTGAAGCAGATTGCCAAGTCTGGCAAGAAGGTGCTGTTCGTTGCTACTAAAAAACAAGCCAAGCAGGTAGTGGCCGAGAAGGCTGCTTCTGTGAACATGCCTTACGTAATCGAGCGCTGGCCGGGCGGTATGTTGACCAACTTCCCCACCATCCGTAAGGCTGTGAAGAAAATGGCTACCATCGATAAGCTGACTAACGATGGTACCTATGCCAACCTCTCTAAGCGCGAAATCCTCCAGATTTCCCGTGAGCGTGCTAAGCTGGACAAGACCCTCGGCTCTATCGCCGACCTGACTCGTCTGCCTTCAGCTCTCTTCGTGGTTGACGTAATGAAAGAGAACATTGCCGTTCGCGAAGCCAACCGCCTCGGCATCCCCGTATTCGGTATTGTGGACACCAATTCCGATCCTTCGAACATCGATTTCGTAATCCCCGCTAACGATGACGCTACCAAGTCAGTAGAGGTTATCCTCGATGCTTGCTGCACCGCTATGCAGGAGGGTCTCGAAGAGCGTAAGGCTGAGAAGGTTGACATGGAAGCTGCCGGTGAAGCTGCTCCCCGCAAGGGCGCACGCAAGAGCGCAAAGGCTCGTCTGGACAAGTCAGACGAAGAGGCTATCAACGCTCAGAAGGCTGCCGCTTTCATGAAGGAAGATGAGGAGGCTTAATCATCAGTCTCCCTCGATGTTTAATTATTAATATAGAATAAAGACTATACAATATGGCTGTATCAATGGCTGATATCACCAAGCTCCGTAAGATGACGGGTGCTGGTATGATGGACTGTAAGAACGCACTGACCGAGGCCGAAGGCGATTTCGACAAGGCTATGGAGATCATCCGCAAGAAGGGCCAGGCAGTAGCTGCCAAGCGCTCTGACCGCGAGGCTTCTGAGGGTTGCGTACTTGCTAAGACTACGGGCGACTTTGCCGCTATCATCGCCTTGAAGTGTGAAACCGACTTCGTTGCTCAGAATGCTGACTTCGTGAAGCTCACCCAGGCAATCCTTGACCTGGCTGTGGCCAACAAGTGCAAGACGCTCGACGAGGTGAAGAACCTGCCTATGGGCAACGCTACCGTGCAGGTGGCTGTTACCGACCGCAGCGGTATCACCGGTGAGAAGATGGAGCTGGATGGCTACATGACCGTAGAGGGTCCCGCTACCGTGGTCTATAACCACATGAACCGCAACGGTCTCTGCACCATTGCTGCTTTCAACAAGGCTACCGATGAGCAGCTGATGAAGCAGGTGGCTATGCAGATTGCTGCCATGAACCCCATCGCCATCGACGAAGAGGGTGTTCCCCAGGCTGTAAAGGACCAGGAGATTGCCGTTGCTGTAGAGAAGACCAAGGCTGAACAGGTTCAGAAGGCTGTGGAAGTAGCCCTGAAGAAGGCTGGCATCAACCCCGCTCACGTGGACAGCGAAGACCACATGGAGAGCAACATGGCCAAAGGCTGGATTTCGGCTGAGGACGTGGCTCGTGCCAAGGAGATCATCGCTAAGGTTTCTGAGGAGAAGGCTGCCAACCTGCCCGAGCAGATGATTCAGAACATCGCTAAGGGTCGTCTGGGCAAGTTCCTCAAGGAGGTTTGCTTGCTCAACCAGGAGGATATCATGGATGGCAAGAAGACCGTACGTGAGGTGCTGAAGGCTGCTGATCCCGAACTGCAGATCATCGACTTCAAGCGTTTCACGCTGCGTGCTGAATAAGTCAATCTGATTGATTTAATCATACTAAAGGGGCTACCGTATCGGCGGTGGCCCCTTTTTTAATGACTTCACATCTCGTTCCTGTACTTCAGCGGCGACATGCCGGTATGTTTCTTGAAGTAGCGCCCAAAGAAGGATTGGTCGGCAAACTTCATGCTGTTGGATATCTCCTGGATGTTGTATTGTGTATTCTTGAGCCGCATCTTGATTTCCGTAATGGTGTGGCGGTCGATGATGTCCTTGGTGGTCTCTCCGCTTACGGTGAGCACCACGGTGCTGAGGTAGCGCGGCGTGATGTGCAGTTGCTGCGCATAGAAGCTCACCTCACGCTCCGTGGCACAGTACTGGTGTACCAGGTGAATGAATTGCTTGAACAGCTCCTCTTTCCGGCTCACCCACTTGGTGTCGTTGGCTTGAAAGTGGGTTTGCGTTTTATGGTAGATGTAGAAGCAGATGTTCTGCAGGTAGTTAGCTGCCATCTGCATCCGGTAGCGGTTTTGCGTATCGGCTTGTACCAACTCCAGCATATCTCCCATACGGATAAACCAATCCACTTCATCCGCAGGAAGCTCCACGCTCGGTGTCTCGCGGATAAACTGGAAGAAGCTGGGCTCGATGCAGCGGCTCAACTCATGGTATATCGAGCCGCGGCATACGATGCACCGGAGGCGCAGCGGCGTTTCCGGCTTATCTATCTGCAGGAGATTGCCAGGTTGCACCATAATCTGAACCCCGCTTTTCATGGCTATGGGCCAGAGGTTGACTTCCGCCTTGGCTTCGCCTTCAAGGCAGAGGAGCAGAAGGAGATGGTCACTCTTGAAGCAGGACACTCGCTCGGTAGTGAGCGTCGCCGTAGATACAGCGAATTGCTGTTCTGTTTCCAGTAAAAATGGTATCATGTCTCTATTCCTTTTTTGTCTTAAATCTGTGCGCAAAAGTACCAATTTCCTTTCTATATGTAGTTAGATTGTTCTTAAATATCCCATACGGGGCGAAATATTTGCCTCGTTCACTTCCGATTTTGACCTTACCTTTGCAGTGCTTTTTTCAAAAAGCGGTTTTCCGTACCCTGAAAACAGACTAAATAATAGTATATAAATGATGAAAATGAATCTATGGTTACGCAGTGTGCAGGGGGCTTTGGCCGCTCTGATGCTGCTGGCAGCTGTGGGCTGCTCGAAGAGTGAACAGGTAAATCAACAATCCCATTACGCCACGCTGACGGTGGAGCAGACGGACAAGGAGCTGCTCTCCACCTATTCGGCCTCTATCCGTGGCCGGCAGGATATTGACATCTATCCGCAGGTGAGCGGCACGCTGGTGCGGCTCTGCGTGAGCGAGGGTGAGCACGTGAAGCGCGGACAGCTGCTGTTTGTTATCGACCAGGTGCCCTATAAGGCGGCTTTGGCTACGGCTACGGCCAATGTGGAGGCTGCAGAAGCGGGATTGGCTACGGCCAAGCTGACCTACGACAGCAAGCAGATGCTCTACGAGAAACAGGTGGTGTCGGAGTTTGACCTCTCCACGGCGCGTAATGCCTGGCTTTCGGCCAAGGCGCAGCTGGCTCAGGCCAAGGCACAGGAGGTGAATGCACGCAACAACCTCTCCTATACCGAGGTGAAGAGTCCGGCCGATGGTGTGGTAGGCACGTTGCCCTACCGCGTGGGAGCGCTTGTCTCGCCGCAGGGGATGCCCCGTCCGCTGACCACGGTCAGCGACAACTCGCAGATGTATGTCTATTTCTCGTTGACTGAGAATCAACTGCTCGACATGGTGCGTCGCTACGGTTCGAAGCGTGCGGCGCTCGAAGGGATGCCGCCTGTGGAGCTTCAACTCAATGACCGCACGTCCTATGCCTTGAAGGGAAAGGTGGAGAGCATCAGTGGTGTAGTAGATCGCTCTACAGGAACGGCCAGTCTGCGTGCCGTCTTTGCCAACCCCGATGAGTTGCTCTTCAGCGGTACGTCGGGCAATGTGGTGCTACGCACGGAGCGCAAAGGGTGCATCGTTATTCCGCAGGATGCCGTCTTCGAGGTGCAGGACCAGCACTTTGTCTATAAGGTGATTGACCGCAAGGCGAGCGCCAGCCCCGTGAAGGTGACCCGTGTGAATGGCGGACAGGAGTACATCGTGGAGGAGGGATTGACCCCGGGTGAAGTGATCGTAGCTGAGGGCGTAGGTCTGCTCCGCGAGGGAACCGTGGTTAGTGATTAGTGTTTAGTGATTAGTGTTTAGTGTTTAGTGATTAGGGATAATTCAAAACTCATAATAGATGAAACTTAGAACTTTTATTGAACGTCCGGTGCTTTCGGCGGTGGTTTCGTTGGCCATTGTCATCCTGGGATTGATTGGACTCTTCACCCTGCCGGTGGAGCAGTACCCCGATATTGCGCCACCCACGGTGGTGGTGGCAACTAACTACTTCGGTGCCAGTGCCGAGACGCTGCAGAAGAGCGTCATCGCTCCCCTGGAGGAGAGCATCAACGGTGTGGAGAACATGACCTACATGACCTCTACGGCTAGCAACTCCGGCCAGGTGACCATCTTTATCTACTTCCGTCAAGGCACAGACCCCGACATGGCGGCGGTCAACGTGCAGAACCGTGTGGCCAAGGTGACCAGCAAGCTGCCAGCCGAGGTCACTCAGGTAGGTGTTTCGACCGTGAAGCGTCAGACCAGTATGCTGCAGGTCTTCTCGCTCAGCAGTCCCGATGACAGCTACGACGAGGGCTTTCTGGCCAACTACATCAGCATCAACCTCAAGCCTGAAATCCTGCGTCTGCAGGGTGTGGGCGAGATGGTGGTGCTCGGTGCTGACTACTCCATGCGTATCTGGATGAAGCCCGACGTGATGGCGCAGTATGGACTCACCCCTGCTGATGTGACTGCCGTACTGGCTGAGCAGAACATCGAGGCCGCTACGGGTACCATCGGTGAAAACTCGCAGGAGACCTTCCAATATACAATGAAATATACGGGCCGTTTGCTCCGTCCCGAGGAGTTTGATGAGTTGGTCATCCGCTCCACCGAAGATGGCGAGGTGCTTCGCCTGCGCGACGTGGCCGACATTGAGCTTGGGCGTGAGAACTATGCCTACGTGGGACGGCTCAACGGTCACCCGGGCGTGTCGTGTCTGGTGTTTCAGACCGCAGGCTCCAATGCCACGGAGGTGAATGCACGCATCGACGCCTTCCTGGAGGAGGCCCGTAAGGATTTGCCCAAAGGGGTGGAGCTGACGCAGATGATGAGTACCAACGACTTCCTCTTTGCTTCGATTCATGAGGTGGTGAAGACGCTCATCGAGGCCATCATCCTGGTGGTGCTCGTGGTGCTCATCTTCCTGCAGAACTTCCGTGCCACGCTGATTCCGCTGGTGGGTATCGTGGTGTCGCTCATTGGTACCTTTGCCTTCATGAGTGTGGCCGGATTCAGTATCAATCTTATCACGTTGTTTGCCTTGGTGCTGGTCATTGGTACGGTGGTGGATGACTCGATTGTGGTGGTCGAGGCGGTGCAGGCGCGGTTTGATGTGGGTTACCGCTCGCCCTACATGGCCAGCATCGATGCCATGAAGGGTATCTCGAATGCCGTCATCACTTCGTCGCTCGTCTTCATGGCCGTGTTTATTCCTGTGAGCTTTATGAGTGGTACATCGGGTACCTTCTATACGCAGTTCGGTCTCACCATGGCGGTGGCCGTAGGTATCTCGGCCATCAATGCCTTGACGCTGAGTCCTGCGCTCTGTGCTTTGTTGCTCAAGCCCGAGGGAGCCGAGGAGGGGAGTGGCTACATGGCCCGCTTTGCCCGTGCCTTCAACAGTGGTTTTGCGGCCCTGGTGGTCAAGTACCGGAATGGGGTGCTCTTCTTTATCAAACGGCGTTGGTTGGTGGGAGGCCTGCTGATCTGCTCCGTTGCCCTGCTCGTGCTCTTCATGAATACCACCAAGACTGGTCTGGTGCCCGATGAGGACCAAGGGGTGGTGATGATCAATGTCACTACGCCTTCGGGTGTCTCGTTGGCCACCACGGATAAGATCATGCAACGCATTGCCGAGCGCCTCAAGCAGGTGCCTAAGCTGAAGAACCTGATGAGCGTGTCGGGCTACAGCTTGATTGGTGGACAAGGTACTTCGGCAGGTATGTTTATTGTGCGACTGGAGGATTGGGATGAGCGCAAGAGCCGCAGCGAGCAGGTGCAGGCCGTCATCGGACAGGTGTATGGCTTGACGGCCGACATCAAGGATGCCTCTATCTTCGCCATGGCTCCCGCCATGATTCCTGGTTATGGTACGGGCAACATGCTCGACGTGAATATGCAGGACAGGCAGGGTGGCGAACTCAATGACTTCTATGGCTTGACGCAGCAGTACATCGGTGAGCTGAATCGGCGTCCCGAGGTGGCCCGTGCCTACACCAGCTTTGCCGTCAACTATCCGCAGTGGCAGGTCAGTGTGGATGCAGCCCGCTGCAAGCGTGCAGGCATCTCGCCCAATGCCGTGCTGGCTACCCTCTCCGGTTATTATGGTGGACAGTATGTCTCTGACTTCAACCGATTTTCCAAAGTATATAAGGTAATGATTCAGGCCGACCCCAAGTTCCGTCTGGACGAGGCCTCGCTCCATAATGCCTTTGTGCGCATGAACGATGGTTCGATGGCACCGCTCAGTCAGTTTGTCACCTTGACGCGCGTCTATGGTGCTGAGACACTGACCCGATTCAATATGTACAACTCCATTGCCGTGAGTGTAATGCCTGCCGAGGGTTATAGCTCGGGCGATGCACTTCGGGCCGTGAAGGAGGTGGCTTCCTCATCGCTACCTAAGGGCTACAGCTTCGACTTCGGCGGTATCACCCGTGAGGAGAATCAGCAGAGCGGTACCACCGCCGTCATCTTCGGTATCTGTGTGCTGATGATTTACCTCATCCTCTCCGCCCTCTACGAGAGTTTCCTCATCCCCTTCGCCGTCATCCTGGCGGTGCCTGCGGGCTTAATGGGTTCCTTCCTCTTTGCCAAGCTGATGGGACTGGAGAACAACATCTACCTGCAGACGGGGCTGATCATGCTGATTGGTCTGCTCTCGAAGACGGCCATCCTGCTTACGGAATATGCCGCCGAACGACGTAAAAGTGGCATGAGTCTTACCTCCGCAGCCCTTTCGGCAGCCAAGGTGCGTCTGCGTCCTATCCTGATGACGGTGGCTACGCTGGTCATCGGTCTGCTGCCCCTGATGGTGGCTTCTGGCGTAGGAGCCAATGGCAACCGTTCACTGGGTAGCGGTGTGGTAGGCGGTATGTTGGTGGGCACGTTGGCGCTGCTCTTCCTGGTGCCATCGCTCTTCATCGTCTTCCAGTACCTGCAGGAGCGGGTACGCCCCTTGCAGGTGAGCCGCAGCGATGATTGGCAGATTCAGGAGGAGTGTGAAGAAGAGGCACAGGAGCGGCTGTCGCACCTCGAGGAGAAGGCAACGCATGACGAGAAGCATCGTCCTTCCATCCCAGGCAAAGGACTGACCACCATCTGCCTGCTGCTGATGCTTCCGCTCTGTAGTGGATGCGGCATCTGGAACAGCTACAAGCCGGCCAGTGAGGTGCCCGACGGACTTTACGGTGAGCTGCCGCAGGATATGGAGTTGACGGCTGAGGCCTTGACCATCGACACCACGACGCTGCTGACTGATGCCGGTTGGCGTGCCCTCTTCACCGACCCACAGTTGCAGCAGCTCATCGAGCAGGGACTGGCGCAAAACAGCGACCTGCTCACCGCCTCGCTCCGTGTGGAGGAGGCGGAGGCTGCCTTGCTCTCTGCCCGACTGGCCTACATCCCATCGCTGACCTTTGCACCTCAGGGTACGGCCAGCAGCTTCGACCATGCCAAGGCGGTGCAGACCTACTCCATCCCCGTGGCTGCGGCTTGGGAGGTGGACCTCTTCGGACGGCTACGCAACGCCAAGCGCCAAGCCAAGGCCCTGCTCCTGCAGCAGCAAGCCTACCGTCAGGCGGTGCAGACCCGGGTCATCTCCTCCATTGCCAACACCTATTATACCTTGCTGATGCTTGATGCACAGCTCGACATAGCCCGCACTACGGCTGAGTCCTGGCGTCAGACGGTCTCGTCGATGAAGGCCTTGATGGAGGCCGGCATGGCCAACGAGGCAGCAGTAGCTCAGATGGAGGCTGCCCATCACCAGGTCTCCGCCTCGGTGCTCGACCTGGAAGAGCAAGTCAACTCGGTACAGAATGCCCTCTGCCTGTTGCTTTCTGAGCCAGCTCATCAGGTGGCCCGCGGCAGCTTTGCTGAGTGGCAATTCCCCTCTACGCTCGGTGTAGGTGTACCGCTGCAGCTGCTCTCACGCCGCCCCGATGTGCGTATAGCGGAGCAATCCCTCGCCGCTGCTTACTATGCCGCAGCTGCCTCGCGCTCCGCCTTCTATCCTGCTGTGACGCTGAGCGGCAGTGCAGGGTGGACCAACTCGGCCGGTTCGATGATTGTCAATCCCGGCAAGATGCTGGCCACGGCCGTGGCTTCGCTTACGCAGCCCATCTTCCAGCGTGGTGCCCTGCTGGCCCGCAACAAGATAGTCGTGGCACAGCAGCAGGAGAGCGCCCTGGCTTTCCGTCAGACGCTGCTCACAGCGGGAACGGAAGTGAATGAAGCCCTGGTGCAGTATCAGACGGCCACGGCCAAGCAGCAGCACGCCGAGGCACAGGTGGCCTCGCTGCAACGAGCTTACGACAGTACGCGCCTGTTGATGCAGCACGGCAACACCACCTACCTGGAGGTGCTCACAGCGCAGCAGGGATTGCTCTCCGCTCAGCTCTCGCAGGTTGCCGTGCAGGCATCACGCATCCAGAGCGTGATTGCACTCTATGAAGCTTTGGGAGGGGAGGAGTAAGCTT
>JBJEKS010000114.1:0-3198 GCA_051878755.1 Bacteroides sp. | reverse complement strand
CTTCTCCACAGAGCTCATCATGGAGGTCACCGGTCTTACAGCCGAAGCCATTGAAGCTTTGTGACCTCACCGCGCTATATCATAATATTAGTAAAATGTTTAGCCTTTGCAGGCAGGAAAATCAATTAACCTAGCGATATGGATAAAAAAGAGATGAAAGAAGAGTTCCTCCAGCTGCTGCGTTCTACGGAGCGCGAGGGGGTGGAGGATCTCATTGAGGCCCTGGAGGAGATGGGCTTCTTTACGGCTCCGGCCTCGGCAAACCACCACCTCAACGTGGAGGGCGGACTGCTGGAGCACTCGCTCAACACCTGCAAGGCGGCCCTCGCCATCTATGAAGGGCTCAAGCCCCTGGATGCCAGCGTTGAGAAAGAGGTGCGCCGCGACAGCATTATTCTGAGCAGCCTGCTCCACGACATCTGCAAGAGCGACATCTACAAGCGCTCGGTGAAGAAGCGCAAGAACAACGTAGGCCAGTGGGAGGATGTAGAGGGCTACAGCGTGAGCTACAAGAATTTCCCCATGGGGCACGGCGAGAAGTCGGTCATCCTGCTGCTCTGCAATGGTCTCTCGCTCTACGACGACGAGATGCTGGCCATCCGCTGGCACATGGGCGCCTGGGGCATCAACATGAACAGCTTTGAGGACCAGCGTTGCTACGACACCTCGCGCAAGCTCTATCCCCTGGTCAGCATCATCCAGGCCGCCGACGGCCTGGCCGCCAGCATCCTCGAACGCACCGGGGCAGAGATGGATAAATTGTAATTAGTGGATGACGAATAGCAATCCCTTCCAGGCGGAAGATGCTGCCTGGAAGGGATTACGTTATAGGGGCATTATTTCTTGACTGCAACAATCTTTGTCGGTTCCTGCTCCAGGTTCCGCTTATCCACCTGACGCACTACGGCGGCGGCCAACTGGAGGAAGGCTCTGCCCGTCAGGCTGGTGGTGTCGAGCGCTACGGGGGTGCCCTGGTCGCCACTCTCGCAGATGCTCTGCACGATGGGTATCTGACCCAGGAGAGGCACCTGCAGCTCCTCGGCCAGCTGCTTACAGCCCTCTTTACCAAAGATGTAGTAACGGTTTTCGGGCAGTTCCGCAGGAGTAAACCAGGCCATGTTCTCTACCAGACCAAGGATGGGTACGTTCACCTTCTCGTTGGTGTACATGTCCACGCCCTTGCGGGCATCGGCCAGGGCCACCTGTTGTGGTGTGCTGACAATGACAGCTCCCGTGATGGCCAGTGTCTGCAGGAGGGTGAGGTGAATGTCGCTTGTGCCGGGAGGGGTGTCGAGGATGAGGTAGTCGAGTGCGCCCCAGTGGGCATCGCCCACCAGTTGCTTCAGCGCATTGCTCGCCATGCCGCCCCGCCACAGTGTGGCCGTTCCAGGGTCCACAAAGAAGCCGATGGAGAGCAGCTTCACCCCATATTTCTCAATGGGCACGATGAGGTCGCGGCCATCCACGCGCTCGGCATAGGGACGCGCATCTTCTACATGGAACATCTTGGGTACCGAAGGGCCGAAGATATCGGCATCAAGCAATCCCACCCGATGGCCCAGCTTGGACAGGGCGATGGCCAGGTTGGCCGCTACTGTGCTTTTGCCTACACCGCCCTTGCCGCTCGACACGGCCACCACATTCTTCACCTGAGGCAGCAGCTTACCCACCTCGGGGCGTGGTGCTTGCCGGCTCTCGGTGGCAATCGTCACCTCCACCTCGGGCGATACATAAGTATGAATAGCGGTCTCGGCCGACTTCAGCACCGACTTCATGAAGGGGTCGGTAGGTTTCTCGAAGATGAGTGAGAAGCTCACCTTCATACCGTCGATACGGAGGTTGTCGGCCACCATCTCAGCCTCCACCAGATTTTTCCCGTTGCCCGGGTAGCGCACGGTGGCCAGCGCATCAAGAATTAACTTTGGGTACAAAGTCATGATATTTAGTTTTTAGTTTTTAGTTTACTCATGTCTTTCCAAGCCGCTACGCTTGCTGCGGTTGTAGCTGCGATACTCGTCCAGCTCAATCTCTACCTCGGGCTCTTGAAGCGTGCCCTCGTGGGGGAGACGGAAGCGGAGGTACTTGATGTTTAGCCCGCGGTCGAGCCATTGCTGCTCGTAGTAGGTGCGGATGCTGAGGATTTCGTCAGCCAGGCCGGAGTGGTAGAGGTCATCGGTCAGCACCTCCACGTGCAGGTGGTTGTGCTCCACCATGCAGCGGGTGTAGGTGAACATGAAGTTGCTGTCGGTCTTGAGGTGAATCAGTCCGCCATCCACCAGGAAGCGGCGGTAGCGCTCCATGAAGTAGGTGCTGGTCAGTCGCTTGGTGGCCTTCTTCATCTGCGGGTCGGAGAAGGTAAGCCAGATTTCACTCACCTCACCCGGAGCGAAGAAGCGGTCAATAATCTCGATGTTCGTACGCAGGAAGGCCACGTTGGTCATGCCCGTCTCGGCCGACTCCTTGGCTCCGCTCCACATGCGTGCCCCCTTGATGTCCACGCCGATGAAGTTCTTCTCGGGGAAGAGGCGTCCCAACCCCACGGTATATTCCCCTCGTCCGCAGCCCAGCTCCAGCACGATGGGGTGGTTGTTCTTAAAGAAGCGTTCGTTCCACGCCCCCCTCATCTCGAATGGCACGTTGTCCACCACCGAGAAGGGGTACTCAAACACATGCGGAAACGCCGCCATATCTGCAAATTTTGCCAGTTTTCCTTTACTCATTATGCTATTATTATCGATTTACAAAATCATAGTTTGCTCAACGTTTGCTATCAGTAATCAATAATCCCAGATTTCCAGCGAGCTACTCTGCAGTCAATTTCTCGTTTGGGTAATCGGGGGTTGATTCTGCATAGTATTTCCAACTTTTGAGCAGCTTCTAAGGATGGAATAACTCCATACTCTACGAGCTTATCAAAAACATATAATATCCCAGACACTGTTACGCCACGCTCCTCTGCCCGGTTACGCAATTGGCGATCGCCTGTCAGCAACCTGCATTCTTTGAGTGACAAAGCATAATAAATGACCGTAGAATCTGTTATGGTCAGATTGCCACCACACTCTATATTGAAGTAATACAGGTCACCCATACTTTCTGCGGAAAAGGATTTCACCAGGAGGTAGCCCTTATCTATGAGATGATGTATCGCGGCCTGCTGTTCAGGTCTTACGATTTCGTTGATAACGAAGTCAACGG
>JBJEKS010000113.1:0-3224 GCA_051878755.1 Bacteroides sp. | reverse complement strand
AAAACGACTTATTAAATATGTTAGATATTTGTTGTATCGGCCACATTACGTTGGACAAGATTGTTACTCCTGCACAGACGGTGTTCATGCCGGGGGGGACTTCCTATTACTTTTCTTATGGTATCAACTCCTTGTTTCAATCCACACGGGTCTCTCACACCCCACACAAGCAGCTCTCCTACAAGCTGATTACCTCGCTGGCGGAGAAAGAGATGCATGCCGTGGAGGACATGCGGGGTATTGGCATTGAGGTAGAGGTAATCCCCAGCCGTAAGACGGTCTATTTCGAAAACATCTACACCAGCAGCAACCGTAACGAGCGCCACCAGCGTGTGCGTGACAAGGCGGATCCCTTCACGCCGGAGAAGCTGAATGGCCTGGAGGCACGCTATATCGTACTTGGCTCCCTCCTGGCTGACGACTTTCCGCTCGACACGCTCCGTGCCCTCCATGGCCACGGACAGCTTGTGGTGGATGCGCAAGGCTACCTGCGCGAGGTACGTGGCGAAGAGGTGTTTGCCGTGGATTGGCAGGAGAAGCGCGAGGCGCTGAAGTACGTGGATGTGCTCAAGGTGAACGAGTCGGAGGCGGAGGTGCTGACGGGTGAGAAGGATTTGCACCGAGCTGCTGAGCGATTGGCAGAGTGGGGTGTGAAGGAGGTGCTGCTGACACTGGGCAGCTTTGGCAGCATCATCTATGCCGACGGTCGGTTCTATGATATCCCCGCTTATGAACCGCTGCTGCTGGTGGATGCCACGGGTTGTGGCGATACCTATACGATGGGCTACATCTATCGGCGTGCCCAAGGGGCCTCGGTAGAGGAGGCTGGACACTTTGCTGCTGCGGTGAGCACCATCAAGCTGGAGCACTCTGGCCCCTTCTCCTCCAGTGAGAGCCGGGCCATGGAATTGGTGAAACGTAATACCTGTAAGCCATGAAACTGACTACCCGACGCTATCTGCTCCCCTTCGTATTGGTCACCTCGCTCTTCTTCCTGTGGGGCTTTGCACGCTCCATCCTCGACGTGGCCAACCAGCACTTCCGCGACGAGATGCACATCAGCATCACGCAGTCGTCCTGGATTCAGGTGATTACCTTTCTGGCTTACTTTGTCTCTGCGGTTCCTGCAGGGTGGTACATTGCCCGCTTCGGTTACCGCCGTGGGGTGGTGACTGGCCTTCTGCTCTTTGCCCTCGGTGCGTTCCTCTTTATCCCGGGACAGCAGCTGGGTACGTTTCAGGCCTTTATAGCCTGTCTCTTCATCATCGGTGTGGGGCTGGCCTTCCTCGAAACGTCGGCCAATCCCTACGTCACCGAACTGGGTGCGCCCGAGACGGCAACTTCGCGACTCAACCTGGCGCAGTCGTTCAACGGACTCGGCTCGATGTTGGCCCCGGCGCTGGTGGGTAGTTTCCTGTTTGGTGGTGGCGATATCAGCGTGCCCTATCTGGTGATGGGATGCGTGGTGGTGGGTGTAGCGCTCATCTTCTCCCGCGTCAAGCTGCCTGAGGTCACTGCCTCAGCTGAGGACTCAGACGCTGGTATGGTCACCTCGGTCGCTTCTGTTGGTGGTCGTCTCTCCACCTATTTCTATTTCGGTCTGGCTGCATTGCTCGCCTATGAGGTGGCTGAAATCAGTATCAACAGCTACTTCGTGCTCTTCCTTACCGAGCAGGACTATACCGACAAGGTGGAGGCTTCGCAGTTGCTCTCGTTGGCACTGGGCATCTTCATGGTGGGCCGTTTTGCTGGGGCATGGCTGATGCAGCGCATCGCTCCAGCCCGCGTGTTGGCTGGCTGTGCGCTGGGTAGTGTGGTGTGTATGCTTGGCATCTTGCTGGGTGGTGAGCTGGCCACTTATGCCCTCGTGGCCAACTTTGCCTGTGAGTCTATCATGTTCCCCACCATATTCAGTCTCTCCCTCAATGGTCTGGAGGGCAAAGCCAAGAAGCGTGCCTCTTCGTTGCTGATGATGACCCCTGTGGGTGGCTGTGCTTTCCTCTTCATGGGGCTGATAGCTGACCAGGGATTGCTGACGCTCCCCTTTGCCATTCCTTTGGTAGGTTTTGCCCTGGTGCTCCTCTTCGCATTGAGGTCGGTGAGGAATTAGCTACAAGCTACGAGTCACGAGCTACAAGTGGTAGTTATGAGGTTTAAAGCGTAATAGGATGACTATGTTTCTCTATCGACTCCTCCATTGGCTCCGTGCTCCTTTTCCTTCGCTCTGTCAGCCTTGGAAGGCAGTGGTCTATTCGACGCTGATTATCTTCATTATCTTGGCGCTCTTTCGTCCTTTTGGCATTGCGCAGAGCGGGTCGAAGCAGTGGTTGTTCATCATGGGAAGCACGCTCTCCTCAGCCCTCTGCACGGCGCTGTTTGCCTATGTACTGCCCTGGATTTTCCCTGAGTGGCATGCTGAACGCCATTGGACTGTAGGGCGGCACATCCTGCAGCAGATGGGGATGTTACTCTGTATAGCCGTGGGAGTATGGGGTTTCAACTGCTGGGTGTTCGGGATGCTCCTCAACTGGCGTTTTCTTGTTCTTTGCGTGGGCTGGGTGATACTCCTAGCTCCCTTTCCCACTGCGATTTTTCTTTTTTGGAATCAGAACCTGCTGCTGAAGCGTAATCTCCAGGATGCCATGAGCATGAACGAAGCGCTGCTGAAGCGCCTTGATGCACTACCCAAAGAGTCGAACCAGGCCACGCAAGCAGCGAAGGAGGAAATGCAGGAGCAACAGCTGCTCTTGACGGGCGATACGCGCGATTCACAGTTGACCCTTTTGCCCAGTCAGTTGCTCTATGCGGAGAGTTGCAGCAATTACGTTAAGGTGGTGTGGCTGGCCGAAGGTGCGCACGAGGCGCAGAGCCGGTTGCTGCGCCTCACGATGAAGCAGCTGGAGGAGCAGGTCATGCCCTATGACGTACTGACCCGCTGCCACCGAGCCTACCTGGTCAATCTGCGTCAAGTGAAGCAGGTGAGTGGTAACTCGCAAGGCTGCCAGTTGCGATTGTCTGCATGTGAGGAGACGGTGCCTATGTCACGCTCCTACGTCAAGAAAGTAAAGGATGCGCTTCTTCAATAAAATAACATAATCTTCTTCTTGACATTGTGAATGATTACGCTATGTGCTCACCTTGGAAGAGGCAGCAGCCTTCATGGGCATGGAGAAGAGCACGCTCTACAAGCTGACCCACGAACAGGCTATCCCTTATTGGAAGCC
>JBJEKS010000112.1:0-18745 GCA_051878755.1 Bacteroides sp. | reverse complement strand
CAACAAGGTCATGTTTTGTTGTCCACACACATATAATTCTGCCTTCTGGAGGCCATCTTGACTAGCCGTATTGGAGGATAAACATGTTAATACATCTACAGCATCATCACATTTAATAGAGTTACGTTTTCCCACAATTTTTGTTGCATTTAAAGGAGTTTGAATTTCTATATTTGTTCCGGGTGTTGAATCCCAGGCTGGACGTTCTTCATTTAAAGCCAAAACCGAAAGTTTAGCCATTAAATAAAGCGAGCACAAAGTGGGCGAGCGCATGCTGGGAACCGACCCGCAGAGCGGACGCCCTGTGTCAGTCAAGATAGGCCGCTTTGGCCCCGTAGCACAGATAGGTTCTGCCACAGATAAGGAGAAACCACGCTTTGCCTCGCTCAAGCAAGGCCAAAGCATCGAGACCATCACCCTTGACGAGGTACTTGAACTCTTCAAGCTACCCCGCACGTTGGGCACCTACGATAATCATACCGTGACCATCGGAATGGGCCGCTTCGGCCTATACATACATTGCGACAAGCTCTACGTCTCGCTGCCCAAGGACTCCGACCCACTGGAGATGACGCTTGACGAGGCCGTGGCTCTGATTAAACAGAAGCAGGATGCCGAAGCTCAACGCCACATCAAACGCTTTGATGAGGAGCCCGAACTGGAAATAATGAACGGCCGCTACGGTCCCTACATAGCCTACAAGGGCAACAACTACAAAATACCCAAGGACATCGTTCCTGCTGACCTAAGCTTGGCCTCGTGCCTGGAATTGGTTCGCCTGCAAGATGAGAAGAAAGCTTCTGAGGGTGAAGGAAAAAAACGACCTACCGCACGTCGCACCGCAACCTCAAAGGCCAAGAAATAAACCCAATATGATTAGTGCCCTGTATATTTGATATGGGGCACTAATCATATTGGGCAAACACCTCGTTGACTATTCCATTCTGATACGTAGCTCATTTCCATCCTTGTCAATAGGATACAAAGCCCCCTCGGCCTCCAATTCATCAGCCATAGCCTTTAGCATCTCTCTTACCTTCTGTGGATAAGTGGTGGCCATATTGTGTACCTCTATGGGATCTTTCTTGAGGTTATACAACTCGCAGAAAGGCCATTGAGGCATCTCGGGATTGTAATAGTAAATCAGTTTCCACTCTCCTTCACGGTAGGTGGTAAAGTAACTGGCACGATGTTCATGAGGGAAGTGCATCAGAAAACGTTCAGGACGTTGCTCATTTCGCTTCCCCGTAAGTTGGATACACAGGTCGTATCCATCAAGAGCATAGGCCTTGGGCAGTTTGGCTCCAGCCAAGGCTGCCACCGTGGGATATAAATCCATCACGGTTCCCATCTGCTGCTGTATGGCGCCGGCTTGTATAGGCAGCTGTTTCTGCAACTTATTCCTTCCGTCGGGTTTCGCCCAACAGGCTATGAAGGGCACCCTCACCCCTCCTTCATACTCAGCCCCCTTCTTACCGCGCAAAGGAGCTGACGACGTATATCCCTTTTCGTCGCCCAATGGCGCATCCGAACCGTTGTCACCTAAAAAGATAATCAAGGTATTCTCTGCTATACCCTTCTGTTCAAGATAGTCCATCACATCGCCAAGCGACTTGTCCATTCCTTCAATGAGAGTGGCAAAAGCTTGTTCTTGAGCCGACATGCCCCTCTGCCGGTAACGATCAATAAAACGCCAATCAGTCTCAAAGGGGGCATGCACGGCATAATGACCCAGATAAAGGAAGAAAGGCTTGTTCTCATCTACGGCTTTGTCCATCTGTTCGATGGCTTCAAAAGTCAACGCATCACTGAGGAAAGTGTTGGTGCCGTGATATTTCTGCAATCCAGGAACGGCACGGTTTCGGTTTCCCTTAATATGCCCGTAGCCATGTTCACCATAGTAGCTTCCAGGTTGCCCAATGGATGACCCTGCAATACTGACGTCGAATCCGGCATTGACAGGGTTTTCCGTCTCACCGCCAATGGGCGAGAAATGCGCTTTTCCAATCTGTATGGTCCTGTATCCAGCCTGTTGGAGGATACGGGGCAAGGTAGGCGTATGGCTAGAAATACCCTTCCAGTTCCAAGCCGGAGGGCCGTAGGCATCGCGGTTATTGCTCTCCGAATTAATCCAGTTGGTGGTGCGGTGGCGTGCAGCATTTTGTCCGGTAAGGAGAGAAGTTCGCGAAGGCGAACTGACACTCTGAGCATAGAACGTAGAGAAGCGTATGCCCTGACGTGCCATACGTTCCATATTGGGTGTATGGTACCACTCATTCAGGGGATACCTAATGGCTTCTCCCTTCTCGTTACAAAGAAAAGGAAGGGAGGTGTCCATGACCCCCATATCATCTACAAGGAAAACCACAATGTTAGGGCGCTCTTGCGCCACAACTGCCTGTGCAGCGAGCAAAGCAAAAGGAATGATGGTTGATCTATTCATACTATACAGAATCTATGAAAAACAAAAGGTTTGGATGCTCATAGCAATACCATGCTGCAAAAATAGCATTTTTCCTGCAGATAAGTAACAAAATAATTATTAATTAGTATACGAATAGAGTGGATAATTCAAATCCATTCACTACTTTTGTAATCAAATTGCAATGATATGATAAGAAAGTGCCTTAAGATGAAAAAGATAGTAACACTCATACTGATGGCATGCATGGCCTCATCGGCCTTGCTGGCCCAAAAGAAAATCATGACGTACAACATCCGTAATGGTAGAGGGATGGATGAGGTATGCAACTACCAACGCATTGCCGATGCTATCCTGCGCGAGAAGCCCGACATTGTAGCCGTTCAGGAGGTTGACAGCATGACCAATCGCAGCCACCAGCAATACGTACTTGGCGAAGTGGCGACCCTCACAGGAATGCACGGCTCGTTCGCCCCAGCCATCCCTTACGACGGAGGGAAATACGGCATAGGCATCCTCTCCTGCGAAAAGCCCCTGAGACTGACAGCTTATCCCCTTCCTGGACATGAAGAAGCCCGCATGATGTTGGTGGCCGAATTCAAGAGATACCTATTCTGCTGCACCCACCTCTCACTGACCGAGGCCGACCGTATGGCCTCCCTCCAAATCCTCAAGGAGGTAGCCAAGGCCACACGCAAGCCATTCTTCCTGGCTGGTGACTTCAACGACACTCCTACAAGCCCCTTCATACAAGCCCTACAGCAAGATTTCGTCATCCTCTCTGACCTCAATGCACCTACCTACCCCTCTCCTAACCCCCAAGAAACCATCGACTACATCGCAATCTACAAAAAGCAAGCCCGCAAGCTGAAGGTCGCCTGTCGCCGGGTAGCCAACGAGCCCGTTGCTTCCGACCACCGTCCCATCATAGTCGAGCTGCACTGAATGATGCACCTAGTCGGCCTCGTATGAGCGCACTTCATCTACACTATAACCAGTCATCTTTGATATCTGCTCCACGGACATACCATTTAACACCAAAGCCGATACCAAGGAATGCAATTTCCTACGTTCTTCCGTAAGCTGATTCTGCTTCTCCGTAAGCTGTTGCTGCTTCTCTTCCAACAAACATTCACGTTTTGCCAGTTCAATACCCTGCTCTTCTATCTTCTGATCACGAAGCATTATTTCTGTATCACGCTTTTCGATGGCAGAGAAATACTCGTCCTCTACATTCATATCCTGACGCAACTTCGCATCAGCAGCAGCAGAAGTCAATCGATGGAGTATGTACAGCATGTCTGCATCATCAGCATAGAGCGATTCATCAATCCGCATAATCTGACGGCTGCTTTCATCCTTCCGGCTCTGGTCAAACACACTGAGCACTTTCTCTAACCGATTATTAATCTGGCCGTGGAGCAAAGGGAGCTGAATGATGATGCTGTTGTGGGTCAGGCTCTCCACAAAGGGGTCGGGGATACCTTTAGTCACCACCTGACCGTCATAGTTATAGGAATGGTGATTAACATAGATTACCGGCTCCTCAATATCACCGACTCGGTGACCCAGCATATAGACTGCCACCATGGGAGTGGCATAGCCCTGTGGATTATCCTCCTTGACAATATTCTCCGGATTCTGATACTGCGCTCCTAGGTACTGACGGAAGCGCAGGGTCTCGGTGTCTAGCCAGGTCTTCTGCAGCTCTATGAGCACCAACTTCACAGAGCCATCCTCCTGAAGTACTTGAGCGGCAAAGTCTATACGAAACATGGAGATGTTGTCTCGTGTACCATTGGTATATTCATGTCTGCGTGTGGTGACCTGCAACACTTTCTTTTTCAGAAGTGCCGAAAGTAATGTACGTGCGATGCGTTCGTCCTCCATCAGATACTTGAATACCGCATCGTAAATCGGATTAGCTACAGTTATCATCATCGTTTCTACTGATTAGATCGTTTTCAACTGATTCACAGTGCAAAGATAAGGCTGACAGATGAATCTACAAAATATTCATGTGTAAAATATGCAGAGGTATTACTTCTGGTGCCTGTAGCAATATTCAGCGGTTTGCATCATGGCGTAGGCATAACGCCGCAGCTGTTGCATGAGAGTGTCTGGTTCGGTGGCCGAGAGGGTACCATCGGGTTGCTCCCAGAAGTAGCTGTCGAGCCCTGTCGATTGGGTATAAACAAAGCAGACTTCATCTGTGCGCGCCACAATCTGGTTATCTGCCGAATAAAACACTTTATCACGCTTCGTTTTCATAAGATTCACCCCAAAGCCATTGTATGCATACTCCATACCAAGCATACCGAGTAGAGATGGCATCACATCCACCTGCGTGGCTAGCGATGTATTAAGCTCTGGTGTCACTCCCCGTCCAAAAAAAAGCAGTGGAATATGATTATAAGACTGAGGCAGTTCGCTATCAACCTGTCCAACAATCTTCCCATGGTCTGCCAGCACCACAAACAACGTATTGTCGTACCAAGCTTCCTTGCGAGCCTCGTTCAAGAAGCGACCGAGACAATAGTCTGCATACTCCACTATCTGCGTATCCTTTTCTGCACTTCGAGGATGGAAATCATCAGGAATGATATAAGGAGGGTGATTGCTAATCGTAAGCAGTGTAGCCATAAAGGGCTGATGAGTGAAAGCTATCTGCTGTAGTTTGTCAAGAGCAAAGCGAAAAAGGAAGCCATCACTTACCCCAAAGCTATTCACTACCTCACTCCTTGGATAGTCCTCCTGCGCATAAACCTCATCGTAACCATTGGTACGGAAAAAGGCGTTCATGTTATCATATTGAGCCTCATGGGTCATGAAAAAAAGGTTGTGGTATCCATACTCCTTAAGCACCGTGGGGATTCCTTCGCGATGAGGGGTCACGGTCCCCTTCATCAGGTTTCGCTTCATCAAGGCAGGGAAAGAGTAAAGCGTAGCAGTCAATCCATGGTTGGTGTGTACTCCTGCCGAATAGCAGCGGGTGAAGGCCATGGAGTGGCTATAGAGGCTATCAAGCACAGGGGTTAGTTTCTCCTTATGACCAAAACGCTGCATGAGTCGGGCCGACATCGACTCCATGAGGATTATCACCACGTTAGGTCGCTTAGCACATGCCGTGCTATCCGGCTCCACATGCCGGCGCATCACATCAGTTGAGTCCACTGTCCCTTCAACACCCAGCTCCTTGCGTGCCTCTGCAATAGCTTCAGAATAGGGCATCAGTTGCAACTCGGTATTCTCTTTGCGCATATCATCCATCACACTAGTCAGCAGGTTAAATGTGGGCGCAATACCCAACTGGTTGAGCAGTGGGTCAGAACAATAATAAGCCTGGCTTACTTTGATGGGATTATACCCCATACGACCTCGGATACCAAACATACAGAGGCCGATGACACTCAACGTAAGAAGGCCACGAAGTAACAATTGCATCGGCGCACTGCTTCCGCCATCTGTATTCACAACCCTCATGATCGCATTGAGGGAGTGCTCCATGCGTACCAAAGCCAACACAAGAGAGAGAGATGTCAACGCCCACAAAGAGATGTAAACTAGATAAGAGGATTCTCCCGCCACCATGCCTACAGTAGTTCCTGCATAGCCAAACCAACCGAAAATACCAGAGTTAATATTCTGAAAAAAGTAGGCAAAATAGGGTATATTAGCCGCCGATATAGCAAAGCAAAGCACATAAAGTACCCCAATCCACACTAATGCAAAGCATCTCAGCCAACGAGCAAAATAGCCGAAACAGCCAGCAATAAGCAACAACGCCAAAGGCACAATAAGCACGTAGCAACCAACCACATTATCAAACCACACTCCCTTTATAAAAGCCGTCAGTACCGAATCCTCGCCATGCTCCACCATTCCTCGCAAAGCGACATACTGCACCAAACGAAAAAAAGAGAGAAAGGACAAACCAAGCAGATGAATCTTGATCAACAGAGACAAAACTCTAGTGAGCCGGCCGCATAATAAATGAGCTATATCTGATTTCATTTCAGTGTATTATTGCAAATCTTATTAGATAATTTTTCTACTATCGGTTGCAAAAATACATTTTTTATTTCAGATATAACAAATATCAAGCCGAAAAAGCGTATTGTATATTATTCACATAATAACTCGAGTTGGGCTTTAACAAATGCTACTTTCATGTACCAATTAGTATGAGCTTCAGCGCGTAGACACCTTTGTCCATCCAGAAGGATAGATAAAAGGAGCATCAGTATTGTTGAACCAGCGGTCAGGAACCAACACCTGCTTATCCAACCGTGGATTAAGCCATGCGCCCCACCAACTGAAGGTGCTGTTGCAGATAATATGGTGACGGCAGTGACTCATCAACATCATGTCCTGCCAACTATCTGCCCCACGATTCCAATCTATATAGGTAGCCTTGGAGAGATGTAGATGCTGCCTTACCCAATCCAGGTCATCAGAGAACACATAATAGGATGCCTCTTTCACACGGCTATTCATCTCTGCAAGGGCATGCTGATAATAAGGCAACTGACATACACAGCCTATGGCATTCCAGTGCTCAGGCTGCAGATAATCGCCTCTTCGCACATGGAGCGAAACTGCAAAGGGATCACCTTCAATCTGCTCCATCATCCTTATGGTCTTCGGATTAGCTTTTTGGATATCAAACGTAAAGGCCTGCCTTACCTCCTCCTTGATATCATCAAAATAGCGTTCCGACTGATAGAAACCCTTGAAATATACCAAAGGCCAAAAGTGACTTTTACGATAAGGGAGAAGCGAACCGTGCTGCTTCCGTTCAAGAATCGTCTTAAAGAAGACAAACTCCAGAAACTTCTTCAGCGGTTGACTGATACAGAACTCATCGTGCGGCAGATTGAAGATCGTATTCATCTCGTAGCCATGGTGTACATGGTAATGCACCATATCAGAGATATCAATACGCGTGTGGGGGAAGTATTTCTTCATGCGCAGGTACATGGCATATATAAACATCTGGTTACCCAGCCCACCAGTCATTTTAATCAGTCTCATTGTTCAATCCATTTGTTTGAAGAAATCTGCTATTGTAGTGTCTCTGTAAAGGAATCCATCCTCTTCGAGCTGTCTATACACAGCTTTACCTATCACCTTATCATATTCCTGCTCCAGCAACCCTTGCTTATAAAGCTGATAGAAATAGCGCCAATGTCTTCCACGTTTTTTACTGGGGTGCTGCTCATATTGTTTACCCCCGTTGACCATCTTAGCCATAAAGTGGCGTTTACTGCGAATATTATAATGATAGACACATATACCACATTCTGTTGCCCAAGAAGGGAGCATAGTCACCTTATGATTGCCCTGCGCTATTTGAATATAGGAGGTGGTGCGGTGGGCCACTTTATGATTCTGCCGTTCAAAAATGGAGTAGAGCGAGAGATTGTAACGGGTTTGATCAGGTACGCTTTTTATCATCACATCCCATTGGGTAAAGGGCTTCAGCTCTTCAGGATACACGCTTATCACCTTGCATTTCAGCACATTATTGTGCGTATTCTTCATTTCTTCCTTCAAATTTCCCAAAGGTGTGTACCATAGTTCATCGGCATCAGCGTTGATTATCCAATCGGCATGATATTTCTTCCGAGCCAGCAGAATCATGCGATCCACCCACTCCTTTTGGCAATAATTGGTGGCTGTCTCGTAGATAACTTCTTTAATCCATCCCTTGGCCTTATACTTTTCGATTATATCATGGGTATGATCGGTGGAGTTATTATCAGTGATGATAAATCCATCCACTCCCATGGCCTTATGGAAACGCAGGTTTTGCTCCAAGATATCTTCCTCGTCCTTAACGAGCAGAGTCATATAAAGGGTAGGCTTTGCCGTGAAACGGAAAGCCTTGTAGCTATCCAAAAAGGCTCGAACAACTTTCTTAATCAAATTAACAGTTTTCATAATGCAGTAAATAGATTTAGTTCATTATACCAAGCCGCCCGTGGATGCCATCGCTGTAGGCTCGCCATAGCTTGCTGAGGTCACTCCATTGCCAGGCTTTCGAGAAGGGCAATGTGAAGAGGGCAGTAATCAGATAGCCCGATACGTTGATAAAGCCTCGCAGATACCTTACACCCCAATTGAGACCATAGCGATGGTTCAGGTAAGCAGAGTTACGTACTTGATAGAAGCGTTTCCACTTTTTTTTGCGATTTCGTTCGCTCCAACTGTCATGGGTGAAAAATTTCTGCTTGTCCATCAGGGCAGCTGGCACGTAGAGGATGGTAAATCCTGCCTGAATCGTACGCAAACAATAGTCTGTATCATCACAGAATATGAAGAGCTCTCTATTAGGCAAACCGATGCGCTCTACGACCTCACGCCGTATCAGGGGCCCCTCAAAGGCGGTGCCAGCTACCGGTGTGGGGGTATTTACCTCATCGTTATGCAGTCGCTGCGTGTACATCGAACGGAAAGGGTTAGTGAGATTATAACCCTGGAAATCGTGACAGAATATTTCCCCCTCCATCAGTCGGCGTGGAGCCAGGATGCCTATCTTTGGGTCATGGGCCTCAGCCAGTAGTTGTTCAAGACAGTCGGCACGGGGAAAGACATCATCATCCATGCACCATATCCACTCCGCTCCCTGACTGTAGGCATAGTTTATGCCCGTGTAGAACCCTCCTGAGCCCCCTACGTTCTGCTGATGGATTACGCGAAGGTCGGTCTGCTGGTCAAGCCACTGAGCTGTTCCATCAGTACTTCCGTTGTTCACCACCACGATGCAGGTTATCGGCCTGTTCTGCCTCAGACAACTGATGTTGCGCTTGAGCAAATCCAAGCGATTGAAGGTCACTACTACTGCAAAAAGCTTCATCTCTCTCACAAATTCTTTATGGTTAATACTCTCCTTATAATGTCAAATCAATACTTTTCATTGCCCTTGTCGGCATGACGATAGGCAACAATCAGCTCGTAGCAGGTCTCCGCATCGAATCCGCGCGCCTTGGCATACTCCTCGGCCATCCAGCGATGCATCTGCTCTGTAGCCGGCAAGCGACAGAAGTTTTTGCACCCCTCCTTAAGTCCGACCTTCCCGACATACATCCTGTTGAGGTCAACTACCTCCATCTTCACAGAACCATCAACTAAAGGCCTAAAGAGAATGTTACCACGGCCATAGTCCTTATGAGCATAACCATGCTCGTGAAGCAGAGCAGTCTGCCTGCCCACCGTACGAAGCACCTCTTCCATACAGGAGGGGAGTTGTTGCTCAAAAAGAGCTTCATAACGGAAAGGGCAGTCGGAAAGAAGAGTGACATAGAAACTTTTATCAAGCAGCAACCCACTACGCTGGTCAAGCCAAGCCACAGGTGTGGGGGTACCAACCCCTATATGCTGAAAAATACGCGCATAGAGGAAAGAACGTTTCGCTTTGCTACCTCTCACAATGCCGTAAGCAACCCGGTTCACTACTGAAGGTGCCGAATACGACTTCACGACCAATTGATGCCCTGCATACTCCATCAGTCGCAAGGTGTTACGGCCCTTGTAAATCACCTCGCCTTCGCCAGCCTCAAATCGTTCGGGTAGGCTTTGTATAAACGGTTCAACCTCGGCATATTGAGGATTAATGTCATAAAAACGAGGTTTCATCAGTCGTTGGAGAATTGTGCGAGGAAGATATGAATTTGTCATGCCTGGATATTCGTATTATGAGGATTTGAAATAGCAAATTCTTTCTGGGCCAATCGATAAGCAGCCTCAATGGTATCGTCCATATCAGCATAGACATACTGTCCCAACCGTCCGCCAAAGAGTACCTTCGGCAGAGCCTCGGCCAAAGCCTTATATTGCTTCAACCGAGCCGTATTGACCTCGTCATTAACGGGGTAATAGGGTTCCTTGCCCGAAGCAAACTCATCAGGATACTCATAAGTAATAACCGTATGAGGCTGATTTCCGAACTCGAAATGCTTATGTTCGATGATGCGAGTATAGGGAACTTCAGCTTCGGTATAGTTCACTACCGCATTGCCCTGGAAGTTGTCCAGGGGAAGTTGCTGATGGTCGAACCTGAGACTACGGTAGTCTAAGTGACCAAAACGGAAATCGAAGAACTCGTCGATACAACCGGTGAAAAGCAGTTTATCGGCTTGTGCATCCCAAAAGTTGCGCTCCTCGAAATAATTCGCTTCCAGCCTTACCTCCACCCCCTGAAGCAATGCGTCAACGAGCGGATTGTAGCCTCCGATGGGAATACCCTGATAAGTATCGTTGAAGTAATTGTTGTCGAACGTGAAGCGGAAGGGGAGCCTACGGATGATAAAGGCTGGTAACTCCGTAGCCTTTCGGCCCCACTGTTTCTCCGTATATCCTTTGATGAGAATGCGATAAATATCATCTCCGCAGAGCTTCAAGGCCTGTTCCTCCAGATTAGCAGGTTCCACGATGGAAGCATACTTGCTCCGTTGTTCATCAATCCGGGCCTGGGCCTCAGCAGGTGTCGTCACGCCCCAAAGCTGATAAAAGGTATTCATGTTGAAAGGGAGGTTGTAAAGCCGCCCTTTATAAGAGGCAATGGGCGAGTTGGTATAGCGGTTGAACTCCACAAGACGGTTGACGTACTCCCATACCTGCCTGTTGCTGGTATGGAAAATATGCGCCCCATACTGATGTACGTTAATACCATCAATATCAAGGCAATGCATATTACCTCCCGTGTGGCTACGCTTGTCGATGACAAGACATCGTTTTCCGGCCTTGCGTGCTTCGCAGGCAAATAGTGCGCCAAAAAGGCCGGCGCCTACAATCAGGTAGTCGTATTCAGCTTGCTTTCTCATGGCCCTCCACATTTTTTTGTCGTTCTATCCACTCATCCTTGGTACGTTTCCATCGCTTGTGACTCCACAGCCAGTAGGCAGGTTGCTCCTTTATCATCTGCTCCAGAAGATGAGTGAAGGTATCTGTCAGTTCAAAATCTGGTATCTGCTTGATGTCATGGGTGATAGGTTTCAGCTCGCAACGATAATATCCCCTCTTAACACGCTTCACCTCTGCAAAATAGACCAGTGCATCCACCTGTTTACCAATCTTCTCTGTGCCGATGAAGACCGGCGTTTCGCGGTGGAAGAAGTCGCACCAATGGTGAATGCTGTTCCACTTGGGTGCTTGGTCAGAGATGAAGCCGATAATTTCCTTCTGTCCGCTGCGCTTGATTTCTATGATTCGTCGCAGGGTTTCCTTCATGGCGATACATTCGCCGCCGTAACGGTTGCGCAAGCGCAGGAAGAGGGCATCCATCTCAGCATTTCGCAAGCGGTGGTATATCTGTGCGCAATGGTAGTCGGCAGATACCCAGTAGGGCATTGAGGCTATCCACTCCCAGTTGCAGTAGTGGCCCAGATAGACGAAGCAGAACTGCTTTTGCTCTCGCTCCATGGCCACCATGAGCTCGTCCAGTCCGCTGAAGGTCATGCGACGCATCATCTGCTGTTTGGACATGGTGAAGGTCTTTACGGTCTCCACCATGTAATCGCAGAGGAAATGGTAGAAATCACGTTCAATAGAGGCCAACTCCCGGTCACTCTTCTCTGGGAATGAACCCTTCAGGTTGTCTTGAACCACCTTGCGGCGATAGCCCATCAGATGGAAGAGCAGCGGATAGAGCACCACATCGGAAAAGAAGTAGTGCACACGCAGCGGAAGCAGCGAGAGCAGATACCACAATCCAAACATAATATAATAGAATATGCGCATAGTCTTCAAAACAGTCAAGTAAGACACTCAGATTTTATCGAACCCTTTGGTGTATTTTATCCAGTAGTACTTCAAGGGATTGGTATATTTCAGCAACTTCCAGGGGCGACTGCTGTGAGGACGGTGGAGCACGGGGAAGAGCGTGAAGAGATAGTTCTTGAAGCCCAGCTGCAGCGAAGCGTGTGAGATGGTGACATCATACCAATGCTTTGTGGGGTCAAGCTGCTGGAAGCTGAAAGCCCGTAGGAAACGTGGATGGAGCAGCGTGCAGCAGAAACTGAAGCGCTTGCGTGTGGCGAAAGCCTGCTGAGGACGCTTCTTGGCATAGAGGTAGGGGAAGTTAATCTGTCCCGTCTCATCCACCGTGACCGAGGCCACCATACCACAATCGGTTAATTCGGAAGCAGCAGCATAGAGGGCATGGAGCGTAGTGGACTTCACTACCACGTCCGACTCCACAATCAGCAATCCGGCATCCTTCTCCAAGGCCTCCTTTTGGGCCATCTGCAGTACAAGGAGGTAGTTGGGCGAGGGATGGTCGGTCAAGTCAGAGAGATTCACCAGACGGAATCCCCACCGCTCGGCGGCCTCTTGCAGCTTCTTTGTATTCTCAGGTGTGCTGAAGTCGTTATAGACCGTATAGCTGAAGGGAACTGGACACACCGAGGTCATGATGGCCTCAATGGTCTTCAAAGTCAGTTCGATGGAGTCTTTCACAGGCGTTATAACGGACAGTTGCTTCATACAATCTAGGGTTCAATAACATTATAGAGTGCAAAAGTAAGCTTTCTTGCTGAATAAAACAAGGATTGAGAGACAAATGGCCAAGAATTAACGCTTTTCGACCTATTCATCGCGCATCAGCAGCTCTTCCACGTTGTAGCGTGGACGGTCTTTCACCTCAATATATATCTTACCTACATACTCACCCACGATGCCCAAAGCGATAAGGATAACGCCTCCCACCAGCCAAATGGAAATCATCAACGATGCCCAGCCAGGAATGGTTTGGTGCATAAAGTAAGCATGAAGCGTCCAAAGGACTACACCCAAAGCTACCAGCACAAACAGACACCCTATCCAGAAAATCATCCTCACGGGTTTGACGGAGAAGGAGGTAATTCCATCAATGGCAAAGTTGAGCATCTTGCGCAACGGATACTTCGACTCTCCGGCAAAGCGCTTGGCCCGGTTGTACTTGACCACATCAGTCTGATACCCCACCAGGGGAATCAACCCACGCAGGAAGAGGTTGCGCTCACGGAAGCGACAGAGGTATTGAAGGGCCCTGCGGCTCATCAACCGGAAGTCGGCATGGTTATAGACCACATTTACCCCCATCCGCTGCATCAGGCGGTAGAAAGCCAAGGCAGTGGTGCGCTTGAAGAAGGTATCGGTAGTACGCTCCTGACGCACGCCATAGACGATATCATGCCCCTGCTTATAGCTAGCCACCATGGCACGGATGGCTTCAACATCATCTTGCAGGTCGGCATCAATCGATACCGCTACGTCACATCGCTCCTTGACGGTCTCCAGTCCTGCCATCAAGGCATTCTGGTGCCCCACATTGGCGGCCAGGTTCAGGCCACAGGCGTACTTCTCTTCATCATGCAAACGGCAGATAAGGGGCCAGGTCTGGTCACGGCTTCCATCGTTGACGTAAAGCACATAGCTCGTTGCATCCACCTCACCCGCTGCAATCATCACATCAAGCAGCGCCGAAAGACGGCGATGGGTTTCGGGCAAGACGGCCTCTTCTTTATAGCAAGGCACCACGATAGATAACACGGGGAGATGTTCAGGAGAATGATTCATGGGGTTACATCTTTTTAAATACTGTTCGGACTAAAAGGAAATTGATAGGCACCACGACGGCAAATACAGGCAGCGGGGCCCATTGAGAGGGCACGCCCCACCAAAGGAAAAGGTTGAAGCAGCCCATGTGAAGCAGGTAATTGGTGAGATGCGCTCCACTGAAACCTACAGCCCGCCGCCACGAAGGGGACTGCCGGAAGGTGAACCAGGCCGTAAGGTAGAAATTAGCCACAAAGCTCACCGCATAGCCCAAGGTATAGGCCACGTTGACATCCATGAGCAGTCGGAGCAACAGGTACAGACCATAATGCAGGGCTGTAGCGAAGCCTCCTACCAGCACGAAGCGGACGAAAGTGGGTATCTGGAGTGTTGTTTTCATCAATCTCTCTACTTTTTCGCTGCAAAAATAACCTATTTTTCTAAGAAAGTGGTACTTTTGCAGACAAATAAACAAAATTGCATGAATAATCAACGTATCATCTTCTGGCTCATCGCATTATTGAGCATCCTGGTATTAGTGCCTTTCCTGGGCGAGTCTCTATTCTATTCCAAGGGTGAACCGCGCGAGGCCATTGTAGCTGTGAGCATGTTGCAGAGCGGCAACTGGATTCTTCCCGTGAATTATGGCACAGACATCGCCTTCAAGCCGCCGTTCCTCTATTGGTGTATTGCTGCCGTGTCATGGCTTTCGGGCGAGGTCAGCGAATTTACCACACGCTTTCCCTCGGCTGTGGCCTGTATTGGTATGCTGCTCTTCTTCTTCCATTTCGTACGGAAGCGGTTGGGACAGGAGCTGGCTGTATTGACCACCTTGCTATTGCTCACCTCGTTTGAAGTACACCGGGCTGCAGTAGCCGGACGTGTGGATATGGTGCAAGTGGCCTTTATCGTCGTGTCCCTCTGCCTGTTCTATGAATGGGATGAGCAGGGAAGGCAACGCTTCCCGTGGGTGGCCATCGGTTGCATGGCCTGTGCTACGTTGACCAAAGGCCCCGTGGGGGCTATCTTCCCCTGCATGGTCACGGGAGTCTATCTGCTGATTCAGCAGCGCGGTTTCTGGAAGAGTTTCGGTTGGATGTGCTGCTTCGGTTTCCTCGCCATTCTGCCCTACTGCGGCTGGATGTTCCTGGCCTATCAGCAGGGGGGACAGGAGGTCATCGACTTGATGCTGGAGGAGAATACTGGACGCTTCAGCGGTACGATGAGCTATGCTTCGCACGAGAATCCCGTGTGGTACAATTTCCTCACGCTCATCTGGGGATGGATTCCCTGGACACTACTGTTCGTCGCCTCGCTCTTTACGTTGAAGCGCAAGGCCTTGGACGACAAGTCGGCCCAATCGGCGGAGGCGACCAGGGGATGGATGTCATGCGTACGTGGGTGGTGGAAGCGTTTCTGCCAACAAGACCCGCTGCAGCTCTTCTGCTGGCTGACTGTGCTGCTTATCTTCATCTTCTACTGCATCCCGAAGAGCAAGCGAAGTGTCTATCTGCTGCCCATCTACCCCTTCATGGCGCTCTTCTTTGCGCAATACCTTCGCCACTTGGCTGAGAGGGGGAGCAAGTTGTTCCGTAGCTTCTCCATCGTATTCGGATCGCTTGGTGTATTGCTCACGCTGCTGCTCTTCGCCATCCGTCTGGGGTTGGTGCCCGACGCCATCATGGGTCATGGTCGTCATGCCGCTGAGAATGTGGGCTTCCTGCATGCCCTGCGCGATACCTACTTTGATTTTGCCCATTGGTTGTTGATTCTGATTCCGCTCGTGGGGGCTCTCTGCCTGTTCCGTCTCTGCCGTCAGCAAGCCTCGGCCCGTGCTCATCTCTATGGGGTAGCTGGTATGTTGCTCTGCCTCTTCGTGGCACTGGATGGGGTCTATCAGCCGACGGTCCTCTCTACCAAGAGCGACAAGAAGATTGCCCAACGACTCATCAATCTGCAACCCGAGGGAGCTATCTACTCCTATGGACTCTACTTCTACAGTATCAACTACTACCTGGGCGATCGCCTTCGCCACATCGAACGGGAAAAGCCTGCCAAAGGCTACCTGATTGTACCCGTCTTCGAAGAGGAGAAAATGCTGACCGAGTTGAGCAAACGCTACGAAATGAAGCCCGTTTTCCAGACCTCATACCGCAGCTGCGATGCCCGTGCGCAAGTGGTTTGCTACTATTTCTATCCCCTTCATCGTTAGAGCGTCTGCAACTTCAGGCCGAAGGAGAGGCTCAGGTAGTCGTGCGGACGCAGGTAGCCGTTGGTGAAGGCGCTGACAATATAGAGGTCGCACGAGCTCAGCTCGTAGAAGAAGGTGATGCTCTTGGCCATGAAGCGTTTTTTGCGGGGGATCTCAAAGGTGATGCGCTGGCCCAGGAAAATGTGGGTGCGGATTTTCGAGGAGAAGCCGTAGTAGCCCTTGGGATAGCGGTCGGGCTCGCTCACCCAGAATTCATCGCCGAAGACGGTGTTGAAGTAAAGCCCACAGCTCAAGGGCTCGAACGAGAAGGGACCTTGACCCAGGGTGATGTTCCAAGGAATGTAGTTCTGCTTGAGCGTCATCGTGATTTTCGAGCGGTCGGAGTCATACTTGGGCAGGTAACCGAAGAGGAGGTCGGTCTCCCACTGGTTGTGCTTGCCGTAATCCCAACCGAAGCCCAGCGAGAGCAATCCCATGTTGCCGGCATATTGTAGCTTGCTGTAGGTAGGTATCAAGCTGTACCAATGCTTGCGGTAGCGGTGGATACGGCGGTCGTAGCGCGAGTTGACCTCAGCGGTATAGACGCTGTCGGCCTTTGGCTGCTGTAGCCACACGGTGTCGTGATGCACGACATAGACCGTGTCGGGAGTAAGCACATTGTCGCCACAGGGAGTAAGCGTATTGACTGTATCGGGAGTATGTACGCCGGGCGTATCGTTTATGCTTTGTGCCTTGGCTTGGCCCATCGAGAGGGCCACGAGTAACAGGATATTAGAAATCAACCACTTCATACGTATAGCCCTCAGGTGTTATGGTGAACAGATAATAGTTGCGGTGATGGATGCAGTCGCTCATGTAGTAGATGGTACCGTCGTCGAAGAGGTCCTCCTGCTTGGCACGGTGCACATGGGCCACGGTGCAGAACTGCAGGCCCGGGTACTGGAGTACGTAATGCTCGAAAACATTGGCCACGTTGTTGTTAAACTCGCCATCAAACGGGGGCACGTGCATGCAGACCACGGTACGGTCGAACTCGTCGCCACGGGCGGTCAACTCGTTGGTCATGAACTCAAAGTCGGGCACGGGGCGCGAGTAATCGAACTCCAGGGCATTGGTATTGAGGCAGACAAACTTGATGCGGGCAGCTATGAAGCTGAAGTTGGGGTCGCCGAACACCTTGCGGTAGGTGTCCTCACCCGTACCGATGCAGTCGTGATTGCCGAGCAGCACCACGTAAGGCACGTTGAGTTTGTTCAGGATGTCGCGTTGCCACAGAAACTCGTCGGTCACACCGAAGTCGCTCGTGTCTCCTCCGTGGAGCACAAAGTCCACGTCGCCACGCTTATTGACGTGATCCACGAATTCGCGCGTGTCGTCATACCAGCGCTGGGTATCTCCGGTAGCCACAAAGCGCAAGGTATCCTTACCGAAACACTCCTTCTCGATACGGAGGATATTGGTGGCATTCACATCGGTCTGACCCGATATGCGCACGTCATACGGGTGATAGTCAATCAGGTCACATCCCTGCATCAGCCCGATGCTCAGCAACATAAGCCCAACGGCAAAGAGGGAGGAAATGGTATTCTTCATCATGGAGAAATCTAGTTTTTGAGTTTGCAAAAGTAATCAAAGATTTCAATTTCCTACAGATTTACGATAAAAAAACGGCGAATAAGAACAAGTCCGGCGAAAAATCAACCAACAGCGTATTTTCCCGGCCACAATTTGCGGTTTCAAAATCGAATATGTATTTTTGCGAGCTGAATGAAAATGTAATGAAAAGAAAAGATGAAAGTAATCGTTGACAACAAGATACCCTATATCCGCGAGGCGATAGAGGCACTGGCCGAGCAAGTGGTTTACCTGCCTGGAGGAGAGATAACCCCAGAGGTGGTAAAGGATGCGGATGCCCTGATTATCCGCACACGCACCCGTTGCTGCCGCGAGCTGCTGCAGGGCAGCAAGGTGCAATTCATCGCCACGGCCACCATTGGCTACGACCATATCGATACGGCCTACTGCCACGAGGCAGGCATCGCCTGGAGTAACGCCCCGGGATGTAATGCCGCCTCGGTGGCGCAATACGTGCAGAGCTGCCTCCTGCTGCTGGAGCGGGAGAAGAGGATGAAGCTAGCAGGGCGTACGCTGGGTATCGTTGGCGTGGGACATGTGGGGCGGTTGGTGGCCGACGTGGCCCGCCGCTGGGGCATGAGGGTGCTGCTCAACGACCCTCCCCGCGAAGCCATCGAGGACAGCGAGGGGTTCAGCTCGCTGCAAAGGCTGGCCGAGGAGAGCGACATACTGACCTTCCACGTCCCCCTGCTACGCGAGGGTTCCCACCCCACCTTCCACCTGGCCAATGCAGACTTCTTCCACCGGCTGAAACGCAAGCCCGTGGTGATGAATACCTCAAGGGGTGAAGTGGTGGATACCCTAGCCCTCAAGAAGGCACTCCACAAGGGGCTCGTGAAGGAAGCCATCCTCGACGTCTGGGAGAATGAACCCTCCATAGACTTCGACCTCTTACATTATATATATATAGGGACGCCACACATCGCCGGCTATAGCGC
>JBJEKS010000111.1:0-3238 GCA_051878755.1 Bacteroides sp. | reverse complement strand
ACGAGCAGTGCAGTCAGCAGTAAGGTCCCGAGGCTTTTAATCATCCAATTCATTTTTTAGCTACAAGCTATGAGTTTCAAACTTTTGTTTTTGTTTCTCGTTTCATTCTTATTACAACGCTGCAAAGTTAGAAATAGTTTTGTAATGGTGCGATTATTGTTCGTTTATAGGTCTTATTTGAGTGAAAATAGAACAATATTTGCTCTTTATATCATATATAATAATAGGTATATTGTGTGTTATTGCGATTATTTAGCAAAAAATGTGGGGAATCTGAAAAAACTTTCCTATTTTTGTACCCAAATTTGATTCAGAATAAACGAAATGAACGTACTGGAACTTAGTGAACAGGAAATCATTCGGCGCAATAGCCTGAATGAGTTGCGTGCCATGGGTATCGAGCCATACCCTGCAGCAGAGTATGTAACCAACGCTTTTTCTACAGATATAAAAGCTGACTTCAAAGACGATGCCGAGCCTCGTCAGGTGTCCATTGCGGGCCGTATCATGAGCCGCCGCGTGATGGGTAAGGCTTCGTTCATGGAGCTGCAAGACTCCAAAGGCCGTGTACAGGTCTATGTGACGCGTGATGACATCTGCCCGGATGAGAATAAGGAGATGTACACCACCGTCTTCAAGCGTCTGCTCGACCTGGGCGATATCGTGGGCGTGGAGGGGTTCGTCTTCCGCACCCAGACGGGTGAAATCAGCGTACACGCCAAGAAACTCACCGTGCTGGCCAAGAGCCTGCGCCCGCTGCCCATCGTCAAGTATAAGGACGGTGTGGCCTACGATAAGTTTGATGACCCCGAGTTGCGTTACCGCCAGCGCTACGTCGATCTCATCGTCAACGATGGCGTGAAGGACACCTTCCTGAAGCGTGCTAAGGTCATCAAGACCATGCGTGCCGTGTTCGACGAGGCCGGCTATACGGAGGTGGAAACACCTATCCTGCAGTCCATCCCCGGCGGAGCCAGTGCACGTCCCTTCATCACCCACCACAATTCGCTTGACATTGACCTCTACCTGCGCATCGCCACCGAGCTCTATCTGAAGCGACTTATCGTGGGCGGTTTTGAAGGCGTATATGAAATAGGTAAGAATTTCCGCAACGAGGGTATGGACAAGAACCACAACCCCGAGTTCACCTGCATGGAGCTCTACGTGCAATATAAGGACTACAACTGGATGATGAGCTTCACCGAGAAGTTGCTGGAGCGCATCGCCGTGGAGGTGAACGGCTCTACCGACGTGGAGATTGACGGCAAGACTATCAGCTTCAAGGCTCCTTTCCGCCGGCTGCCCATCCTCGAGGCCATCCAGGAGAAGACCGGCTACGACCTGAGCGACAAGAGTGAGGAGGTGATTCGCCAGATTTGCAAGGAGCTGAAGATGGAGATTGACGACACCATGGGTAAGGGTAAGCTGATTGATGAAATCTTCGGCGAGTTCTGCGAGGGTACCTATATCCAGCCCACCTTTATCACCGACTATCCCGTGGAGATGAGTCCGCTCACCAAGGCTCATCGCAGTAAGCCCGGCCTGACCGAACGCTTCGAGCTGATGGTCAACGGCAAGGAGCTGGCCAACGCCTACAGCGAGCTCAACGACCCCATCGACCAGGAGGAGCGCTTCAAGGAGCAGCTCCGTCTGAGCGAGAAGGGCGACGACGAGGCAATGTTCATCGACCAGGACTTCCTCAAGGCGCTGCAATACGGTATGCCTCCTACGTCGGGTATCGGTATCGGCATCGACCGTCTGACCATGCTCATGACAGGCAAGCCCTTCATTCAGGAGGTGCTCTTCTTCCCGCAGATGCGTCCTGAGCAGGCTCCTCCCAAGGATCCCGCTTCGCGCTACATGGAGCTCGGTATCCCCGAGGCTTGGGTACCCGTGCTGCAGAAGGCCGGCTATAACCTGGTCAGCGACATGAAGGATGTCAATCCGCAGAAGGTACACATGGACATCTGCGGTATCAACAAGAAATACAAGCTTGAACTCACCAACCCCACTGTAAAAGAGGTGGAGGAATGGATCAATAAGATATGAAACTACCGGGAAAGATAGCCATAATGGGAGGCGGCAGCTGGGCTACGGCCATTGCCAAGATGGTTTTGGGACAATCCGAATCCATCAACTGGTATATGCGCCGTGATGACCGGATTGCCGACTTCAAGCGGCTGGGGCACAACCCTGCTTATCTCACGAGTGTGAAGTTTGACGTGAAGCGCATCAACTTCAACTCCAACATCAACGACGTGGTTAAACAGTCGGACACGCTGATTTTCGTCACTCCGTCGCCTTATCTCAAGTCGCACCTCAAGAAGCTGCGTACCAAGATAAAGGACAAATTCATCATCACGGCCATCAAGGGTATCGTGCCCGATGACAACGTGATTGTGTCTGAGTACTTCACCAAGGAGTACGGCGTACCGCCCGAGAATATTGCCGTGGTGGCTGGTCCTTGCCATGCAGAGGAGGTGGCGCTGGAGCGTCTCTCTTACCTCACCATTGGCTGTACCGACACGGAGAAGGCTGCTGCCGTGGCGCGTCATCTGTCGGGAGCCTACATCAAGACCTCGGTGAGCAACGACGTGGCAGGCATTGAGTACAGCTCGGTGCTGAAGAATGTCTATGCCATCGCAGCAGGAATCTGCAGTGGACTGAAGTACGGCGACAACTTCCAGGCCGTCTTGATGAGTAACGCCATCCAGGAGATGAACCGCTTCCTGCAGACTGTCCATCCCTTGGAGCGCAACGTGGCTGAGTCGGTCTATCTCGGCGACCTGCTCGTGACGGGCTACAGCAACTTCAGCCGCAACCGCACGTTTGGCACGATGATTGGTAAGGGCTACAGCGTGAAGAGTGCCCAGATAGAGATGGAGATGATTGCCGAGGGCTACTACGGTACCAAGTGTATCAAGGAGATCAACAAGCACTATCACGTCAACATGCCCATCGTAGATGCTGTCTATAACATCCTCTACGAGCGCATCTCGCCCACCATCGAAATCAAGCTACTGACTGATTCGTTCAGGTAGTGATACATGGAATATTAATACTCTTACAAACTCAAAAAATATGGTACAGTTGAACATTGAAAAAAGTCTGAGCTTTATTGGTAAGGAAAGCTTGGAGGCTTACAAGGAGCAAGTTAAGGCTGCTCAGGAAGCATTGGAGAAAGGTACAGGTCTTGGTAACGATTTCTTGGGCTGGCTCCACCTGCCTTCATCGATTA
>JBJEKS010000110.1:7907-18754 GCA_051878755.1 Bacteroides sp. | reverse complement strand
TCGGGTTCTGTACCATATTTCACGCAGTTCTCATGGATGTTTTCCATGATGTAGTGCAGCTTGGCATCCACCTCTTCACTGCTCCATGACAGACGCTCTGAGTTTTGTGTCATTTCCAGACCCGATACAGATACTCCGCCTGCGTTTGATGCCTTACCTGGTGCATAGAGAATCTTTGCCTCCTGGAACACCTTGATGGCTTCGGGCGTAGAAGGCATGTTAGCTCCTTCGCTCACGGCAATCACACCGTTTGCCACCAACTGACGGGCCTGGTCACCATTGAGTTCGTTCTGCGTAGCACAGGGCAGGGCGATGTCTGCCTTTTCGCCCCAGGGCTTCGCACCCTCTACGTATTTTACGCCAGGGTATTGCTCGGCGTATTCGCGGATGCGGCCACGATAGAGGTTCTTCAGCTCCATGATGTAGTCCAGCTTTTCACGGTCAATGCCTTCAGGGTCATAGACGTAGCCGTCTGAGTCACTCATGGTCAGCACCTTGCCGCCCATCTGAAGCACTTTCTCGGCTGTGTATTGTGCTACGTTACCTGCACCAGAGATGAGTACGGTTTTTCCCTTCAGGTCCATGCCACGTGTCTTGAGCATTTCTAAGAGGAAATAGACGTTGCCGTAGCCTGTGGCTTCTGGACGAATCAGCGAACCGCCAAACTCACGGCCCTTGCCGGTGAGTACGCCGCTGAATTCGCGCGTCAGCTTCTTGTACATGCCGAACATGTAACCCACTTCGCGACCGCCTACGCCGATGTCACCGGCGGGCACGTCCACATCAGGACCGATATGACGCCACAACTCCAGCATGAAGGCTTGGCAGAAGCGCATCACCTCGGCATTGCTCTTACCACGGGGTGAGAAGTCGGATCCACCCTTACCACCACCCATGGGGAGCGTGGTGAGTGAATTCTTGAAGGTCTGCTCGAAAGCCAGGAACTTGAGGATGCCCAGGTTAACTGAAGCATGGAAGCGGATACCACCTTTGTAGGGGCCGATGGCGTTGTTGTGTTGCACGCGGTAACCCATGTTGGTGCGTACATTGCCTTGGTCGTCAACCCAAGTCACACGGAATTGATATACACGATCGGGGATGCAAAGGCGCTCTATCAGGTTGGCCTTGTCAAACTCAGGATGTTTGTTGTACTCTTCTTCGATGGTTCCTAATACCTCTTCTACTGCTTGATGATACTCAGGCTCTCCTGGAAACCGTCTTTTCAAATCTTCTAATACATTAGCTGCATTCATAATCTTACTATATTTCTTTTGTTTTAATTGATGTTGCTTTTTCTTTGTTTGCGGTTGCAAAAGTACATAGAAATTTCAAACTGACAAACAATTTATAAAGAAAATGCAGTAAAAAGATGAAATTTGTAATATTTGTATCTTTATGCAGCTCCTTATGAGGGGCTGAAGGAGGAGATAGAGGAAATGATATATAAAAAGAAACAGCCCAGGGTAATGCCCTGGGCTGTGAAGTCTTATGCGGTTATTCTACTCCTGTGTGACGGCTACGAGTTCTACATCGAAAGTCAGGGCGGAGTAGCCTGGGATGCTCCCGCTGCCTGAGGTGCCGTAGGCACAGGTGTGGGGAATGTAGAGCATCCATCGTTCGCCTGTACGCATCAGTTGCAGGGCGGATGTCCAGCCACTGATTACCTGTGATACGCCAAACTCCGTGGGCGAGTCGGTGGCTTGAGGCTTGCGCTCATCGGGATTGATGCTGCCTTGATAAGTGGCGGGGAATCCTGTGAAGTTTCCGTCGAAGCGGGCACCTGTAATCAGCGTACCATAGTAGAAGGTCGCTACTTGCTCGGTGTAGAGGGGACGGCGGCCGTCGGGGACGGAGCGGAGCTTCTTGCAGTAGATGTAGCAGCTCTCCTCGTTGGTGCTCGCGGAGGGCACGTAGATAGAGAAAAGTTGTCCTACAGGTATCTGGTCAGCCTGCTCGATGGTTGTAGCTGTGACGTTGCCGGTCAGGGTGCTGATAGAGTCGATGAATGCCTCGTTGCGTTCCTGCCAGTTGTCATAGACGGTAGGCTCCGATACCTCATCGCAAGCACTCATAAGGGCCGCACCCCCCAATGCCGCGGCCACTATCCATGAATAGATTTGCTTCATTATGACTATAAATATTACAAGTTTCCTGTTGATAAACAAAATCTGATTTCGCTTCCGCTCAGAGCTTCTTCAGCAGGGAGGGGATGCTTACACGCTCTTCGATAAGGCTGCAGAGGCTGCTGATTGCTACACGCTCTTGCTTCATGGTGTCGCGGTCGCGCAGGGTGACGCAGCCGTCGTTGAGCGTTTCGTGGTCCACCGTGATGCAGAATGGTGTGCCGATGGCATCCTGGCGGCGGTAGCGCTTACCGATAGAGTCCTTCTCATCGTAGCGGCAGTTGAAGTGGAACTTCAGGCTATCCACGATTTCGCGGGCCTTTTCAGGCAGACCATCTTTCTTGACCAGCGGCATAACAGCCAGCTTTACGGGAGCCAGGGCTGCGGGTAGCTTCAGCACCACGCGGCTTTCGCCATTCTCCAGCTGTTCCTCCTGGTAGCTGGCACAGATGATGCTGAGGAACATGCGGTCCACGCCGATGGAGGTCTCGATGACATAGGGCGTGTAGCTTTCGTTGCTTTCAGGATCGAAGTACTTGATGCTCTTGCCGCTGAACTTCTCATGTTGCGACAGGTCGAAGTTGGTGCGGCTGTGGATACCTTCCACCTCTTTGAAGCCGAAGGGCATGAGGAACTCGATGTCGGTGGCTGCGTTGGCGTAGTGGGCCAGCTTTTCGTGGTCGTGGTAGCGGTAGTGGTCATCGCCGAATCCCAGGGCTTTGTGCCATTTCAGACGCGTCTCTTTCCACTGCTTGAACCACTCCAGCTCGCTGCCGGGCTTTACGAAGAACTGCATCTCCATCTGCTCGAACTCGCGCATGCGGAAGATGAATTGGCGGGCCACGATTTCGTTGCGGAAGGCCTTACCAATCTGGGCTATACCAAAAGGAATCTTCATGCGACCCGTCTTCTGCACATTGAGGTAGTTTACGAAGATACCCTGTGCTGTTTCGGGGCGTAGATAGACCTTCATTGCGCCGTCGGCCGTGGAACCCATCTCGGTAGAGAACATCAGGTTGAACTGGCGCACTTCGGTCCAGTTCTTGGTACCGCTGATGGGGCAGACAATCTCCTCATCGAGGATAATCTGGCGCAGCTCGTTCAGGTCGGGACCAGCATTCATTGCATCGCTGTAGCGCTTATGCAGGGCATCACGCTTGGCCTGTTGCTCCAGCACGCGGCCGTTGGTGGCACGAAACTGTGCCTCATCGAAGGCTTCGCCGAAACGCTTGGCTGCCTTCGCTACCTCTTTGGCGATTTTTTCGTCGTACTTGGCAATCTGGTCCTCTATCAGCACGTCTGCACGGTAGCGCTTTTTTGAGTCACGGTTGTCGATGAGGGGGTCGTTGAAGGCATCAACGTGTCCGCTGGCCTTCCAGATGGTGGGGTGCATGAAGATGGCGCTGTCAATGCCCACGATGTTGTCGTGGAGCAGCACCATGCTCTGCCACCAGTATTGCTTGATATTGTTCTTCAGTTCTACGCCATTCTGTCCGTAATCATATACGGCACCTAGGCCGTCATAGATTTCACTGCTGGGGAATACGAAGCCATACTCTTTGCAGTGGGACACGATTTTCTTGAAAACATCTTCTTGTGCCATGTCGTTTTGCTTAATAATATGTTATATCGTTGATTAAATTGGCCGCAAATATAGTGTAATTTCGTGAAACTCACACCTCTTTCTCACGTTTTTTCATCATTCGGCTGATTATGATACCTCTTATGGGGCTATTTAAGGGCTTTTCGCAGTGCTTTTGCCCAGATGCGGTAGCCCTCTTCGCGAAGGTGGAGGCCATCGGTGGTCAGCTCGGCCTTGAGCACCTCTGATTCCGCTGACTCGGTGAAAAGGGGATAGAGATTGACGAAGGTGAGGCGCGGGTCGTGGCGCTCGTTGACCCAGGCTTCCAGTTGGGTGTTGATGGCGGCAAAGCAGGAGGTTTTGCCGTTGAGACGCTTGTAGCGACCGAAGCTCTCGTTGATGGGGAGCAGGCTCTGCAGGTAGAGGTGTGTCTCGGGGCACTCACTGAGGATTTGTGCGGCCAGGCGGCAGATGGAGCGGGCGATGGAATCAACGGAGAGGTCGTGACTTACGTCGTTGGCTCCCGTAAGCAGGCAGATGGCACGGGGGTGGGCTGTGAGTATCTGGTGGAGGCGCTGCGTGATGCCGGGCACGTCATCGCCCACGATGCCGCGGTTCACCACGTGCTTCATACCCAGACGCTTCGCCCAGTCGCCGCCGCCCTCAGTGAGGCTGTTGCCCAGCATGACGAGGTCCTGGCCTGTGATGGGCTGTTCTTCGGCAAATTGCAGGTAGCGCTGGCGGTAGTGGGGCGTGGGCTGGATGCCGCAGCTCTCCTGGCCGTAGGGGCAGAGGATGGAGGCGGCCACGGCGTTGGCCACAAGCGTGCGCAGGCGGACCACACTCTTCTCGTCCACGGGGTGAACGGCGTTGGTGAGCAGAATCACCGAGGTGTCAGTCTCGGGGTCGATGACGATGCTGGTGCCTGTATAGCCGGTGTGTCCGTAGGTGGAGGGGGAGAGGAGGTTGCCGTTGCAGCTGGCGTAGGGGGAGCTGACGTCCCATCCCGGGGTGCGGCCAAAGGCAGCTACCTCGCGAGGCACACGACGCATGGCCTCCACACCCAGGGGGGAGAGGATGCGGTGGCCGTCCCAGCTGCCACCGTTCTGAAGCATGGCGCAGAGGATGGCGATATCGCTGGCCGTGCTGAAGAGGCCGGCATTGCCGCTGATGCCCCCTTGGAGGATACGGGCCAGGGGGTCGTGTACCTGCCCACGGAGCACTTGTCCGGAGGATTGTCGCTCCGTTGGAGCGATAGGCTGCATGGGTTGCGTGGAGGGGGTGTTGACCCATCGCCCTTCCTTGGCTAGATGGCAAGGGTAGTAGTCGGTGTGCTCCATCCCCAGGGGTTGGAAGATGTGCCGACGGGCAAAGTCGCGCAGCGACTCTCCAGTGATGGTCTCGATGATATGCTGTAGGGTGACGTAGTTGATGCAGCTGTACTGGAAGTCGGTGCGAGGCTCGAAGTCTCGGGGACAGGTGGCGATGTAGCGCATCAGGCTGTCGGGGCAGGGCGAGCCGTACTGCTCCTGCAGCTGCGCCACGGGGGCATAGGGCGGCAGGCCCGAGGTGTGGGTCAGCAGGTCCTGCACGCGGATGGTGACGCGGCGCTTGCCGTCGGCGCTTACCCAGTCAGTAAACCCGGGCAGGTAGAGGCTGACTGCGTCCTGCAGGCGCAGCTTCCCCTGTTCGATAAGAATCATCGCACTCAGTGCAGTGCTCATCGGTTTGCTGCACGAGGCCATGTCGAACTGTGTATCGACGCTCATCGGCTCCCTCATCGGCTCCAGGGCACGCTGTCCATAGGCCTTCAGGTAGGCCATCTTACCGTGGCGCACGACGGCAAGCACGGCTCCGGGTATCTCTCCCTGACGGACGGCACGAAGAAGCACTGAGTCAGCCACGGCTAGCCGTGAGGCATCCATACCCACCTCCCAGGGTAACACATGCTCCAGCTGCTGCGCCCCAATCAGTGAGGAGCAACTGAGCAATATACATAATATAATTAGGTGTTTCATACCAAGATTCTTTGAGTTTTGATTATCGAAAGTGAACATCTTGTTTGTCTCGTCTGAACAGTTAACTCTCCACGGCTGAACAGTTAACTCTCCACGGCTGAACAGTTAACTGCCCACGTCTGAACAGTTAACTCTCCACGTCTGGACAGTTAACTCTCCGGAAGATGCATATAAAGTCTATAGGTTACTCTCCGCTGCGGTAGGCATCAACCGCCTTCTTGACGGAGCCGTGCATCAGCAGCAGGTCGCGGGCCTTGCCATAATCCAGGCCCAGCTCCTCGACGAGCATACGCGTGCCGCGATCTACCAACTTCTTGTTGCTGAGCTGCATATTGACCATCTTGTTGCCCTTGACGCGGCCCAGCTGGATCATCACCGTGGTGGTAATCATGTTGAGAATCATCTTCTGTCCCGTGCCCGACTTCATGCGAGAGCTGCCCGTGACGAACTCTGGGCCTACAATCATCTCGATGGGCACGTCGCTTTCAGCCGCCATGGGTGAGTCGGGGTTACTGGTAATGCACGCCGTCAGTATGCCGTGGGCGCGTGCCTCGTGTAGAGCGCCGATGACGTAGGGCGTGGTGCCCGAGGCGGCGATGCCGATCACCGTGTCCTTGGTGCTGATGCCCCGTTCGCACAGCTCCTCCCAGCCGCGGTGGACATCGTCCTCTGCATTCTCCACAGGGTTACGCAGGGCCGTGTCACCCCCGGCTATCAGTCCTATGACCAGCGTGGGAGGCATGCCGAACGTAGGTGGAATCTCGCTGGCATCGAGCACACCAAGCCGGCCGCTTGTGCCTGCGCCCATGTAGAAGATACGGCCCCCCTGCTTCATGCGGGGAACAATCTGCGTCACCAGTTTCTCAATCTGCGGAATGGCCTCTTTCACGGCCAGGGCCACCTTCTGGTCTTCCGTATTGATGCCTTCAAGGAGCTGGCGTACGCTTTTCTTCTCCAAATCATTGTAGAGCGAAGGCTGCTCTGAAATCTTCACGAACATATCTTTGTTTTTTTTTAGTTACAAGCACTTTTTAGCTACAAGCACTTTTTTAGTTACAAGCTACAAGTAATAGCAGGGCTAAAAATAGAAGGACAGGAACCTAATCCTTAATCCTTAATCCCTAACCTCTACTCCCCGTGAAACCGTAGCAACCCCTCCATCGGGGCCTTGATGATGAGACCCGGCTGAAGGTTCAGCTCGGCCATCGCCTCCGTCAGCAGCTCGCGATAGTACCAGGCAATAGAGCCATTGAAGCCCACCCGGTAGCGGCGGTAGTCATACTGCATCACGTTGCGCGTGAGGAAAGAACGGAAGCTCTGCTTGACCAACTGCCGCACTTCGGGTACCTCGATATGGGCAGCAAGGAAAGGCGACAGGCTGGCCAGGAAGCGGTTGGGGAAGGGTTGGCGATAGACGCGGTCGATAATCTGCGCCGGCGTGAGGTCATACTGCTTGAGGAACTCCTCCTTCAGTCCCGCAGGCAACTGGTTCTTCAGCAGGTCGCCCACGAGCAGCTTGCCCAGTACGGCCCCACTCCCTTCGTCGCCGAGGATGAAGCCCAGGGGAGAGACATTGGCCTCAATCTCCCGCCCGTTGTAGAAACAGGAGTTGCTCCCCGTGCCCATGATGCAGGCAATGCCCGCCTCGTGGCCGCACACCGAGCGGGCAGCAGCCAGCATGTCGCTGTTGACCTCAACGACATCCCCATCCAGGCCCAACACACGGGAAATAGCCCGGCGAACGAGTTCAACCTTGTCGAACGCACAGCCGGCACCATAGAAGTAAACAGCCTCTGGACGCTTTCCCTCCAGCTCCGGCAGGAGCGAGGTCTGCATCGCGGTAACCATTTCCTCTTCACTTTGGAAGAAAGGGTTCATTCCTTTGGTGGAGATGCGCTTCAGCGCCACCCCCTGCTCAGCCACACACCAATCGGTCTTGGTTGAGCCACTGTCTGCTATCAGTATCATATCGCTTGATTTTATGAGTTTTATCACTAATCACTAAACACTAATCACTAAATCTTAATATAAATGCGTCGTTTGTAGAGCGGAAAGCCGATGCACCAGCAGAGGGCTACGAAGAGCAGGGCATAGGCCAGTGAGCCGGCTGTGTCGCCCAATAGGGGCTGCAGCACGTCGCCGTAAATCCATCCATGAACCCCCGTGCTGCCCAGGATAATGCTCAACACGCCTCCCAGAACGTACATGAAGAGGGGGTTGATGCCAAACACTTCGAAGAAACGGCTCCACTGCCTCTTCCCCTTCACATCAACGACCCACACCAGCACTCCCAGCAGGCTCGAGGCCAGGCCACATGTGGTGAGCACATACGTGGGCGACCATACCTTCTTGTTGATGGGGCACCCATAGCTTAGCAGCAGTCCGCTGAAGGTGAGTAGCGTGCCTATCAGGAAGAGCTTGACCAACAAAGCTTCGTGGCCCTTGCCTTGCTCCTTCTGGACCACTGAAACCTCGCCTTGCCGCTCCTTCCGCTCCTCGGGAGAAAAAAGCATACGTCCCACCGAAAAGCCCAGCAGCACGTGGGCAATGGAGGGCAGCGTGCTGAGCAGCCCCTCGGGGTCGATGCCGTGGTCTTTGTACATGTGTGTGGGGGTGAGTACAGCACGGTCAACTACTGACAGGATGTTCTCTTCGCCATACACGAAGCCGTTGCAGCAGAGCAGCAGCGCCCCATAACCCACCAGGATGCCCCCCACAATCCAGGGTATCAGCCGGTGGCTCACCGTGAGGGCCACCAGTGAGGCGGCGCAGTAGCAGAGCGCCAGGCGCTGCATCACGCCCAGGATGCGCATGCGGTCGAAGGTCCAGACCGAACGCCACAGATTCTCGCCGAAGCTCACCCCCTCGGGAGCTGAGGCCCAGTAGTAGCAAAAGCGGGAGAACCAGCCGATAGCCATGCCAATCAGGAAGATGACCAATGTGCGGCGGGCAATCTTCAGCGCGGCCGTGCGGCTGTAGGCAAAGCGGTACTTCTTGAGCGAGATATAGGTGGAGATACCCATGATGAACATGAAGAAGGGAAACACCAGGTCGGTGGGGGTCAGTCCGTTCCATTCGGCATGTCGCAACGGGGCGTAGATATGGCTCCACGTACCGGGATTGTTCACCAGAATCATCCCTGCAATGGTGATACCCCTCAAGATATCCAGGGCCAGGATGCGCTGACTGTTGTTGACGTTGCTCATGACTGATTCTATCTTTTGTATTAATGATTCTAACGAAGGTTTACTGTTTCGGAGAGGTACATTCATCCACCAGGTAGGCGATGCTCACGTAGGGCACGCCCGAGTGAGTGCTCAGACCTATCTCACAGGTGCGGCTGTTGCTGTAGCCCATCGTGATGTGATGGGCCTCAATCTGCGGACGTAGCTTGCGCAGGGCGTAGGCATTCAGCTCGGGGTGGGTGAATCCACGGTCGCCGGCGAAGCCACAGCAACCCACCTCCTCGGGCACCAGCACCTCAGTGGAGCAGAGGCGTGCCAAGGCCACCAGCGTAGGGCCAAGCCCCATTTGGCGCATCGAGCAGGTGATGTGTACCGCCACGGGGCGTGTCGTGGGCGTGAACTCCAGGTAGGGCCGCAGCACGGTATAGATAAACTCGGCAGGCTCGTAGAGCTTTATCCGCTGGATATGCTGGCGCATGCGGTGCAGGCAGGGGCTTTGGTCGCAGAGCACGGGGATGCGTCCCTCGTCGCTCGCCCTCCACAGCGCCTCTTCCAGCTCATGCAGCTTACGGTCGGCAATATCCATCATCCCTTTGCTCTCCCAGATGGTGCCGCAGCAGAGCTTCTCCATCTCCTCGGGGAAAATCACCTCGAAGCCGGCCTTATGGAGCAGGGCAATCATCTTGTTGACCAGTGCCTGCTCCTCCTTCGACTTCGAGGGGAGGCCCATGGTCTGGTTGATGCAGCTTGGGAAATAGACCACTTGCCGCTTGGTGGGCTGCTCAAGGGTTGCCTTCGAATAGACCACGTCGGCGGACACTACGTGCGAACCTTTATATATATAGGGCTTGGGCATTGAGGGAAACCATTGCGGCAGGCCAAGTGCACGGTGCAGTCCCCGCGTGATAGATGACATCAGCGAGGTACCTAGCACACTGTGTCCCATATCGGCAAGTCCCAGTACCGGACGTAGCGTCTCCTTCATGCCGGCAAAATGGCGGGCTGCATAATCGCCCAGCTGATAGCCCAGGCTCGATGGAGGCAGCTGTTGCTGACGCACCAGGTGAGTCAGGTCGGCCGTGTTGATGCCCATGGGGCAGGAGAGGGAACAGAGACCATCGCCGGCACAAGTCTCGTTGCCCAGGTACTGATACTGCTTAGTGAGCCGTTGAAGCCGCTCGGGGTCATTGCCGCTCTCTCGCAGACGGGCCAACTCACGCTGGATGACGATGCGCTGGCGAGAGCTGAGGGTCAGTCCGCACGACAGGCAGTTCACCTCGCAGAAGCCGCACTCTATGCAGCGGTTAATCTTATTGTAGATGGCTGCAGCCTCCGTAGCATGTTTGGTATCGTGCTGAGGGGTAGCTTCTTGGTGCAGCAACGGCAGCGGCTTGAAGCACTTGATGTGGCACTGCGGGTCATCGTTGAAGATGACGCCCGGATTAAGCAGTCCCTTCGGGTCGAAGAGTCGCTTCACTGCCTTCATCACCTGGTATGCCTCTTCGCCCCATTCATAGCGCACGAAGGGGGCCATGTTGCGTCCCGTGCCATGTTCCGCCTTCAGCGAACCGTCGTAGGTATCGACCACAAGCCGCTTCACCTCTTCCATGAGGTCGGCATAACGCTTCACCTCGGCTTCGGTGCTGAAATTCTGGTTGATGATAAAGTGGTAATTGCCCTCCAGGGCATGACCATAGATGCAGGCATCGTGGTAGCCGTGGCGAGCCAGGAGCTGTTGCAGCTCAGCCGTGGCCTCAGGCAGCTGCTCCACGTGGAAGGCTACGTCCTCAATCAGGCAGGTGGTGCCCGGTTGCCGTGTACCTCCCACGCTGGGGAAGATACCCGAACGGATGGCCCAGAAGGGTTGGTACTCCTCCGGCTTGTCGGTGAAGTGCACCGGGGTATAGGTATTGAAGGCGGCAAGGCATTGGGTAATCTC
>JBJEKS010000110.1:0-7807 GCA_051878755.1 Bacteroides sp. | reverse complement strand
CGGTGAAGTGCACCGGGGTATAGGTATTGAAGGCGGCAAGGCATTGGGTAATCTCTGCGATATGTTGCTGCAGCTCCTCGGGGGTGTCGGCCTTGGTCTCCACGAGCAGGGCAGTAAGTCCTTTCTCGTCCCCAGGTTCCACACCGGGCCAGAGCGATGAGGCCACCTCTCCCTTGTAGCGCAGGTAGGTGGGGTCGTTGACCGACGAGAGGCTCTTGTAGTCAAGCATCTCAGCGCTCTTCACCACGCGGTAGGCTAGCTGCTTGAGGGCCACCACGGCGCGGCAAGCTTCCTGGATGCTCTTGAAGTAGAGTATCCCGCTGGCCTTGCAGGGGTAGTCGTGCTCGGTGCGCATTGTCACCTCGCTCAGGAAGGCCAATGTACCCTCGGAGCCCACCATCAGGTGGGTGATGATATCAAACGGGTCATCGAAGAGGGCAAAGGGGAGGATGTTGAGCCCGGTTACGTTCTTGATGGCATATTTGTAGCGGATGCGCTCCAGGAGCGGGGCATTGGCCTTCACCTCGTCGCGCAAGCGGCAGATTTCACGGATGAACTCGCTGTGACTGGCCTCAAAGGCAGCCTTGCTCACGGCATCGCCCGTATCGAGCAGGGTGCCGTCGGCCAGGATGATGCGTGCCGAGAGCAGGGTGCGGTCGCTGTTGGCATGGGTGCCGCAGTTCATGCCCGAGGCGTTGTTCATCACAATGCCGCCCACCATGGCGCTCTTCACCGACGCAGGGTCGGGCGAGAATTTCCGCCCATAGGGAGCGAGCAGCTCGTTGACCCGTTGCCCCACGATGCCGGGTTGCAGTCGGATGGTCTTGCCCTCGGGACCAATGGTATAGTGCTCCCAATGCTTGCCGGCTACGATGAGGATGGAGTCGCTCACCGACTGGCCCGACAGGCTGGTGCCTGCAGCGCGGAAGGTGACGGGCAACTGATATCGGTCGGCCAGCTGCAGGAGCCGTTTCACCTCCTCTTCGCTCGTGGAGCGGATGATGAGTTGTGGTATCAGGCGATAGAATCCCGCATCGGTTCCCCACGCCAGCCGGCGCAGCTCATCGGTGTAGATTCGCTCCTGAGGAATAAATTGTTTGGCCTCATGCAGGAAGGCTGTATAGTTGTTTTGTTTCATCATTTTATCATAGATAACGAGGATATGCTTTATTTATAGAGATGATATTTCTTGGACAGTTGGCGGAAGGACTCCACGTCCTTGTACCAGTAGTCGCTGATGTCAGCCCAACGGTTGTTCTTGCTGAAGCGGAGGCGGATTTGCTTCGAGCCGCACACCTTATCAAACATGTTGAAGCGTCCTGAGTCAGCGCGGTCGAACACGGCCCGCTTGGGCCACAGCTCGGCAATGGCCTCCATCACCCGGAACTGTATCTCGCTCAGCGGAGCCGCCTGCACGTCGGTGAGGTGTACCTGAACTCCTTGCAGCTGTTCCCCCTTGCCTACACTGTAGAAAGGCTTGAGGTAGATGGGGCGGAACTCTACGCCAGGCAGCTGAAGGGCATTGAGCTTGTTGGCCAGCGCATGGGCATCCATCCACGAGGCGGCAAACAGCTGGAAGGGGATGGTGTAACCCACGCCGATGCTCACGTAGCCTCCCAGCTCACCCAGGATTCCGCTTACGGGGTAGAAGAAGGCCGAGTGCGCATGGGGAATATGGGGCGAGGAGGGCACCCACTGCAGGCCCGTCTGCGTGTAGTCCATCTTGCGTTTCCATCCCTTCATCTTCACCACCTGCAGCTTGCACTGCACACCGCCCTGGAGCATCCGCTCGCCATTGAGCAGCAGGGCCAGTTCGCCGCAGGTCAATCCGTAGAGGTAGGGTATCTTAAACTGGCTCACGAAGGAGGTGCAATCCTCCTCGGTCAGGTTACCCTCAATCTTCAATCCCCCCAACGGGTTGGGCCGGTCGAGCACGATGAACTCCTTGCCATTCTCGGCAGCAGCTTCCATAGCCAACCCCATGGTACTGATGTAGGTGAACGAGCGGCACCCGATGTCCTGGATATCATACACCAACACATCGACATCCTTCAGCATCTCCGGTGTAGCCTTGCGGGTCTTGCCGTAGAGCGAATAGACGGGCAACCCCGTGGTGGCATCCTTCAGGTCACTCACGTGGTCACCGGCATGTACATCGCCCCTCACGCCATGCTCCGGGCCGTAGAGAGCCACCAGGTTTACTTCGGGAGCATGGAAGAGTATGTCGATGGTGGATCGCATGGAGTTATCCACACCCGTGGGATTGGTAATCAGTCCCACACGCTTCCCTCGGAGGCAGTCGAAGTGCCTCTCCTTCAGCACCTCGATGCCCGTCTTAATCTTAATCTTCTGAGCCTGCACCCCACTGCAAAGCAGCAAGACCAGCAGGCTTATCAACCACTGTTTCATATCACTAATCACTAAACACTAATCACTAAAACTCATCATTTCTTGCCATAGTTGGGGTCAATCTTCCGATCGACGTAGTAGGTTACGACCAGCGTGGCGATGCAGCAACCCATCACCATGAGGAAGAAATTGTCGTAGCCGATAGCCTCCTGGATGTAGCCAGCCACCATGCCGGGCAGCAGCATACTGGCCGCCATGAAGGCGGTACAGATGGCGTAGTGGGAGGTCCTGAACTCCCCTTCGCTGAAGTACATCATGTAGAGCATATAGGCTGTGAAGCCGAAGCCGTAGCCAAACTGCTCAATGGCCAGCGAAGCGCAGATGGCAAAGAGGTTGGTGGGCAGGCACATGGAGAGATAGACGAAGGTGGCGCAGGGCAGGGTCATGAAGCCTGCCATCACCCAGAGCGACTTCTTCAGTCCCACTTTGGATGCAAATGTACCACCCAGGATACCTCCGGCGGTGAGGGAGAAGACCCCCACGCCACCGTAAATCCAACCCATATCCTGTGTGGAGAGTCCCAATCCACCCACCTCTTGCGAGGCTACCAGGAAGGGTGCACACATCTTGATGAGGAAAGCCTCAGGCAGACGGTAGAGCAGCATGAAGATGATGGCCAGTACCACGCCAGGCTTGGTGAAGTAGGTCTTGAAGGTACGGGCAAACTCACTGAAGATGGTCGTGGCACTCAGCCTCTCGCCTTCCGCGGCAAGCACCGAGGTGTCGGAAACGGGTCGGGGCACGAAGAAGGTATGGTAGAGGGTGACTCCTGTGAAGAGCACGGCCGTAACCAGCAAGGTGATGCGCCACGACAGGGGGATGTTTCCGCTCTCCTTTTCAATCGTTCCGGCAATCCATACCAGCACGCCCTGGCCGAAGATGCTGGCCAAGCGGTAGAAGGTACTGCGCCACCCCACCCAGGCTGCTTGCAGGCTCTGCGAGAGGGCCAGCATGTAGAAGCCGTCAGCGGCAATGTCGTGCGTGGCACTGGCAAAGGCGGTAATGACAAAGAGTATCAGCGTGACGTAGAAGAGGCTGATGGGAGTCTGTCCCGAGGCAATCGTGGCGGCATCGGGAGTCGGCACGGTGAGGGTCAGCAGGATAAAGGCAGCCGACATCACCAGTTGCATGGCCAGGATCCACCACCGCTTGGTCTTTACGATGTCGATGAAGGGGCTCCAGAAGGGTTTGATCATCCAGGGCAGGTAGAGCAGGCTGGTGAAGAGGGCCATCTGTCCGTTGGGTACGCCCATCTTGGCCAGCATCAGCACACTGATGTTGTTGACGATAAAATAGGGTATGCCTTGGGCAAAGTAGAGGGTGGGTACCCAAAACATAGGAGAATTCTGCTTATTAAATTCCATGATTACGAAAGATAAATGGGTTAGTAGAGATGGGTAAGTTCAGCCCCCTCAAAGTAGTGGGAGAGGATGGTGCGGTAGTCATAGCCTCGGGCACCCATGACGGCGGCACCGATCTGGCAGAGTCCCACGCCGTGTCCCCAGCCGGCACCGGTCAGGACGAAGCGGGCAGGCACCTCAGTCACTCCAGCTGCATTGGCCTCCACCATCTGTGCCCCCTCCTTATCGACCACGAAGGCCGAGCTGTAGAGGTGGCTCGATGAGAGGGTACGCCGTATCTCCAGCTCCTTGCCGATGACACAGCTCCGCTTGGTACCTACGATTTTCAGTTTCCAGAGGCGCCCACTGGTGCCACGTGCAATGGGAACCAGGTCGATGATGGCACCGTAGTCCACGCCCGAGCGCTGCTGTATCAAACGGCTCAGCTCCTCCTGGGTGTAGGAGACGTGCCAACGGTAGAAGTGGGTGGTCTCCTGGTCGTAGCTGTTGAGCACCTGGCTGAGGATGGATTGGTCGTGGGTGTTGCAGAAGGCTTCCGGAGCCGTGCGAATCCACCGCTCGGCCTCCTCCTCTTGGCTGAGGTCGGGCAGGGCAGGGGCTTTACCTTGGGCATCCAGCAGGTCGTAGCGCTTCTTGAGGTAGGGGTAGCGGATGTTGTCCCAGCAGTAGGCAAACTCCTCGAAGGCTCCACCGCAGCACTTGGAGAAGCGGGCGTCGCAGATGCTCCCCTCAGAGGTGAGCACCTCGCCGCGTGTGGCTTCTATGGCCTTGCGTACCGTCTCGCGCGAGGCTCGGGTGATGCCTTGGTAGCGCTGGCAATGGTCATCGGCGCAGACATCGAAGCGGGTATGTGCATCGCGCTCAAACCACTTGATGTGCTCTTCGCCCTCATCCGGGGTCGTTGGCATGGGCCAACGGTGTCTCTCGGGATGGGCCTTCAGCTCGGGATGCTTTTGCTCGATGCTCTTCATGTTAGCCAGGAGCCAGCTGCGTGAGATGACTGCATGGGCTTTCAGCAGCTCTTCAGAGGCTAAGGCGCTCATCTCGCTGCTGATGACGGAGGTGAGGTAATCTTCTACGCGCACATGATTGACGGCGGTCAGCTTCTCCTGCTCGACAATCAGCTCCAGGGCACCCTTGAATCGTTGGTCCTCCTTGCGTTGCCAGTGGAAATCCACACCGATGGTCACCTCCTTCAGCACGAAGTCAGACTCGTTCTCATCCAAGGGAATGAAACAGAGCGTTTCCCACTCCCTGCCGTCCCAGGCCATACGTCCGTTGGTGGTGATGGAGACCTCCTGTGCTTCCTTCGCCACTTTCTCACGCGTGATGACACCACTCATGTAGGTCCCTCTGGAGAGGTACCATCCGTTCAGCACCAGCCGAATAGTGGTGTCTGACATAATTCCTACGCTTACTCTTGGCTCTTCCATGTTTCTTTTTTGTTACAAGTTACGAGCTACAAGCTACAAGTTTTTAGTTTTTAGTTTCATGGCCTCTTCGTAAGGCATGCAGACCTCTTTCAGAATACCTTCCAGCAGGGGGGCGTTGATTCTGTTGAAGTCCTCCTCGATGGGGAGGATGAAGACTCCTCCCAGATCTACAGAGGCGGGGCTGCTGAGCAGGCGGTCACTTCCTTCTGCAAAGTAGCAGTCGGGGCGATGCTTCCGGCGGGGGAAGATGCAGAGGCTCCATCCCTCGTGGGTGTCGTGCATGGCCAGTACATTCATCATGGGCTCTGCGTCGTCGGCCTGCAGGGGCAGTCGGTCGTAGAGCCTTTGGAAGAGGGTGACTCCCTCCTCCAGCTGTTTGGTGCGGAGAAGCAGGGTGGTGCGTGGGGTGTCGTCGAGCAGGGAGAGGGTGGTTGTTCCCTCCTGGTCGAGCAGGGTGCCCTTCTGCCTCTTGCATTGCTCCTCGATGGGCATGAAGCCCCGGTTGCCTGCCTGGAAATGGGCATGGTCAGGGGCTGAGGCACCACACTTGGGGCCGTTGTAGAAGATGGTGAAATCGGGCAGTTCGGCAGCCAGCTGCATCATGTCACCTATGCGGCTCTTGATGCGTTGGGGCAGGTGCTCCTGCTCGGGGATGGTCAGGTGGCGGGGAAAGATGGGGAAGGGGTTTACCAGGATATCGTAGTGCCCTCCCCAGGCCATACCCTCCTGCACCTCGGGGCGGTTGGCTGCACAGAGGAAACATTTCCGCTGGCTGATGCTCTTGGCATCCACCTTGGCGCCAGAGGAGACGATACGCGCCGGGTTGAACTGCACCTTGTAGCAGGTGCCGTTGAGGTCAATCGTTTTCACCTTCACCCCTGAGAGGGCGGCGTAGTTGTTGCGGGCCATCTCCCAGCGCTCCAATTGCGATGTTAAGAATGTATTGATCATTGCTTTTTCTCCTAATAACCTATCTGGCTTTCTTTTTGTTCATTGCGATGCGTGCCTGGAGCTCCCAGGTGCGGATGCGGTCCTTGTAGAGGTTGTGGGCATTCATCTTGTTGATGTCGAGCGAGGCATCGCTGTTGTCCTCCCAGCGGCGGCAGAGATAGACCACGTCATATACGCGGCCAATCTGGTACTTGCGGCTGAAGTTCAATCCTAGGGCATAGTCCTCACCATAGCTCGTGTTGGGCACCTTGACCTCTCGCAACACCGGGGTGTAGAAGGCACGCGGGGCACCCAGACCGTTGATGCGCAGGGCGTTGTTGCGACCATTCTCAGGGGTCCACTCCTTGTGGTCGATGATGCCTGGGGCAATCATGTTCATGTGGAAGTCGGTCATCATGTAGGTGCCCACCACCATGGCGCAGTTCTGCTCGTAGAAGGCACGTACCATGGTCGTGAGGGTGTTCTCATCTTTATAGACATCGTCGCTGTCCAGCTGGATGGCAAACTTGCCGCAGAGGGGGTGGTGTACGCCCAGGTTCCAGCAGCCGCCGATGCCCAGGTCGTTGCGTTCGGGTATGAGGTGAATCACCCGTTCGTCGGCCTTGAACTCGTCGATGGCCTCGGTGGTGCCGTCGGTGCTGTGGTTGTCGATGACGATGAGGTTGAACTTGAAGTCGGTCTTCTGGTTCAGCACCGAGCGGATGGCATCGCGGATGGTGCGGATGCGGTTGCGCACGGGGATGATGACCGAGGCCTCGTAGGCAAAGTCCCCCTCGTCGAAGGCTATGGACTCAAACATCGGCTCCAGGTAGCCGCCAATCTCCTTCAGGTGCTCCGTGCAGGCCTTCTCCATCTCAATCTGACGGTCGCGGTTCTTGGGGTCCACGTAGTCGAACATCTTCTCACCGCTCTTGCGCGTATCGAGTTCCACCTCGCTGTAGAGGTATTCGTTCATGTGTACCAGGCTACCTTTCTGGCTCAGCTTCAGGCGTAGGTCGTAGAGCCCGGCAAAGCGGTAGTCGGCCTGCATCCGCCTGGCGGCTTCCTGCAGCTTGGCAGTGTTGAAGAGCAGTACCGAGCCGAAGTCGAAGTCATCGCGGAGCGAGCCCTGTTGGTAGTCGATGACGGGAGCATTCACCTGCTTCCCCTCTTTGATTTGGTAGTGGTCGGCATAGATCATGCTGGCTTCAGAGTCATCCATGATGCGGATCATGCGCTCCAGGGCGAACATGCCCAGCTGGAGTACGGTCTGCTTGGTATAGAGCAGGGTGTAGGGAGCCTTGGCCTCTGCAGCCATCTGCTTGAGCAGCGAGCTGGCATAGGGGTTCTCAATGGTGTGGACCTCTTCTACCAGGCCGGTAGCTTGCAGGTCTTTGGCGGTGAGTGATGCAAGCTCTTCGGTCGAACTGGCGATAAAGCAACTGATTTTCTTCATTGTATCTTTGTTTTTTAGTTATTTGTCATGAATCATCTCAAGGCAACTCAGGGGTTGAGGAAGTGCATAATCTGCTGCATCAAGGTGGATAGCTCCTCTGGTGAGGTCAAGGCTTCGATGGGGAAGCCTAGGATGCAGGTGCGGTAGTCGGTGCCTGCGTAGGCCACGGCGGCGCTCAGCCCATTCTCGCTGTAGCGCATCACGGTGGTGGCATCGTC
>JBJEKS010000109.1:0-3249 GCA_051878755.1 Bacteroides sp. | reverse complement strand
TGCCCATCGCCATGTCGTAGATGGAGGCTGTGATGCCCTCATTCTCCAGCTGCTCCTCGTGGTCGCCGACAAGCAGTTCAGCCATCAGGTAGATGATGTCGCGCGCGGTGAAGTGTGCCCCCGCCTGCTCGTCGTAGCTCTCAGAGAACTTGCGCACCAGCTCCTCGAAGATGTAGCCCATGTCCACGCTCGTCACCTGGTCGGCACCGAGGTAGGCCTTCGGGGTGCAGAACTCCTTGACCACGAGGTAGAGCACGCCATTGTCGGCCATCTTCTGCAGTTCGCGGTCGAAGTCCATGCGGTGGATGATGTCAATCACATTCTCCGAGAAGTGGTTGAGGTACGACTCGAAGTTCTCCTTGATGTTCTCCGGGTCACCCAGGAGCCCCTGGAAGGTGAATGGCGAGAGGTTGTAGAACTGCTGACCGGCAGCCGCCTCCAGAAAGCCCTTCTTCACCACGATGCCATCCCTGTCCAGCTTGGCATTGGTGTCGAGCACCTGCTGTTTGGTGGGAGTCAACGTGTCCTCAAAACGCTTGATGACACACATCGGAAGGATGACATTGCCATACTCATGGGGTTTATACACCCCCACCAGCTTATCGGCGATGGCCCAGATAAGGTTGGCTTTCTCTTGGATATTGACCGTGGTCTGCTGCTGTATATCTTTGCTCATAAGGCTGAAATAATTTACTTGAAGTTACTATTTTACTATTACGCCTCAAAAGTACAAATAAAAATCGAGATTCTCGCGGATTTTATCTAATTTTGCAGCGATAATCCTTAGAAAATTGCAAGAGATATGATAGCTTTTCCGAACGCGAAAATCAACCTGGGACTGCAGATCGTGGAGCGACGTCCCGATGGGTACCATAACCTGGAGACCATCTTCTACCCTATCCCCGTGGAAGATGCACTGGAATTCTGTGTAAGGGCCGGTATGCCCACCAAGTGCCACCTCAACGTGAGCGGCATTCAGGTGGAGGGCAACCTGGACGACAACCTCGTATGCCGTGCCTACCGGCTGCTTGATGAGCAATTCGACCTCCCCCCTGTAGATATTTTTCTCCATAAGCATATTCCCACGGGTGCGGGATTGGGCGGTGGCTCGTCAGACGCGGCTTTCATGTTGCGTCTGCTCAACAACACCTTCGAGCTGGGCCTCACGCCGCAGCAGCTGGAGGCCTATGCCACCCTGCTCGGTGCCGACTGCGCCTTCTTCATTCAGAACCGTCCCACCTTTGCCCACGGCATCGGCAACCTCTTCCGCCCCATCCAGCTTTCGCTGAACGGCTATCAGCTCTGGCTCATCAAGCCCGACATCTTCGTCTCCACGCGCGAGGCCTTTGCACAGATCACTCCCCGTCGGCCCGAGGTGTCGCTGGAGGAGCTGGTGAAGGAGCCCATCAGCCGTTGGCGCGAGGCGATGGTCAACGACTTCGAGGCGAGCGTCTTTCCGCAGCACCCCGAGCTACGCGACATCAAGGAGCGGCTCTACGACCACGGTGCGCTCTACGCCGCGATGAGCGGTTCCGGCTCGTCGCTCTTCGGCATCTTCGCCCCCGATGCGGAGCTACCCGCCGAGGAGGATTTCGGTCCCCGCGCCTTCCAGTGGCAAGGGCGGCTCAGGTGAATACCAAAAAGAGGTCACGCATGGCGCTGAGCTGATGGAGCAGTGCCGTGCGCTCTGCGTCAAGCTTGCCCTGCTTGATGAGTCGTTTGTTGTACTTCCACCAGTTGAGCAAGCCGCGGTTCTCCACCTTCTTCTTATCAGGCAAGTGGTGGTGAAGCTCGATGTATTGCTTCAGCTGAGCATAGTTCTCGTCCCAGTTTTGTTCTCGTTTAGTCTTCATTATTTTTTCAGATTATCGTCGTTACATTTGGTTGATTCGGATTGAAGTATTTTTTAGCATATCCCTGTAGGGGCGGACCTGTGTGTCCGCCCTGAAAACCGCAACGGTGCATTTTTAAGTGCATGTATCATGTGCGTGTATCAAGTGCGTGTATCAAGTGCGTGTATCAAGTGCGTGTATCAAGTGCGTGTATTTGGGCAGACACATAGGTCTGCCCCTACAGTGACAATGACAATGACTGCGACAGTGACAGAGGCAGGCTTTCAACTAAATTGAAGAAGCACCCTTAGGATGCATCGAAGGGTTGACGCCAGGTGCAGCCGTTGCGCCATTCGGAACAGCCATAGGCCGTGCGACCCTTGATGACGATGCCCTTGCCGCAGAGGGGACAGGGCTTTCCCACCAACTCATCCAGGGCAGCTGATGCCGAAGCCGGGGCTGAGGGAGTAGCAGCAGCTTCTGCTGATTCAGCCGACGATGCTGCGGCTTCTGATGCTGCGGCCGATGATGCCTTTTCAGCAGAAGAACGCTTGGCCTTGGCGGTCTTGCTAGTGGCAGCGGTCTTGCCTGAAGTAGCGGCTTTAGCACCGGTGGCGGCTTTAGTCCCTTTGGCGGACTTGGCGGCTTCGGGGTCGATGATGGTGATACGGCGGTTGGTATTGTCGCTCAGTACCTTATAGACGATGTCTTGCACCATGCTCTTCAGCTCTTCGAGGAACTGTGGGGCGGTGAAGGTGCGGCGCTCTATCTCGCGCAGCTTCTTCTCCCACTGGCCCGTCAGTTCGGCACTCTTGAGCAGCTCCTCGTGAATCAGTCCGATGAGCTCCACCCCTGTGGGTGTGGCTATCAGGTTCTTCTTCTCCTTGCGGATGTAGTTGCGCTTGAAGAGGGTCTCGATGATGGCGGCACGGGTGGAGGGACGACCAATGCCGTTCTCCTTCAGCGCATCGCGCAGCTCATCGTCGGTCACCAGCTTACCCGCCGTCTCCATGGCGCGCAGCAGGGTGGCCTCGGTGTAGGGACGTGGCGGCTGGGTCCAGCGCTCGGTGAGCGAGGGCACGTGAGGACCGCTCTCCCCCTTGGTGAAGGAGGGCAAGGTCTTCTCCTCCTCTTGCTGATTCTCCTCCTCACTCGCAGCTCCAGCGGCGTTGGCACCCTCCTGGGCCGCTGCACCAATGGGCGTGGCGAACACCGTGCGCCAACCGGCATCGAGCACCTGACGCCCCGTGGCCTTGAACTCCACCTCACCTGCCTGACCCATCACGGTGGTCGAGGCAAAGCGGCAGTCGGGGTAGAAGGCGGCGATGAAGCGACGGGCCACGAGGTCGAAGACGCGCTGCTCCATCTGAGTCAGTCCCTGCGGCTGACGGCCCGTGGGGATGATGGCATGGTGGTC
>JBJEKS010000108.1:0-3267 GCA_051878755.1 Bacteroides sp. | reverse complement strand
GATCACGCGGATGGCTTCCTTATCCAGGTAGGGGTCAACGCCACGGATTACCTTCACGTCCACGATACTACCGTCCTTGTTTACCACGAACTGGCACGTTACGCGGCCCTGTGTACCCTGCTCCTGAGAGATGGTGGGGTACTTGATGTTCTTGGAGAGGTACTGCATCAGACCTGCCTGGCCGCCGTTGGGGAACTCGGGCATGTTTTCTACCACCTCAAAGATGGTTTGTTCCTCGGGTTCTTCCTCTTCCACGGCTTGCGGCTGATACTTCACTTCCACCACCTGACCTACGTCTTCGGTAGAGGCGATATCGGTCTCTTCCACATCGACGTTGTCTTCCACGATGGTCAGTGTCTCAGGCACTGCGGGAGGAGCCACGGGAGGGGGAGGAGCAACTTGTTCGGGTTGTTCCGTGATAGGAATCATTTCCTCTTCAATTACGATGTCGGCTATTGCCTGGCTCATATCAATCTTCACGTCGCGTTTCGTCCATTCGAACGCCACGAACATAAAGCTCAGTACGATGACATAACCGACGAGCAACCAGGTAGATTTCTTGTTCTCCAGGTCAGCTTTAGGCGATTTTTTTACTTCCATAATGCTTATATAAATTTTTAGTGTTTCTCCGGTGCCAATCACTTGGGGCAAATATAGTACATTTCCCGCGATTGTACGTCATTTCGTCTCATTTTTTGCACAAACACCCCACCTTTTTTACTTTTTTAATTCTTCGAGGCAAAGGTTTGCGCTTTTATGGCGCAAAAGTAGTGAGAATTTTCAAAAAAGACGTATCTTTGGGCAGGAAAAAAAGAGCCACCCGAAAAAAGGGCACCCCATACGCTGTAGGGGCGGAAAATATTCCGCCCTACACACCGCAGCCGGGGGTGTATTCGGGCGGAAAATATTCCGCCCCTACAGGTTCGGGGAATTAAGGCATATAATTAAGGTATATATAATAAGGTAAAACCTACAACGGAAAAATGAAAAAGATTACAATTGCTATCGACGGCTTTTCGTCGTGCGGAAAAAGTACGATGGCCAAAGACCTGGCCAGGGAGATTGGGTACATCTATATCGACAGCGGTGCGATGTACCGCGCAGTGACCCTCTACAGCTTGCAGCAGGGCATCTTCGGCGACAACGGAATTGACGAGGAGCGGCTCCGGCAGGAGATGGGGAAAATACGCATCTCCTTCCAGCTGAACGCCTCCACCGGCCGACCCGACACCTACCTCAACGGCGTGAACGTGGAGCAGCAGATTCGCACCATGGAGGTGTCGAGCCACGTAAGCCCCGTGGCCGCCCTGCCCTTCGTGCGCGAGGCACTGGTGAAGCTGCAGCAGGAGATGGGAAGACAGAAGGGCATCGTGATGGACGGCCGCGACATCGGCACCACCGTGTTCCCCGACGCGGAGCTGAAAATCTTCGTCACCGCCTTGCCCGAGATCCGCGCACAGCGACGCTACGACGAGCTGAAGGCCAAAGGGGAGGAAGCCGACCTGCAGAAAATCCTGGAGAACGTGAAGCAACGCGACTACATCGACCAGCACCGCGAGGTGAGCCCCCTGCGCAAGGCCGACGATGCGCTGCTGCTCGACAACAGCCACCTCACCATCCAGCAGCAGAAGGAGTGGCTCCAGGAGCAGTTCAACCGTCTGACCCAAACCGCCGATTGAAGCCATGGAGAAGCATGTGGAGATAGACGATGCTACAGGGAAGAAGCATGTGGAGATAGACAACGGCTCGGGCTTCTGCTTCGGCGTGACCACCGCCATCCGTAAGGCGGAGGAGGAGCTGGCCAACGGGGGCACGCTCTACTGCCTGGGCGACATCGTGCACAACAACCGCGAGGTGGAGCGGCTGGAGAAGATGGGGCTTGTCACCATCAACCACGAGCAGCTGGCGCAGCTCCACCACGTAAAGGTGCTGCTGCGTGCCCACGGCGAACCGCCCGAGACCTATGAGCTGGCTCGCCGCAACGGCATCGAAATCATCGACGCCACCTGCCCCGTGGTGCTGCGGCTACAGAAGAAAATCAAGCAGGAGTACCTGCTGGCCGACGACCCCCAGAAGCAAATCGTCATCTACGGCAAGAACGGCCACGCCGAGGTGCTCGGCCTCGTGGGGCAGACGGCCGGCAAGGCCATCGTCATCGAGAAGCTGGAGGAGGCCAAGCAGCTCGACTTCCACCGCAGCATCCGCCTCTACTCGCAGACGACCAAGTCGCTCGAGGAGTTTGGCCGCATCGTGGAGTATATCCAGCAGCACATCTCGCCCGACGTGAGTTTCGAGTACTCCGACACCATCTGCCGCCAGGTGGCCAACCGCATCCCCAGCATCCGCCAGTTTGCCGCCGCGCACGAGCTGATACTCTTCGTGAGCGGCAAGAAGAGCAGCAACGGCAAGGTGCTCTTCAACGAGTGCCTGAGCGTAAACCCCAACTCCCACCTCATCGACAACGCCAGCGAGGTGGACGCCACGCTGCTGGAGGGCGTAAGCTCCATCGGCATCTGCGGAGCCACCTCCACGCCCAAGTGGCTGATGGAGGAGGTGGAGCAGGCGATAAAAAAAATCTGATTCTGCGGAGGAATTTCGTGCATACGGCTTGTTTTTTCAAAGGGCATGCACTATCTTTGCAAAGTCAAAAGCGTTCTTCTGCAATTTGATTGAATGGAGTCCCGTATCTGTAGGGGCGGACCTGTGTGTCCGCCCTGAGAACCGCAACTGAGCATGACTCAGTGCATGTATCTGGGCAGACACACAGGTCTGCCCCTACAGTGAAGTGACAGAAGCAAACTTTCAACGAAATTGCAGCAGAGCCACAATAAAGCGTGAATAGCAACAACAAGTAGCATAGTAACAACAAGTAGAAAAAAAAGATTCGAAGACTAAAAATAGATTGTTATGGGAAAAATTAATTGCATTGGCATCCTCACCTCGGGAGGCGACGCTCCGGGCATGAACGCGGCCATCCGCGCCGTCACCCGCACGGCCATCTACAACGGATTGCAGGTGAAAGGTATCTACCGCGGTTACAAAGGTCTGGTGACCGGCGAAATCAAGGACTTCAAGAGTCAGAACGTCAGCAACATCATCCAGCTGGGCGGCACCATCCTGAAGACGGCTCGCTGCAAGGAGTTCACCACTCCCGAAGGGCGTCAGATTGCCTACGAGAACATGAAGAAAGAGGGCATCGACGCGCTGGTGGTAATCGGCGGCGACGGCTCGCTGACGGGTGCACGCATCTTTGCAGAGGAGTTTGAC
>JBJEKS010000107.1:0-3271 GCA_051878755.1 Bacteroides sp. | reverse complement strand
GGTCGCGTAGCTCAACTGAATAGAGTAGCTGACTACGGATCAGCCGGTTACAGGTTTGAATCCTGTCGCGATCACAGAAAGAGGTTGCTTCTAAAGCAGCCTCTTTTTTTTGGTCTCTACCTCAAGGTTACTTGGCTCAGCGACAGGATTCGGTAGAAGCTCACTCCTCTTGTAGAAACGATACAGGGCGTCTGACTTTATTCAGGCGCCCTATATCACAATTCTTCGATGAAATCGATGTTTTTTTTAGCTTATAAGCATGGATGTTTCACTAACATTTGATGTGCAGCTCGTCCAATATTTTGCGAATGGCTTCAAACGTCGTGATGCGTGTAGGTACCAACGGAAGGCGAAGTTTGTTCTCAATCATGCCCATGGCATGGAGCATGGCTTTCACACCTGCGGGATTACCATCTACGAAGAGCAGCTTGAATAGTTCGGCAAACTTATGGTGTATGGTCAGCGCATTGCTATAGTCGCCCATCAATGCCAGACGTACCATGCGGCTGAACTCCCGGGGGAAGGCATTGCCGATTACGGAGATGATACCTACCGCTCCCAATGTAATCAGCGGGAAGGTTATGCCGTCGTCGCCCGATATCACATCAAAGTTGGCCGGCTTGTTCTTGATGATATCGTCCATCTGCGTGATGTCGCCCGAAGCCTCCTTGATAGCGATGACGTTCTTGAATTCGCGGGCAATGCGCAGGGTGGTCTCTGCCTTCATGTTCACTCCGGTGCGTCCAGGTACATTGTAGAGCACGATGGGAAGGTCTGTAGCCTGTGCTATCGCTTTGTAGTGCTGATAAATTCCCTCTTGCGAAGGCTTGTTATAATAAGGTACGACAGAAAGGATGGCATCCACGCCAGTGAAGTCGTCGTTCTTGAGCGTCTCTACCACGGCACGCGTATTGTTGCCTCCTACTCCCAGCAGGATAGGAATGCGTCCGTTGACACGTTCGATTACCAGCTTCTTGATTTTCTTCTTTTCATCCTCGGTTAGAGTCGGCGTTTCAGCCGTCGTGCCTAGCACGCATAAGAAGTCTGCATTGTTTTTCAGCAGATAATCTACTAGTCGCAGCAACGCATCGTAATCTACACTTTCGTCTTCTTTAAAAGGAGTAATCAGCGCAACCCCCATGCCTTTCAATCTTGTTTGTATCATGAAATCTTCAATTGATAACCGTATTTTCGTTAGTTGGGTGCAAAAGTAGGCATTTTTTTGATTATACTAACCATTAGTACCTATAAAAAGGATAAAAAGGTGCGATTTATTAGGATATCATCGCTAAAAACTCCTTTTCGCTTACTATGCGTACCCCTAATTTCTGTGCTTTCTCCAGTTTTGATGGCCCCATATTCTCACCGGCGAGTATAAAACTGGTCTTACCAGAGATGCTCCCGACGTTTTTTCCTCCATGTTGTTCGATGAGTGCTTTATACTCTTCGCGCGAGTGCTCGCTGAATACGCCACTGATTACGATGGAGAGTCCCTTGAGCTTGTCGCTCGTTGCCTGCACCTCTTCCTCTTTCCTGGCAAATTGCAGACCGATTGCTTTCAGACGTTCCACAAGCAGCCTGTTCTTTTCGTCGGCAAAGAACAGGAGGATACTGTTGGCAATCTTTTCACCGATTTCATCGACGGCGACCAGCTTTTGCAGGTCGGCACTTTCCAACATTTCTATGGAGGGGAAGGCTTTAGCAAGTTTCTTGGCCACTGTTTCGCCAACAAAACGGATGCCCAAGGCAAAGAGTGTACGCTCGTAGGGTACTTGCTTGCTCTTTTCCAGACTGTCAAGGATGTGCAGGGCCGATTTCTCCCCCATGCGATCCAACCGTTTGATGTCGGCTACGGTGAGGGAATATAGGTCGGCAGCATCGTGTATCATCCCTTGTTGGAAGAATAGGTCCACGGTCTCTGGCCCCAGGCCATCGATGTTCATGGCTTTGCGGCTGATGAAGTGCTCTATTCGCCCTTTAATCTGTGGTGGGCATGCAGCCTGGTTGGGGCAATAGTGAGCTGCTTCGCCTTCAATGCGGAGCAATGGAGTGCCACATTCAGGGCATCGGGTGATGAAACCCACCTTCTCACCCAGCAGGATGCCGCGCGAGTCTAGATCTACTCCCGTTATCTTCGGGATGATTTCACCGCCTTTCTCCACATAGACCATGTCGCCGATGTGCAGGTCGAGTCCGGCAATGATGTCGGCATTATGAAGCGAGGCCCTTTGCACTACTGTGCCTGAGAGCTGCACAGGATCCAGGTTGGCCACGGGAGTTATGGCACCGGTACGTCCCACTTGGTAGGTCACTCGGTTGAGTCGGGTCAGCGCTCTTTCTGCCTGAAATTTGTAGGCGATGGCCCATCGTGGCGACTTAGCCGTATAGCCCAGCAGCTTCTGCTGACGGATATCATTTACCTTCAGCACGATGCCGTCGGTAGCCACGGGCAGGTTCTTCCTTTCTACGTCCCAGTAGTTGATGTAATCCATCACTTCCTCGATGGAATGGGCCTTTTTCATGTGTTCTGAGATTTTCAGTCCCCACGAGGCAGCCGCCTGCAGATTTTCATAATGCCCCTCGCAGGGGAGCTGTTCACCAAGCAGATAATAGAGGTAGGCATCCAGTTTGCGTTCAGCCACCACGGATGAGTTTTGAGACTTCAGTGTGCCCGAAGCCGCGTTGCGCGGATTGGCAAACAGCGGTTCCTCGCGTGCTTCGCGTTCCTTGTTCAGTCGCTCAAAGCTTTCCCAGGGCATGAGGATTTCTCCGCGAATCTCAAAGACATCAGGGTAGTTGCCATGCAGCACAAGTGGAATAGTGCGGATGGTCTTCACGTTGTCCGTCACGTCATCCCCCCGCACGCCATCTCCTCTTGTCACGGCGCGCACCAGGCGGCCCTGTTCGTAGGTCAAGGAGATGGAGGTGCCGTCATACTTCAGCTCGCAGCAAATTTCAAACGCTTTGCCAAGTTGTTTCCTTACCCGTTCGAAGAACTCCCGCACTTCGGCCTCAGAGTAGGTATTGCCGAGTGACAGCATCGGGTATTTGTGCTCTACCTGCGTGAACTCCTTGCTGAGGTCACTTCCCACACGCATCGTAGGCGAGTTGGGGTCAGCGTACTCGGGGTGTTCCTCTTCCAGATTCTGCAGCTCTCGCATCAGGTCGTCAAACTCCTTGTCGGATATCTCAGGAGCGTTCAATACATAATAATTGTAGTTGTGACGGTGCAGCGTGTCGCGCAGCAACTCGATTCTTTCCTTTATATCAT
>JBJEKS010000106.1:0-19008 GCA_051878755.1 Bacteroides sp. | reverse complement strand
GAAGTAGAGAATCTGCTGTAACAGCTCCTTCGGGAAGTGGGTATATATATAAGAAAGGTAGAGCTCGCAGACCAGGCCCCAGGCCACAGCATAGCCATGGAGAACGGGTCGTCCTTCAGCCAGTGCCAGGCTTTCAAAGGCATGTCCTATGGTGTGGCCTAGATTGAGTGCTTTGCGGATGCCATGCTCCTGCGGGTCGGCGGCTACGATGTCCTCTTTCACCTTGACTGACTCGCCAACCAGACTTTTCAGTCGGGCGTAGTCAATTAACTCGAGGTCGAAGGAGAGCAGTTCATCGAGGTGCTGCTTGTTGCTGATGAGTCCATGTTTCAGCATCTCGGCATATCCTGAGCAGAGATTGGGGTTGTCCAACGTACGGAGGAATTCCGTCTCAAGCAGTACACTGACTGCCGGAGAGAAGCATCCTATCTCGTTCTTCAGTCCGTTGAAGTTGATGCCTGTCTTTCCGCCTACGGCTGCATCTACCATGGCTAGGAGCGTGGTGGGGATGTTGATAAAGGCAATGCCGCGTTTGAAGGTGGAGGCGGCGAATCCACCCAGGTCGGTCAGCATTCCGCCACCCAGGTTGATGAGCAGCGACTTGCGGCTGGCTCCCTGGGTGCTTAGCTGCATCCATACGTCAGCCAGGGTCTGGAGGTTCTTGTTCACATCTTCGGCACCTATCACAATCTCGATAGCTTGCTTTAGTGCTTCCACTTCGTCAAGCAATGGACGGCAGAGTGTGTGGGTGTGCTCGTCGGTGAGCAGAAACAGTCGATCGTGGGGAATACGGGCGATGGCTTGACTCAGATTCTGGGTCAGCCTGTCGCAGAGAATCACTTCTTGTTTATTCATCAGTTGCAATGTTTTGTTTTTTTATGCCTGCAAAGATAGCGCTTCTTTATAAAACTCGTATCTTTGCAACCTTAAAACTGAATGAATTAATGATTTTCTGTTTATGAAAGCGCTTTTACCTGTTTATTGTCGCCCCATGGGTTATGTCGTCATGGCATTAGCCTTGGTGCTCCCTTTCCTGATGGCCTTGATGGGCCGGGTTAATGATACCAACCTGCTCTTCTATAAAGAGTGCTCTAAACTCTTGATGATGATGGGGGCTCTGATGATTATCTTTGCCTTGACGAAGCATGAGAATGCAGAGACCGTGGCGATTCGTAACCGCGCGGTGCGCAACGCCATGTTTCTGACCGTGCTCTTTCTCTTTGGCGGTATGCTGTGGCGTGTGCTGAAGGGTGACCTCCAGACCGTAGATACCTCCTCGTTTCTGGTCTTTCTGATTTTCAATGTGCTTTGCCTGGAGTTTGGTATCAAGAAAGCCACGGTTGATGCTCTTTTTAAGGGAAAACGTCGTTAAAATTCTGTTTTTTCCTCCTGGAGTGTTAAACCTTTGACCATGGTGTGTGTCAAACGTGTTGTGAACGAAAACCCACGAGGAGAAACAAATAATAATATGATGAATAATTGCATGAAACATTTAATTGCCGGCTTGTTGCTGCTGATTGCAGCAGTGCCTGCTATTTCGCAAACCAAACAGATTCAAGTGGCTGGCCGAGTGATGGAAGACACGGGTGAACCGGCTATTCAGGCTACGGTGCAGTTGCTCCATCTGCCCGACAGCGCCCAGTCGGCTGGTGTAGCCAGTAACAACCAAGGTTATTTCACCTTGCCCAAGGTGAAGGCCGGTAAGTATGTATTGAAGGTGTCGTATATCGGCTTCAAGCCCCTGTTCAAACCGATGCAGCTGACCGATGCAGCGCCCAACTGCAGCGTGGGTACCTTGACGCTAGAGAGTGATGCCGTCCTGTTGAAGGAGGCTGTGGTAACGGCCGAGGCACCCCAGGTGCAGGTGGTGGAAGATACCGTGGCCTTCAACTCGTCTGCCTACCGTACGCCCGAAGGGGCCATGCTGGAGGAGCTGGTCAAGAAGCTCCCCGGTGCAGAGGTTGATGAAGATGGTAATGTGAAGATTAATGGTAAGGAGGTCAAGAAGCTGATGGTGGATGGCAAGGAGTTCTTCGGCGGCGACGTGAAGACAGGCTTGAAGAATCTTCCCGTGGACATGGTCGATAAGTTGAAGACCTATGATAAGAAGAGCGACCTGGCCCGTATCACCGGTATTGATGACGGCGAAGAAGAGACTGTGCTCGACCTCACGGTAAAGAAGGGTATGAATCAGGGTGTCTTTGGTAACATCGACCTCTCGGTAGGTACCGAAGACCGCTACATGGAGCGTGCCATGATCAACTACTTCCGCGACCATTCGCAGGTGTCACTGATTGCCGGTGCCAACAACGTCAACGACCAGGGATTCTCTGGTGGCGGTGGTGGGCCCCGTTGGCGACGCAACAATGGTCTGACGGCCACCAAGGAGCTGGGCTTGAACTTTGCTACCGAGACTAAGAAGCTCGACATGGGTGGCAGCGTGCGCTATAACTACCGTGGCAATGATGCTGTAAGCACGGGCTATGCAGAAAACTTCCTCCCCTCGGGTGGCTCTTCGTTCTCCAACTCCAACTCCCACTCGAAGAGCACCAATAATACGTTTAACGCCGATTTCCGCTTGGAGTGGAAGCCCGACTCGCTGACCAATATCATCTTCCGCCCCAACCTATCGTACGGCAAGACCGACAGCTACGGCAATACGGTTTCTGCAACGTTCAACAGTGATCCTTTTGCTGTTGTAACTAACCCTAACGACTATCTGAAGGATCTGAGCCAAAGCAATCTGCTGGCTGATGAAGAGGATGAGAACAAGGAGAGTGCCTTGAGTAAACTGAAGGCCATCAGCGTGAACGCCAGTGAGAACCTCTCTTCATCGGATGGTAATACCTTCTCTACGGATGCCTCGCTGCAGATTAACCGCAAGTTGGGTTCCAAAGGCCGCAACCTGACTCTGCGTCTGACTGGTGGATACAGTGACAGCGAGAGTGATCAGTATAGCTCGGTCAACACCCACTACTTTGCTGAGGGCACGGAGGACAACATCATCCGCCGCTATATTACGACTCCTAAGACTAACTGGAACTATTCAGCCCGTCTGACTTACAGCGAACCTATCGCTAAGGCTACTTTCCTGCAGTTCAGCTACCGCTTCCAGTATCAGTACAGCGAGAGCGACAAGAGCACCTACGACCTGGGTAGTGAGTGGACTTTTGGCAAAGCCCTGCCTAACGGCTATGAACAACTGAAAGACGAGGAGCAGAGTAAATATGCCGAATATCAATACTACAACCACGAAGCCATGATGGGCTTGCGCTTTGTCCGCCCCATCTGGCAACTCAATGTGGGTGCATCGGTGTTGCCCCAGCACACGGTGCTCTCCTACCGTAAGGGAGACTACATGACAGACACCACGCGCAATGTCACCAACTTTGCTCCTAATGTCGATCTGCGTGTCCGCTTCAACAAGACCAGTCAGTTGCGCTTTACGTACCGTGGTCGCAGCAGTCAGCCGAGTATGGAGAAGTTGCTCCCCATCACCGACAACTCTAACCCGTTGAATATCGTCATGGGTAACCCGGGCTTGAAGCCTTCCTTTACCCACAACATGATGCTCTTCTACAACACCTACAATGCTGAGCATCAACGGGGTATCTTCACTCATGGACGCATCCAGGTGGTGCAGAACAGCATCAGTAACATGCGCTCCTATGATGCCACAACTGGTGCATGGACAACGAAGCCGGAGAACATCAACGGCAACTGGAACGCCTTCGGAATGTTTGGCATCAACACGGCGCTGAAGAACAAGAAGTTCACTGTAGGCTCCTTCACCAACGTGAACTATGCCAACAATGTGGGTTATCTGACCTCAGACGACAAGGTGGTGCAGAAGAATACCACGACCAACCTCACCCTGAGTGAGCGTCTGAACGGTACCTTCCGCAACGATTGGTTTGAGTTTGGTATCAACGGCTCCTTCTCCTACACGGCGGAAAAAGACAAGCTGACCCCTACCAACAACCAGGAACCTTACAACTTTTCTTACGGAGCAACGACCACTTTCACATTGCCTTGGAGCATGACGATTTCAACGAATATGGCCAACCAGAGCCGCCGCGGCTATTCAGATACCAGCATGAACCGCGATGAACTGATCTGGAACGCACAGCTCTCGCAGACCTTCCTCAAAGGCAATGCCACGGTAAGCTTCGAGATGTACGATATCCTCAAGAAACAGAGTAACATCACCCGTTCGTTGACCTCCAGCGGCCGTTCCGTCTATCAGTACAACGGCGTGAACAGCTACTGCATGTTCCACTTCATCTACCGCCTCAACATTTTCGGCAGCAAGGCTGCCCGCGAAAAGATGAAGAACATGCAGCAGAGCTTCGGCCCCTTTGGCGGCAGTGGGCATGGACGTCCCATGGGGCCTCCCGCCGGCGGACGCCGTCCCTTCTAAAGTATGTTTGAATGGGCGCTCATAGCAGAAGAAATAGCCTCGGTAGCGTTTAATCTACTCTACTTCGGGCTGATTATCGGGACGATTGTCGTCATTGTGCTTGACAATCGTAATCCCGTCAAGACCATGGCGTGGGTCATGGTCTTGATGTTTCTTCCTGTGGTGGGGCTCATTCTCTATTTTTTCTTCGGAAGGAGTCACCGTCACGAGCGCATCATCAGTCGCAGGAGCTACAGCCGCCTGCTTAAGAAGCCGATGGCTGAATACCTCTCGCAGGAGGATGTCGTCTTGCCCGACAGGTATGCGCGATTGATTGACTTTTTCCATCAGACGAATCAGTCCTTCCCCTTCGACGGCAACAAGGTGGAGGTCTATATCTCAGGTGAAGAGATGCTGCAGGGACTGCTGCAGGCTATTGCCCAGGCTGAGCATCACATTCACCTGGAATTCTACATCTTCGAGGATGATGCTGTGGGGCGATTGGTCAGGGATGCACTGATTGACAAAGCCCGTAAGGGAGTGGAGGTGAAGGTGCTTTATGATGATGTGGGGTGCTGGCGTGTGCCCCGTGCCTTTTTCCAGGAGATGAAGATGCAGGGTATCGAGGTGCATAGCTTCCTGAAGGTGATGTTCCCCCTGTTTACCAGTAAGGTGAACTACCGTAACCACCGCAAGATTGTGGTGGTGGATGGCAAGGTGGGATTTGTGGGTGGCATGAACCTGGCTGAACGCTACGTGCATGGAATCGGTAGTGGATGTTGGCGAGATACCCACCTGAGGCTGGAGGGAAGGGCCGTGCATGGATTGCAGACCACCTTCTTGCTGGATTGGTTTTTTGTTGACCGGTCGTTGATTACCTCCAGAGCCTATTTCCCAAAGATGGAGTGTTGCGGCACATCGTTGGTGCAGGTGGTGACGGGCGACCCCGTCAGCCCGTGGCGCGAGGTCATGCAGGGACTGCTTATGGCTTTGGGCCAGGCCCGGCACTACTTCTATATACAGACACCCTATTTCCTCCCCACAGAGTCGTTGCTTATCGCCATGCAGAGTGCCGCGCTCTCCGGGGTGGATGTGCGCTTGATGCTCCCCTTAAAAGCGGACAACAGCTTGACCCATTGGGCCTCATGCTCTTACCTGAAGGATGTGTTGACCGCCGGTGTCAAGGTCTATTTTTATCAGCCGGGTTTCCTGCACTCCAAGCTGATAGTCAGCGATGACATGCTCTACACCGTGGGCTCCACCAACCTGGACTTCCGCAGTTTCGAGCACAACTTTGAGGTGAACGCATTTGTCTATGATGCGGCTACGGCCCCTACCGTGCGCGACATCTTTCTCCGCGACCAGCAGGAGGCGGTACAGGTGTTGCTGAAGAGCTGGCAGCAGCGCCCGTGGCGGTTGAAGGCCTTGGAGAGCGTGGTGCGCCTCATGGCACCGCTGCTCTGATTACCCTTTTATTTTACTGAAAGAAAGAGAAGTGGACACTGCCGTAGGCCCGTTGTTCCACAAAATGTGGATGCTCCTCAAAGCTGTTCTTCTTGCCGTGCTCCAGGACAAATAGGCCGCCTTCGCGTAACAGCTGGTGCTCGAAGATGAGGTCGGGTAGGGTAGGGAGCTCGGCCAACTCATAGGGAGGGTCGGCGAAGATGAAGTCAAACTGCTGCTTACATCCACGGATATACTTGAAGACATCGCCATGGATGGGCAGGTCCACATCGGTCTTCACCTCGCGCATCACCTTGCAGATAAAGGCGTAATGGTCGCGGTCTTTCTCCACACTGACCACTTCGGCGCAGCCGCGTGACACCAGCTCGATGCTGATGCTGCCTGTTCCGGCAAAGAGGTCGAGCGCACGCACCTGCTCTTCCTCAAAATCAAAGTAGTTGTTGAGCACATTAAACAGATTCTCCTTGGCAAAGTCGGTAGTAGGACGTGCCTTGAACGTACGCGGCACATCGAAGCGCCTGCGCTTATAGATACCACTGATTACTCGCATGAGATAAAATATTTGAAGTCTAACGTATGGCCACCATCCATGGGGATGACGTGACGGATGTATTTTCGCAGCTGCCCCACGAGAGGGTCGATGATTTTTGGCTCGCCGAAGAGGTGAATTTCTCCTTGCTCCGCATCGAACGACAGCTGCTTCCAAAGGTAGAGCAGGAAGTAGAGGCGGTCGGCAGCGCTGCTGCACCGCTGTGAGTTGGCCAGCAGGAGCTTGTCTCCCTGGAAAGCATAGAGTTCCATCGTGCTTTCCGCCAGATGGGCATAGAGCGCTTGCGTGGACTTCCCTCGTTGGGCTACGGCAAATTGTTCGATGAGGAGCGATGCCTCCGCTTGCAGGTGAACAGGTCCAATCTGCTCTTTCAACCAGCGTGTTGCGCTACGGTCGTAGCCGAAGAGCACCACCACATTGCTCGCAGAGAGAATGTCGTAGCCGACCTCCTCGTTTTCGCGCGGTGAGAGGTTGTAACCGAAGAACATATCTGCCTGTTCGTCTTCGAAATGGTCTAGCGGCATCAACGTGAAACGTTCAGTAGCCACAATGACCTCCACCCGCTTGAATGAGTGGGTATGCCACTGCTGATCCTTGACGAACTGCTTGATGTTGGCCGTCATGGATAGCGTCTCATCGATGGCATACTGCGCTATGGTGGGCCTGGAGTGGTCCGATGAGTGAAGCGTAGCAAAATAAAATCCGTCTGTGCCTAGACGGATGAGTAGTGTGGGCAACGTGTCAGAGGTTGTGGCGCTGTTCATTTTCCTTGAATAGGGTTGTTATGCAATAATAAAAAGAGCTAGAAGGGTGGCATCAGTCGGTACGTGGCCGGCTTGCTCACTCTTCTAACTCTTTAATGGGTTGTTACGCAAAGGGGAGGAGTCTTACTCCCAGTTGCCGGCGTTGTTGTTAGCAGTTTCCAGGTCACCAATCTTCAGACCGCAGTATCTGCCGAGCTTGGTCTGCAGGTCCTTCAGGTTAGCAATCTCCTGACCGTTCAAGCCGTTCAGATAAACCTCATACGGAGTCTTCACTTCGAGCAGGCAGAAGGGAGCACCCGACTTGGCGGTATCGTTGCGTGTAGCCATTTCAAACTGAGCACCGTTTCCGAAGGGAACGTATCTCAGAGAGTCGGCATTGAAGCCCTTGGGGAACACCGTATCCTTCACGGCCACCCACATGGTCTCACGCTTGAAGTTCTCCAAGCCCCATTTCTTCACTTCGTCGTACTTGCCAGTCTTCTTGGCTTTCTCAACGATGGCGATGGCCTTCTTCTCAGTCAGACCATCTTCGAGCTGCTTGTCGTTCAATTCACCCTGCTTGAAGATGAAGGGCAGACTGTCGTGCTTCACGAAATCAATCAGCGAGTCGAAATTGTTCGTGTACTGCTGATTGTGACGGGTACGATACTCTGCTTGCGCCTTACGGATGTCAATCAAGCGAGCGATAACCGCTGCATCTCTGTGCTTTTTCTCTTGTTCAAAGTCGATAGGACCCATGATGCTGGCATAGCAGATATAGACCAAGGCCAATGCACAGAGACCTAAAACTACATTAAAAACTGTTTTCATGATAAATATGTTTTTTTTAGTTGTTATATTCGCACCGCAAAATTAAAAGAAATAAATTTAAAAACGATAATTCCGCCCATTTTTTTATAGAGTAGAAATGATAAATAACTATTTGGAAAGACAAATTAAGGAATATTTTCCTTATCAGCCCACATTTGAGCAAGAATTGGCCATAAAATCGCTTGCAAAGTTCCTTGTTTCCACGCAAAGCGAAGCGCTGTTTTTGTTGCGCGGATTTGCGGGAACGGGTAAAACCTCGCTGATTGCTGCGCTGGTTCAGGCGTTGGATGCCCTGAAACAGAAGTGTCTCCTCATGGCACCTACAGGAAGGGCGGCCAAGGTATTCTCCCTCTATGCCCATCACCCCGCATTCACTATCCACAAGAAAATCTACAGGCAGCGTAGCTTTGATAATGCTGTGGATAATTTCGCATTGGCCGACAATCTGCAGAAACATACCCTGTTTCTCATTGACGAAGCATCGATGATAGCCAATGACGGTCTCTCGGGCTCGCTCTTTGGGACTGGGCGCTTGCTGGACGACCTGGTGCACTATGTCTATTCGGGTGAGGGATGCCGTATGTTGCTGATTGGTGACGCTGCCCAGTTACCTCCCGTAGGGGAGGAGCTGAGTCCAGCACTCGCAGCTGATGCCTTGCGGGGTTATGGGCTACAGGTGGAGGAGGTGGAGCTTACGCAGGTGGTGAGGCAGGGCGAATCGTCGGGCATCCTCTGGAATGCCACGCGGCTCAGGGAGATGATTGCTGCAGATGAGTGCTGGTCGCTGCCTAAGATTCGCATCTCCGGCTTTCCCGATGTGCGTGTGGTCAGCGGCAATGAATTGCTGGAGGAGATTGAAGCTTGTTATGGCCGCGACGGGAAAGACGAGACCATTATCGTCTGCCGGAGCAATAAACGGGCCAATATATATAATATAGGTATAAGGAATCGCATCCTTTGGTGCGAAGATGAGCTCGAATCGGGTGATATGCTCATGGTGGCCAAGAACAACTACTATTGGACGGAGCAGGAGGCGGACGGAAAGCAGGAGTGCCCGATTGATTTTATAGCCAACGGTGAACAGGTCGTTGTTCGTCGGGTGAGGCGCACGCGCGAGATGTATGGTTTCCGTTTTGCCGATGTTTCCGTGGCTTTCCCCGATTATGATGACTACACGATGGAGGTGACCCTGCTGCTTGATACGCTCCACAGCGAGGCACCGGCCTTGACGCGCGAGGAGGGAGACCGGTTGTTTCAGACGGTGATGGAGGATTATGCCGACATTCCCTTGAAGCGTGACCGCATGAAGAAGATGAAGCAGGATCCCCATTTCAATGCCTTGCAGGTGAAGTATGCCTTTGCCGTGACGTGCCATAAGGCACAGGGTGGGCAGTGGCGTAATGTTTTCCTTGACCAGGGTTATCTCTCGGAGGAGTATCTCACGCCCGATTACTTCCGCTGGCTCTATACGGCCTTCACGCGCGCCACCGGCACACTCTATCTGGTGAACTACCCAGAGGAGCAGACGGAGTAGAAAGTCTTATGCTCTCTTCATGACGGCCATGACCGCACACTTTACCTCATGCGTCGGATGCGCAGGTGTCCCTCTGTGTTTCAACGTCGGTGAGCCATGCTGAGGGTAAAGACACTGATGCGGGCTGTGGAGGCCTGGAGGATGGCCTCGGCGCAGGCTGTGAGCGTGGCTCCTGTGGTGAGCACATCGTCAATGAGGAGCAGGTGCTTCCCGTCAACCGCGGCCTTTGGGCGTAGCGCGAAGGCCTTTTGTATCGTATCCCAGCGCTCCACTCTTTGCTTGTGTGTCTGCGTCTGCGTATTGACGATGCGGCGGAGGCAATGCGTCTCGACGGGGATTCCCGTGGCCTTTGCGATGCCCTCCGCAATGCAGCAGCTCTGGTTGTAGCCCCGCTGATGTAGCCGCCTGGGGTGTAGCGGCACGGGAACCAGCAGGTCGATGCCTTCGAAGAACCCTTCCTTCAGTAGTTGTTCTCCGGCCATCCTGCCCAACGTGCGACCGATGTCTTTCCGCCCCCTGTACTTCAGATGGAGGATGAGCTGGGTGTAGTCATTCCCTTTTTGGTAATAGAAGAAGGAGGATGCCCTCTCGATGGGCAGCTTGCCCCAGAAGAGCTGTTCCGCCGGATTGCCGGGTGTCGCCCCAAAGCCCGTGAGCGGCAATCCCATCTCACACTTCAGGCACATCACCTCCTCCCCATTTCTGAGGAGTCCCCCACAGACAGGACACTGTTTGACGAAAAACAGCCGGAAGAGGGGACGGAGGAACTGCTTTATATAGTCAGGCAGGTCGATTGATGGCAATCTCTTTTTACTCATATAGGTTGACGTTGGTTCACTTTGACTGCGCAAAGATAATCATTTTGTCCGGATTACAATGCAATCGTGGAGGAAGAATTGAAATACATCGCCCAGGTCATGTGTTTTGTTTGTCTGGATTGTTTACTTTTTGTTCTGTATAGTGTTGAATTTAGATTTATGCGAAGAATCGAACATTATGCGTCAATTTATGTTCTTTCCTGGAAGTTGTAAGGCAGTCGCAACTAGGTCGTAGGTCTAAGGTAAGTCCGTAGTAAGTCTAAAGTAAGTCTAAAGTAACACTAATCCAGGTCTAATCCCGGATTAGAGATTGATTAGAGTTTGATTAGAGAAAGATTAGAGATTGATTAGAGGAACAAGGTACTTACTGCAGCGCTGTTTCTGACTTACTTGTCCGGTTTTTTCTTCTGCTCGGAGTTGCAAAACCAGGGCGGACACGCAGGTCTGCCCCTACAGGCGATGCTAAGAGCTACTTCAACTCAATGGCATAAGAACCTATAACATTGCCTGTGTGTACGCGAAAAAAACAGCGGCCGGTTCTGTGATGAATCGGCCGCTGTCATTATACTATCCTACTGTAAAGGTCAGTTGCGATTATTGCTGGTCGGAATCCCACCATACGTTGATGGTCCATGCATCATCCTTCTTGTTCCAGCCATCTTCGTAGCTCATGTCGGCACCCGGAACCAGTTGACCGATGGCCTGCAGGTTGGCCGAGTTGTACTTGTACTCGTGAGAGCACTGGCGCCAGCGGCGGAAAGTCTTGCCGTTGGGGATGGCTTTCTGGGCACCGGCATTTACTTCGTGGGCAGCGGGGATGCCCCAGCCGAAGAAGATTTCGGGATCGTAGTCGTAGCGGCGCATGTCGTTCCAGTTCTCCATGGAGAACATCATGGCGAGGCGCTTCTGCGTCATGATTTTACCCAGTGTGATGTCGGCTGATGTGCCGATACCGTTGGCCAGGAAGTTGTCGATGTCGTCCTGTTTTATCGGAGTGAACGAGGGGCAGTCGGCCAGGTTCTCGTCTTCGCTGCACCATACCTTCAGCTTGTCGTTCATCAGCTCAATGCTGGCTTTGATACCCTCCTTGTATGCAGTAAACGCACCGCTCTTGTCGCCCTTGTTGAAGAGCACTTCGGCCTTGATGAAGCATGCCTCCATGTAGGTGCCGATGTAGGTAGGAGCCGATACGCGGGTGTAGAACGTACCCGATTCGCGTGAGGCATCCGTACCGTTGCGGCGGTAGAGGAGGTCAATCTTGGCAGCATAGCCTTTACTCCAGCTTGTCTGCTCAACGTAAACAGTATCTCCAAGACGAGCTTCGGAATCAGAGTCAATCCACCAGTGATTGCCGCTTTGGGGCTTTGCTGCGTTTGTGCCGAAGTTGGAGCGCAACGGGCCGCCGGTCAGGTTGGGGGCTGAGCCTGAGGTCATGTCGATACCCAGTGAGCGACGCCATTCGCCGTTCCACTTGATGTTGGCCGGTGTGTTGGCCGACTTCACGGATACCTGCCAGGGGATGATGTGGTCGGCACGTGGGTCCTCCACGCCATAGCCGGCAAAGTTCGTCAAGTTGTTGTAGAGCATTTCCGTAACGTAGTAACCGGCATTCATACCGCTGACGGAGTAGAGCGGAGAGTAGTCAACGGGTTCATCCCAACCCAGCACGTCGTGCGTCTTCGAGTTGGCATCCGTATGGTTCACGATGGTGTTGTCGCTGTTGCTCTGCATGGCCTTCGTGAGGCAGTCGAGGATAGTGGCCTCGTCATATTTGCCCTCCTTATAGCTTCCTGCAGCTTTTTTGGAGAGCTTGTTGCAGTAGCGGGCTTTGAGCAGGTAGGCTAGCTTCTGCCATTTCTGCACATCACCGTTGTTCCAGGAGTCACCCTCTTGCAGTGAAGGTACGGTGGGATCCTGTGACTTCTGCAGCAGCTCAATAGCCTCATCCAGGTCGGCCAAGCAACCCAGGTAGATGACCTTACCCGTGTCGTAAGTCGGGGTTGCACTCTCGCCCACTGCCTCGGTGTAGGGCATTTCACCATAGAGGTCGGTCATCAGCATGTGACCGTATGCACGAATCACTTTGGCGGCACCGGCATAGTGCCATGCACCGGCTGCCATGGCTTTCGTGTACATGTCGCCAATATTGGCACAGGCACCTACAAACCACCATTGGTAGGGTGTGGTGACGATAGATTCTGTGGGATACCAGATAGACATGTTCTGGTAGGTTCCGCCACCGTTGTAGCGCGTCCAGTCACCACATGCAAATGAGTTTCGCCAAGCGGCAAACTGGTTGGCACTGTTGGTGTAGAATTGGATATGCGCCAAGCGGTTCTGGAAGGCTGCACTCTCTGAAGTAGGATTCTCAGGGTCCACGTTGCAGTCGAGCCAGTCGCTGCACGAGGTCAGGGAGAATGCCAGCAGCGTTGCGCCGCATGCAAGATATGATTTCATTGATTTCATATAGTTCTTCATTTTATAGTTCAACATGATTAGAAGGTGAGGTTCAAACCGAACGACATGGTGGAGGTAGCAGGTACACCGCAGTAGTCGAAGCCTACAGAAGATGAACCACCCACACCGGCACCGGCTGCGGCTACTTCAGGATCGCCGTCGTAGTTGGTGAAGAGCAGCAGGTTGGTAGCAGCTACAGAGACAGAGGCGCGCTTCACGAAGCCAATCTTCTCGCGCAGCCACTTCTTGGGTAGCTCGTAGGATAACGATACGGAGCGCAGACGCAGCGAGTTGACTTTCGTGATGTAGTTGCTCGTCTCCTTCGTGTAGTAACCCGTATAGAAGTCCTTGATGATGTTGTAACCTGAGGTCATGGCACCGCTGTATTCATAAGCCTTGTCTGCTTCCCACGTGTGACTCACGGGGTTGCCCTCCTTATCAACGCCTGAGATGGTGAGGGGTTGGTTACGCCACTGACCCGACTCTTCGCTCACGCCAGCCAAGTCCATGGCATATTTTGTACCGTTGACCACGTCACCACCTACGCGGAACTCCCACAGCATGTTGAAGGTAAATCCCTTCCAGGTCAGGGTGTTGTTCAAACCGCCAGTAAACTTCGGCTCACGGTTACCTACGGCTACGTCTGTCACATAGGTGGGCATACCGTTCTTGTCCAGAATCAGCTGGCCGTCTTCATTGCGCTCCCAACGGCCGCCGGAGATACCCATGAAGTTGCCACCGCTGAAGGAGGCTGCCTTTGCACCGGCATACTGAACGTCGGTGACATACATGATGTCCATACCTTCGGGCAGACCTTCCAGGCGACCACGGTTGCCGGCCATGTTCAGGGCCACATCCCAACGGAGGTCCTTCGTCTCAATCGGAGTACCCGAGATGCTCAGTTCCATACCTTTATTCAATACATTACCTGCATTGATGGAGCAGAAGATGTAACCCGTTGACTGCGGGCCGCGCGGCGAGAGAATCTGGTTGTACGAGTCGTTGGTATAGTAAGCGTAATCCAGATGCAGACGGTTGTTGAAGAAGCTCAGCTCGATACCGATTTCAGTAGATTTGGTCATCTCGGGCTTCAGGTAGGGATTACCACGTGTCCAGCTGTTGCCCACACCAATCTTGTCGCCCAGGTAAGTACCTACGGGCCAGAGGGCTGTAGCCGTTTCGTATGCGCCGGTATCCTTACCAACCTTTGCCCAGCTGGCACGGATCTTACCGAAGTTGAGTACGCTGTTCTCCGACATCCATCCCAGTTTCTTCAGCGCTTCGGTGAATACCACCGATCCGCTTACTGAGGGATAGAAATAAGAGCGGTTCTCTACGGGGAGGGTAGAGGTCCAGTCGTTACGGCCAGATACGGTCAGGTAAACCATGTCCTTCCAAGATGCGCGGAACTCACCGAAGGCACCTACCAAGCGGCGCTTGCTGGCACCGTGGGTGAACTGTTTGTTGTCGCTCGTAGCGTTGGCATAAGAGAGGAAGTTGGGCACGGAGAAGTTGTAGGCCATCATCGAAACGCGGTCGGTCTTGGTCTCATCGAAGGTTGTACCCAGCAGGAGGTTCAAGTCGAAGTCGCCGATGCGCTGCGATACGTTGGTCATGAAGTCGTGCGAGAGGTACTGGAAGCGCGTGGTGTTGTCGCTCATCATACCATTCTGCCATACTTGCTTCAGCACGCCGTTCGGAGCCAGGCGGTTGGAGCTGGTTTGCGTGTATTTATCAATACCTACTTTATATTGCAGGAACCACCACTTCGTGATGTCAGCCTTGATGCTGAGGCTACCCGTGAAACGGTCGGTGTTGTCAAAGAGATGATTCTTGTTGACAATCCAGTAGGGGTTATCCTTTTCATCCCAGGGATCCAGGCGGTTGCCGAACATGCGGTAGCGGGTACCATCCTCGTTGAGGTACTGCTTCATGTTGTCGAAGGGCGACCAGGTATATACGCCATAGAGGGCGCCGTTGCCGCTTGAACCATACAGGCCGGCACCGGTCAGCGTACGGTCGGTGTGGGCATCAGAGTAAGCCACGTTGGCGTTGAAAGTGAAGAGTCCTACCTTCTGCTCACCGTTGAAACGTACCGTGTATTTGTTGTAACCAGTCTTGGGCACGATACCGCCCTGGTCGTAGTATGAGCCTGAGAGGAAGAACTTGCTGTTCTTCGAGCCACCAGCCACACTGATGTTCTCATCAAAAATGGTACCTGTCTCGAAGAAATCCCCAATGTTATCGTAGGTCTTCGCATTGGTCTTCTCGCCCCAGGTGCTGTAGGAGAAGTCGTTGAAGACAGCACCCAGATAGTTCTTGTCAGCATCATATTGGTCTTCCATGTAGCCCCGTGCAAACTGGTTCTGCGTCTTGGGCAGGTTGGTGGCCCATGAGGTGGTCAGCTTGGAGTTGATGTTCACCTCTACCACGCCTTCCTTACCCTTCTTCGTGGTGATCAGAATCACACCGTTGGCAGCGCGCGAGCCGTAAAGTGCTGCGGCGGCAGGGCCTTTCAGCACCGACATGCTCTCGATATCTTCGGGGTTGATATCCATCACGCGGTTTGAGGAGGTGGTGGCTGAGCGCATCGAGCCGTCGAAAGCCGAGTTCCCACCCACGCTGGATGAGTTATCATAGATGACGCCATCCACTACGAAGAGCGGCTGGTTGTCTTTTCCTTCAGAGCCTGAGGTGGCACCACGCAGGATAATCTGGGCACCCGAACCAGCAGCACCGGATGACTGGGTGATGTTTACACCGGCCACTTTACCCGAGAGTGAAGAGAGTGGGTTGGCCGTCTTGACGCGCATCAGCTCTTCTGATTTCACGTCCTCCATGGCATAGCCCAACGCTTTGCGCTCCTTCTTGATGCCCATGGCCGTTACTACGACTTCATCCAAGGCCTGGGAATCATCCTTCAGTGTAATTTGGTAGTTGTTTGCATTGGTCACCTTGATTGTGGCGGTTTGGTAACCAATAAATGATACCTCCAGCGTGGCGCCAACGGAGGCATCTACGTTGAATTGACCATTGACGTCGGTCACCGCACCTGTGCCAGTGCCCTTCACGGCTACGCTGGCACCGATAATAGGTTCACCCTGTGAGTCAACGACTTTACCTGTAACTCTCTTTGTTTGCTGGGCGATTTGGGAAGTAGATACTTGTTCAGCATAGACTGAATAAGGTGTAACTGTCCCAAACATAGCAAGCAGCACTAATGATAGGCAATAATTTCTTTTCATACGCTACTGTATTTTGGTTCTTTTTGCAAAGTAACTAATATTTTTAGAAATGTAATCTATTTTAGAGTTGAAATAATGTTAACGACGTGGAATTTTGATTATTTTCCTGCTCTGAGCATAAATTTATTAGGTAGTGACGGTCTATTCGGTTTTATTATTCAGCTATTGCAAGTTGGAATAACGCCTTGAAAATCCCATCTGAATCGTCGATTTAGCAAAATAAAGGATGCTTTCTACTATAAACTGACAGATTTACACTTGTTCTCTTTTCTTTAGTTTAAATTTTGGTTAATTTTTCGCTTGTGCATCATGGATTTCATTGTCGGTAGCTGGTGGCCAAACAAAGGATATTTTTTTCTTATTCTTCTCTTTCTGTGGTCTATTTACGTCTTGTTAACTTAAAGAACTTAAAACATTTGTGTAACTGAAATAAAAGCCTTATATTTGCAACGTCAAAAGAAGAAAAGTAGTTTTCATTGGTAATATATTGAAGGCGCAAGCCTTCAAAGATGATGATTGAGGTAGCTGGTTCGTGAGAATCGGCTATTTTTTTTGCTTGTTTCATGGATTTCGCCTATTTTTGTAGCCCAATTTATGCGAACGATATGAAAGATACTAAGCGTTTTATAGCACCGGGTGGATGGTTTGCCATGAACTATCCCGCGGCATGGAGTGAGTTTGAGGATGGCGAAGGCTCTTTCCTCTTCTATAATCCCGATGTATGGGATGGCAATTTCCGTATCTCGGCCTTCAGGGGCAACAGCGCCTATGCGGAGGCAAACCTGCAGGAGGAGCTGCGTCAGCGTCCTTCGGCGCAGCTCATGAAGGTGGGAGAGTGGCGATGTGCCTACAGCAAGGAGGAGTTTGAAGAGGAGGGTGCGGCTTTCACGACCCATTGCTGGGTGACGGGTGCCGGCGACCTGGCCATAGAGTGCTCCTTCACCGTGCCGCGTGGCGGCGGCTTCCAGCAGGCCCAGGAGGTGATTGCGTCGCTGCAGATACGCGATTTGCAGCAGAAGTACCCTGCCGAGGTGATACCAGTGCGCTTGTGGGAAATCTGGCAGATTGATGAGGCCTACGCCACCATGGAGCATGAGGTGAAGAGCCGCTTTGCCCTCGACTTCCAGGGGGTGGAGGAGGACTTGCCCCAGCTGCAGCGCCTGGTCAACGAGGCCGGCTGGAGCCGGAAGAAGCGTGACCCCTGGATTGCGCTGGGCATCGTGCTCTGTGTTATCCTCGCCAACGAGGTGGACGGCTACGAATGGCGCACCCTGGTGGATGGCAACAGGGAGGCTCCCGTGTTGCAACGCCTGGCCGACGGTGAGATTGTTGACCCGCTGAGGCTGGTGTGGAGCCGGGTGAAAGCTGGTGAAGAGGTCAATCTGGAGGAAAGCTATAATTTAGGGATAAGGGATTAGGTATTAGGGATTAGGTTTTTCTTTCTTTAATGTATTGTTATGGCGCAACCTATTCTTCAAGTGGAGAACTTGACTAAGTCGTTTGGCGATTTGGTGCTGTTTGAACGCATTGCTTTTGGCTTGGCTGAGGGCGACCGCGTGGGGCTTATTGCCAAGAATGGTAGTGGTAAATCCACGCTGCTTCATATCCTTTCGGGCGGCGAGGGGATGGACGAGGGAACGATTTCGTTCCGCCGTGACCTGCGCGTGGGCTTCCTGGAGCAGGACCCTTCGTATCCCGCAGGACTTACCGTGCTCGAGGCTTGTTTTCATCACGGCAACCGCATCACCGAGTTGATACGCGAATATGAGCACTGCATGGCTACTGAGGGGCATCCTCACTACGAGGAGCTGCTGGAGCGGATGGAGGCTGAGAAGGCCTGGGAGTATGAGCAGAAGGCGAAGCAGATTCTCTCTCAACTCCATATCTATGACTTCGACCGCAAGGTGGAGCAACTCTCTGGCGGTCAGCTCAAACGGGTGGCCCTGGCCAATACGCTGATTACCGAGCCTGACTTCCTCATGCTCGACGAGCCGACCAACCACCTCGACCTGGAGATGACCGAATGGCTGGAGGAGTATCTTCGTCAGGCCAAGATTACCCTGCTGATGGTGACCCACGACCGCTACTTCCTCGACCGCGTCTGCTCCGAGATTATCGAGATAGACAACCGCACGCTCTACCGCTACAAGGGCAACTACAGCTACTACCTGGAGAAACGGCAGGAGCGGCTTGACGCCAAGAGCGTGGAGATAGAGCGGGCCAACAACCTCTACCGCACGGAGCTGGAGTGGATGCGCCGTATGCCGCAGGCGCGCGGACACAAGGCGCGCTACCGCGAAGAGGCTTTCTATGAACTGCAGAAGGTGGCCAAGCAACGCATCAACGAGGCGCAGGTCAAGCTCGATGTGAAGGCTTCCTATATCGGCAGCAAGATTTTTGAGGCCGACCACCTCTGCAAATCGTTTGGGAAGCTGAAGATTCTCGACGACTTCTCCTATATCTTTGCCCGTTATGAGAAGATGGGCATCATCGGCCACAACGGCACGGGCAAATCGACCTTTGTCAAGCTCCTGATGGGGCTTGTCAAGCCGGACAGCGGTACGCTGGACATCGGTGAGACGGTGCGCTTCGGCTACTACTCACAGGAGGGACTGCAGTTTGATGAGCAGATGAAGGTCATTGATGTGGTGCAGCGCATTGCCGAGGTGATTGAGCTGGGCGACGGCAAGCGGCTCACGGCCACGCAGTTTCTGCAACATTTCCTCTTTTCGCCCGAGACGCAGCACAGCTACGTCTATAAGTTGAGCGGAGGGGAGCGACGCAGGCTCTACCTCTGCACGGTGCTGATGAGCAACCCCAACTTCCTGGTGCTCGACGAGCCTACCAACGACCTGGATATCGTCACCCTGCAGGTGCTGGAGGAGTATCTGCGCAATTTCAAGGGGTGCGTCATCGTGGTGAGTCACGACCGCTACTTCATGGATAAGGTGGTGGATCATCTGCTGG
>JBJEKS010000105.1:0-3298 GCA_051878755.1 Bacteroides sp. | reverse complement strand
CTGCGTGGCTCCATTGGCTACGACTATATCGGCAAGATGCTCACCCGTGGCAAGGAGAAGGGCGACCTGGTGGCTACCGCCAAGGCGCTGATTGAGGCTACGGCCGAGCTGCCCAAATACCGCGTCATCAACGTCAATGCCCTCGCGCTGAATAATGCCGGTGCCTACATCTACCAGGAGCTGGGTTATGCCCTGGCTTGGGGTAATGAATACCTGCAGCAGCTCACCGAGGCAGGACTTCCCGCTGCCCTCGTGGCCAAGAAGATTAAGTTCAACTTCGGTATCAGCAGCAACTACTTCCTGGAAATCGCCAAGTTCCGCGCCGCCCGCATGTTGTGGGCCAACATCGTGGCTACCTATCAGCCCCAATGCCTGCGCGACTGCCCCAACAAGGGTGCCAACGGCGAGTGCCGCTGTGCAGCCAAGATGCAGATACATGCCGAGACCTCTACGTTCAACCTCACCCTGTTTGATGCCTACGTCAACCTGCTCCGTACGCAAACCGAGGCGATGAGTGCTGCCCTGGCCGGTGTGGATTCGATGACCGTAGTGCCCTTCGACAAGGCCTACCAGACACCTGATGACTTCAGCGAACGCCTGGCGCGCAATCAGCAGCTGCTCCTCAAGGAGGAGTCGCACTTCGACAAGGTGGTGGACCCCGCTGCCGGTTCCTACTACATCGAGAACCTCACGGTGAGCATCGCCGACCAGGCTTGGAAACTCTTCCTCGCCGTGGAGGAGGAGGGTGGTATGTATGCCGCTGTCAAGGCTGGTAAGGTACAGGATGCCGTCAATGAGAGCAATGCCGCTCGTCATGCCGCCGTGGCCAAGCGCAAGGAGATTCTGCTCGGCACCAACCAGTACCCCAACTTCACCGAGAAGGCCGACGGCAAGCAACCCGTGGAGGCTGCCTGCTGCTGTGGCGGCAAGGAGCACACCTGCGAGAAGGACACCAAGACGCTCGACTTCAGCCGTGCCGCCAGCGAGTTTGAGGCCCTTCGCCTCGAAACGGAGCAGAGCGGCAAGCGCCCCAAGGCCTTCATGCTCACCATTGGCAACCTGGCCATGCGTCAGGCCCGTGCTCAATTCTCGTGCAACTTCCTGGCTTGTGCCGGCTACGAGGTAGTCGATAACCTGGGCTTTGCCACGGTCGATGAGGGCATCGAAGCTGCTTTGGCTGCCAAGGCCGACATTGTGGTGCTCTGCTCGAGCGATGATGAGTATGCCGAATATGCCATCCCTGCCTTCCAGAAGCTGGACGGTCGCGCCATGTTCGTGGTGGCAGGTGCTCCCGCTTGCATGCCCGAGCTGCAAGCCGCTGGCATCGAAAACTTCATCCACGTTCGCGTCAACGTACTGGATACCCTGAAAGCATACAATAAGATCTTATTATAATTGTAGAAACCATGAGACAGAATTTTAAAAATCTCGATATCTATGCTGCCTTCCAGCCCACCGACGGCATGGAGTGGCAGAAAGCCAACGGCATCCAACCCAACTGGAAGACGCCCGAACACATTGAAGTGAAGCCGGTATATACCAAGGAGGACCTCGAGGGCATGGAGCACCTCGACTTTGCTGCCGGTATTCCTCCTTATCTCCGTGGCCCATATTCCGTGATGTACACCCTCCGTCCTTGGACGATTCGTCAATACGCCGGATTCTCCACCGCTGAAGAGTCAAACGCCTTCTACCGCCGCAACCTGGCCAGTGGTCAGAAAGGCCTCTCTGTAGCCTTCGACCTCCCCACCCACCGTGGCTACGACCCCGACAACGAGCGTGTGGTAGGCGATGTGGGTAAGGCTGGTGTGTCCATCTGCTCGCTGGAGAACATGAAGGTGCTCTTCGACGGCATCCCCTTGAACAAGATGTCGGTATCCATGACGATGAATGGTGCCGTGCTTCCCGTGATGGCCTTCTATATCAACGCCGGATTGGAGCAGGGTGCCAAGCTCGAAGAGATGGCAGGTACCATCCAGAACGATATCCTCAAGGAGTTCATGGTGCGCAACACCTACATCTATCCCCCTTCGTTCTCGATGAAGATCATCAGCGACATCTTTGAATATACCTCGCAGAAGATGCCTAAGTTCAACAGCATCTCCATCTCCGGCTACCACATGCAGGAGGCGGGTGCTACGGCCGACATTGAGCTGGCTTACACGCTGAGCGACGGCTTGGAGTATCTGCGTGCCGGTGTGGCAGCAGGGCTTGACATCGATGCCTTTGCTCCGCGCCTCTCCTTCTTCTGGGCCATCGGTACCAACCACTTCATGGAGATTGCCAAGATGCGTGCCGCACGTATGCTGTGGGCAAAGATTGTGAAGCAGTTCAACCCCAAGAACCCCAAGTCGCTGGCGCTGCGTACCCACTCGCAGACCTCGGGTTGGTCGCTCACGGAGCAAGACCCCTTCAACAACGTGGGTCGTACCTGCATCGAGGCCATGGCTGCTGCCCTGGGTCACACCCAGTCGCTCCACACCAACGCCCTCGACGAGGCCATCGCCCTGCCTACCGACTTCTCCGCCCGTATCGCCCGCAATACGCAGATTTACATCCAGGAGGAGACCAACATCTGTAAGAACGTGGATCCCTGGGGCGGTTCGTACTATGTGGAGTCGCTCACCAACGAGATTGCCCACAAGGCTTGGGAGCACATCCAGGAGATTGAGAAGCTGGGTGGCATGGCCAAGGCCATTGAAACCGGCATTCCCAAGATGCGCATCGAGGAGGCAGCTGCCCGTACGCAGGCACGTATCGACAGCGGCGCACAAACCATTGTCGGCGTGAACAAGTACCGCCTGGAGAAGGAGGCACCCATCGACATCCTGGAGATTGACAACACCGCCGTGCGCCAGGAGCAGATAGAGAACCTGCGTCGCATCCGCGAAGGTCGTAACCAGGCAGAGGTGGATAAGGCCCTGGAAGCCATTACCGAGTGCGTGAAGACCGGTAAGGGCAACCTGCTCGAATTGGCCGTAGAGGCCGCTCATGTTCGAGCCACCCTGGGCGAAATCTCCATGGCTTGCGAGAAGGTAGTAGGACGTTATAAAGCAATAATTAGAACGATATCAGGCGTGTATTCATCAGAAAGTAAAGCAGATGCAGCCTTTGATAAGGCCTGCAAGTTGTGCGAACAGTTCGCGAAGAAGGAGGGACGTCAGCCCCGTATCATGATTGCCAAAATGGGTCAGGACGGTCACGACCGTGGTGCCAAGGTGGTGGCTACGGGTTATGCCGACTGCGGATTTGATGTGGATATGGGTCCGCTCTTCCAGACTCCTGCCGAAGCTGCCCG
>JBJEKS010000104.1:0-3311 GCA_051878755.1 Bacteroides sp. | reverse complement strand
CTTGTATTCTCGCATACTGGTAAATTGAAAGTGTCAACTTATTCAGTACACGTCAATCATTAATAGTGCAAAGATGATGTTTTTTTCTTAACTGAGCAAATAAACGGCTGAATTTGTGCAGCTTTTAGTACATGTTGTTGCCACCCATGTTGCCACCCGTAACGCATTGTGTATCAAGAAGTGTTGCAACATGGCAACAAAATGACGCAAAAAAAACTTTTGTAGAGATTCATCTCCTTCAAGCATCTTCCGTCTAATGGATGCAAGTCCCGAAGCTACCCTACGTTAGAAAATTGCGTAAATACGCAAAAATCTAATGCAACTAGGGATTATGATTATTGAAAGAAACAAGTATCTGAACATGCTACTTTTCTGACAAGGCATTTGATTAGCTCTTTATTCGGACAATTTCTCTTTGGCTCATTTTTAGCGAAGTCCCAGAATTTAGGATTTACGGATATGCCAAGACTGACATATTTACGTTTACCCTCTTTACTCACGCAAATCATCAATGGATTTTCTCCATTGCTTAAAGTTTTAGAGTTGTAACACAGAACTTTAAATGTCGCATTCATCGCATTTTCGGTTTACATATTGGTTTACATAAGCGGTAAAAACGATGTAAATCGGCCTAATTTTCGGCAGCAGATGGTAGGTGATGCTAAAAAGAAAAAATCTCTCATAAGTCATTGACTTACAAGAGAATTTCTTGGTACTCGAAGCGGGACTTGAACCCGCACAGCCGTAATGGCCAAGGGATTTTAAGTCCCTCGTGTCTACCGATTCCACCATTCGAGCATCCTTGTCAAACATGTGTGCGGAAAAAGGGCTGTTTGAACTCTCTCCGCTGTTCCCTTACGAAAACGGCTGCAAATATAGGGACTTTTTCGTTTACTCGCAACTTTTTCTGCACGATTCCGCTTTTCGGCGCTGTTTTTTTTGTTTTGAAGGAAGAAAATCTTCGCTGAGTATTTCGTATATCGGATATATTGCATATTTTTGCCGTGAATTTGTAGATTTTAACCTGTCTAGTAACGCTGATGAAGAGATACGTATTGAGCCTGCTACTCGTGGCATGTGCCTTCCTGCGCGTGCCGATGGCTTTCGCTCAGTCGGCTAAGACTGCTGGCGAACTGCTGATTATCACCTCATACACCTATGAGGGCAGATATGAGTATCGCTATATCTCATCACTCGTCAAGGCGTATCAGGATGCGGGAGGACAATGCACCCCGGTGGTGGAAATACTTGGAAGCCAGTCGCTAGACGGACATACGGAGTTGTTCAGTCGCTTAAAGTCCCTGTTGGCCAAGCACCCTGACCCGAGCTTCATCGTACTGGTGGGGGCAGAGGCCTGGGCCTGCTATTTCTCCCTGACTGAGCCAAAGTACAAGAAGATTCCCGTGGCTTGCTTCATGGGACAGCGCTACGGCGCCACGCTCAGCGACCACTCCATCCCTTCGGTACAGGTGGATGAACAGCATCCATGCGGGGTGGTGGATTTCATGGAACTTATGAAGTCGTTCAACGTCAAGTCGTATCATCATTATGAATACGACGTGGAGTCGGATTACCGGCTCATTCAGCATTTTTTTCCTGGTACGAAGGATATTGCGCTAATCAGCGACAATACCTACGTAGGCCTGGGCGAGATGCGCATCGTGGAGCATATCATCAAGAGCCGCTATCCGCAAATCAAGCTCCACTACATCGACGGAAGCCGTATGAGCATGGATGAGGCATTAGAGGCCGTCGCTGCCCTGCCAAAGGGTACGGTGGCGCTGCTCTGCATCTGGCGTTACGACCGTGAGAACGTCATCTACATGAACAATGCCGACTACCTCTTCCGGGAGGCCAATCCGCATCTGCCCGTCTTCAGCTTGACTAGTACGGGTATCGGCTACTGGTGTATAGGTGGCTCCACGCCAATCTATGATGATGCTGAAGGTCAAAAAATTGCGGCTTTCATCTACGACTTCATTGATAAGGGGCATGACAGGCAACCTATGAGCCTGGTATGTTACGAGAATCAGTATAAATTCGATGTGCGCCAGCTGGAGGCTTTCCGCATCGACCGGAAGTTGGTGCCCCAGCATAGCGTGTTGGTCAATGAAGAGAAGGGGTGGCGTCAGTTCTTTGTGGAATATAAATGGTATGTCATGCTTATCCTGCTGGTTGTCGCTCTCCTCGTGGTGGGTTTTGCCCTCTCAACGCGCTACTCACTACGCATTCGCTCGTTGCTGAAGCGGGTGGAGCAGGATAAACTGAGTTTGCAACGCTCAGAGCGAGAACTGCGCATCGCCAAGGACCGTGCGGAGGAGAGCAACCGGCTGAAGTCGGCATTCATCCAGAACATGAGTCATGAGATACGTACGCCACTCAACGCCATCGTGGGCTTCTCCACCATCCTAGAGGACGAGACGAAGGGAAATCAAGACCTGAAGGAGTACGTGCGCATCATTTCTCACAACTCCGACCTGCTGCTCAAGCTGATTAACGATGTCATCGACCTGTCGCGCCTGGAGTCGGGAAGGCAATATTTCCGGTTCGAGCGTCAGGACGTGATGGGGATATGTACGCAGACGGTTTCATCATTCCGCTCATCCTCCAATCCGTTCGTTGAGTTGCGCTTCGTCCACTCCACACCCACTATGATGGCTGAGACAGATGCTATTCGCCTACAGCAGGTTTTGGCTAATCTCGTGGGAAATGCCTTGAAGTTCACGCAGGTGGGATTTGTAGAGCTGAAGGTGGAGCCCAACGATGCTACGGAGGAGTGGCTCTTTTCCGTGACGGATACCGGATGCGGCATCCCCGTGGAGAAACAACAGAAGGTTTTCGAGCGGTTCGTCAAGCTGGATGACTATACGCAGGGTACCGGGTTGGGGCTTCCTATCTGTCAGATTACTGTAGAAAAACTCGGTGGTCGCATCTGGATAGATCCGCATTATACGGATGGAACGCGCATCGTGTTTACCATACCTTATGTCCACAAACAGGTCGATGAAGATGTGGCTTGCGACTAATTTCTAACGATTTTCTATTTTTGGCCTTATATTATATAATTAGGTATAGTGACGTAACCCCGCTGCAACGCCTGTTTCATGAAGATGAAAAAATATGTTGTATAACATATCTGTTTTACAGTAAGTTATAAAAAAGATGCAATTTTCTTTGAAAAAAAGTGGTAGAAATGTTTGGTGGGTATTTAGGAAACCTCTACCTTTGCACTCGCTTTCGGAAAGGAAAGCACTTAAAGAGCGAGATCTTTGAAAGATTTACATAACAAGACAAAGTAGTACAAGAGCGAA
>JBJEKS010000103.1:0-3341 GCA_051878755.1 Bacteroides sp. | reverse complement strand
TTCCTGAACACGACGAACAGAAATTTTGAGGAGAGCGTCTGGTAACAATCTGACTCTTCCCATTCCTGATTGATGATGTCCACATAGCGGATGTAGGGGAACGACATGGATTCCTTGACTTTGTCCTCTTTGGCTTCCAGTGCGATTGATTTCACCGTGATTCCTGCGTTTTCAAACTCCAGGATTCTCTGGGTCTGGATGCCCAGCATGGCTCTGATGGCTTTGTATGCAAAGGACTTAGCCTTCAGATTGATTGCGGTGTGAGTCTCTTCGCTGATTTCGGCTATGGTCTTGCCGTAGTATGGACTCAGCCTGCGCTCCACCAGTTGCTCGAAAGTCTCTTTGGGTCTATAAGAACTGACCGACTGTACAATCTTGTCCGATGCGTATTTCTTTCGGAGCGCATCTACCCTTGTGGGGCTTATGGTCAGTTGGTGCTGTGTGGTCTGGTCAAGGAAGGAATCAAGGAGTATCTTATTGATGTAGCCTTGCTTCAGCGAATAGGCTCTTTGCTGTGCTGGCTCGTCAGAAAAGGGCTGTTCTCGCATTTCGGCATTTCCCCGGCTGCCTTTCATGCAGGCTGCGAGATAGAACGTGTCCCCCTCCGTCAGCAGGTGGGCTTCACCTCGCCTGATCTTGTCATGGATGGTATTCCAGTCATCCGTGATGATCTTTAGGTCCTCCTCGGGGAATTGCCACGTCCGGATTAGCTTGAAGAGCATGTCCACAGGGTTGACGCCCGCTTCGTGGAGGTAGAACATAAGGAGCAGGAACTTGTTCTTGCGCCAGAAACTGCTGGTGCTGAAAGCGCATTGAGCTTCGTCCATGTAGTTGATGATGTTCAGCACCAGTCTCTCCTTGGCGGCCATGCTATGGTCATTCAACATCTTCAGTGGAGTGCATTTCAGCTCCAGGCCAGCCTCTGCGAAGTCAGGTTCGGCCTCGGAGTTGGGTTCATACTCGTAGTGGAACTTCTCCACCGCCTTACCTAGTCCTCCCTTTCCGCCGAGGGGCTCCGCCTCCGGATGCAGTTCTTTCAGCGATTTACCGAGCAGCATCATTCCATGGTTCAGTATCGACGTTGCCGATTTGGGGTCGTATGCTTTCTTTGCCATATTCGTTTACTTTTCTGCAAAGATACCACTTTTTCCTGGGATAACCGCGTACTTTGCTTTAATCTATGTGAATGCAGGGGAGTGGATGAACCTTCTAAGGAGGGTGAATCATCGAAAAAGTGTGGTCATTCCTCCGCTGCCAGGGTGATGTCGGGCTCTTGCAGCGTGTAGGGCTTCACCTTGCGGCGGTCGTCCAGGAAGATCTTGTTGAGCGTCAGCTCCAGGCTCTGGAGCGTGGCCTCGCGGCAGTCAGGCTTCAGCTGACACTCCCACACGGTGATGCAGTGCCACCCCATACGGGCCAGTTGGTGCTGCACCTCCTTGTCGCGCTGCTGGTTGCGGTTCATTTTCTTGAGCCAGAAGTCGGTGTTCGTCTTCGGCATCGAGTAGTATTTGCATCCCTCGTGCTTGTGCCAGAAGCAACCGTTCACGAAGATGCAGGTGCGGTAGCGCCGCAGCACGATGTCGGGCCTCCCCGGCAGTCCGCGGTGGTTAAGCCGGTAGCGGAACCCGTGGCTCCAGAGGTACTTGCGCACCATCATTTCCGGCTTCGTGTCCTTGCCGTGGATGGCCGCCATGTTGCGGTGACGTTGCTCGGGAGTCATGGGGGAGGGCATATTACTTCATGTTTATGCATCGATAGAGTCAGCGCACCGGCGTATTCTTTCCGAGAGGTCGATCAGGGCGCCTTTCAGCTTCAGGGCCTCTTCCTTGGTGAAGTCGCCCCGTCCGCCGTTTCCGTCCCTGCCGTTCAGCTTGTTGTAAAGCCACGACACGGACTTGTCGAAATAGTGTCTCGACAATTCTCTCCAGGAGATATCGAGGTAGATGTCCTCCAGTCTTTTCTTCATGGTAATCTGTTGTTCAGCTTCTTTTGCCATATGATGTCGTTTTAAAAGATGATGCGGCAAAGATACTGTGAATTTTTATAGTATGCAAGAGAATGGCTGAAAATAAATCTCTATCTCAGTTCGCTAATCAGTGCAAACTGGGCATCATATCTGGTGTTAGGAGTAAATGCTTTTTTCCCCGAATGAATGGAGGACGAATCCAGTTCATTTGTATGATCTATCTCGACGACTACATACATGTCAGTAGTTTGGATATTCTTGTAGATGTCTGCAGGTAGCTTTTCAGTATCTTTCACCAGGAGCGCACTTGTGGCGTGGAACAGATGTTGTCCTTGATCCTTGCGTGTGTGGAATAGTATATAACCTACGGATGGCAACCCGTTTGCAATTTCGATGCCGTCTCTCGTATATTTGATGCCTACGGCAAGCCTGCCTGAGGGAAGGAACTTGCCTCTCTTCGTCTCGAAGTTCTCCATCATCACCATCAAGACACCCTGTTTTGCGGATTCGTGTGACAATGGCTCCAGTGTGCCTACCTCGGACAGCTTCTCTACATGCAGTTCGTCCTCTAGTGCGAAGGGATTGCTGACGTGGAAATGACTCTGCAGCTTGTCCAGCAGGGCCGTGTTCTCCTCCATTTCTTGGGCGATGGCTGTGGGCTTCACGTTGAGTTGCTGCCACAGCTTCTGGCTCTGCTCTTCGCCCTTCATCAGGGCCAGCACCAGGTAGTTCTTGTTTGCTCTGGAGCGGTACAGCTTGCCGTTGAGCAGGCTGAAGTGCTCCTTTAGGTACTGGTGGCAGTCCATGCCTGCACGGGGCTGGATGATGCGGAAGGTGTAGAGACGGTTGAAGGTCTCCTGTATCTTCCTGCGGAACTCCCGGCGTACGTATTCCCTCCAGGTGGCCTGCTTGCTTTTATTGGCTCGTCCGTAGAGCGACACGATGTAGAGGAAGTTGACATCGTAGTGGCATAGCAGGAGCGTGTCGCGGTCGAAGAGCCGGTTTTCAAACTGTCGGTTGAACTGCACGCTGTTGGTCTGTGTCACCAGCTGTGCGTCCTCAAATGAGAGGAACTTATGTCCCTCTGTCCGTTGCGGGATGCGGGCGCTGATGAAGAAGTTGGGTATCGGGTTGTAGACTTCGGTCAGTGCTGTCTCGCATGCCGTACGGAAGAGGATGGGGTCTTTACTCCGCTGCAGATTGATCAGTCCGTCACACGTCCTGTAGTGTGTCTCTGCCGGCATGCTGGAGTCGTAGAAGATGTGCCGCACGACGTCACCGAGTTCCTTCGATGCCTTCCCTGCGCGTTCTATGTATTTTGCCGCGCTCAGTCCCCTGTACTCGCTCGACTTGCCTGCAAGATGCCCTTCCACGA
>JBJEKS010000102.1:0-3362 GCA_051878755.1 Bacteroides sp. | reverse complement strand
ATGCTTATACCTCGAAAGGAGATACCTTGAATGTATAACAAATGCAATAAAATACAAGATATGTTCTTAAACATACAAATATTTGTGACAAGGTATTGACTTTTTCTATAATTTCGCACTCGTTAAACCATTAAATAAATCATTCTATGATTATTGGAGTACCTAAAGAAATTAAGAACAATGAGAACCGTGTAGGCATGACCCCTGCCGGCGTAGCCGAATTGGTGAAGAGAGGTCATACAGTGTATGTACAGGCCACTGCAGGCGTTAACAGCGGTTTCAGCGACGAGGAATACGTCGCCGTAGGTGCTAAGATGTTGCCCACTATCGAGGAGACGTATGCCATCGCAGAGATGATCGTCAAGGTGAAGGAGCCCATCGAACCCGAGTATAAACTGATTAAGAAGGGACAGGTGCTGTTCACTTACTTCCACTTCGCTGCCGACAAGGAGCTGACCGAAGCGATGATTCAGCAGCAGGCCATCTGCATTGCCTACGAGACGGTGGAGAAAGCTGACCGCTCGCTGCCGCTGCTCATCCCGATGAGTGAGGTGGCTGGTCGCATGTCTATCCAAGAGGGTGCCCGTTTCCTGGAAAAGCCCCAAGGCGGAAAAGGCAAGCTGATGGGTGGTGTGCCGGGTGTATTGCCTGCCCGTGTGCTGATCCTGGGTGGCGGTATCGTAGGTACCAACGCTGCCATCATTGCTGCCGGCATGGGCGCTGAAGTGCTGATTGCCGATATCAACCTGCCCCGTCTGCGCCACCTGAGCGAGGTGCTCCCCAAGAATGTGAAGACGCTCTACTCCTCTGCACACAATATCATGGCCGAGCTACCCACCATTGACCTGGTCATCGGCTCCGTGCTGATTCCCGGCGACAAGACGCCTCACCTCGTGACACGCGACATGCTGAAGCTGATGAAGCCCGGTACCGTGCTGGTGGATGTGGCCATCGACCAGGGCGGCTGCTTCGAGACTTCTCACCCCACGACCCATAGCGATCCTGTCTATACCGTGGATGGTATCGTACACTATGCCGTGGCCAACATCCCGGGTGCAGTACCTTTCACCTCTACACTGGCACTGACCAACGCTACCCTGCCCTACGCCATCGCTTTGGCACAGAAGGGCTGGCGCAAGGCCTGCGAGGAGGATGCGGCGCTGGCCAAGGGTGTGAACATGGTAGGCGGCAAGGTGACATTCAAGGCTGTGGCCGATGTATTCGGTCTGCCCTACACTCCATGGAACGAGGCATAAGAGGGTAAATGTGCTACGCTAGCCATCGGCTAGCTGAACAATAAAATGATAAGGAGGCAAAGAACCTTAATTGGTTTCTTTGCCTCCTTATCATTTTATGTCCATCTACTCATTATAGAGAAAAACCAGATTCGGGTAAGCTAAATCATCAGCACAAGTAAGCTGGATGGCTATGGTAAAGGCCCCAAAGAAGCGGGCATGCTTCAAGAAATAGTGGGGTATAAGACGCACATACGCTTCAGACTGCTGTTGCAAAAGACTTTGCATGTCTGCAACCATCAAAAAACGACAGGTGGAAGAGAGCGTAGTCAACAAACTCTCATGCATCTCGTTTCCTTCCATCACCTCACCTTGCTTTATCATTTTGAGATAACAATCAATAGCTTCCGGACTATTGGCAACAAGCATATTCTCCTTATGGAATCCTACATAGAGAGGAGTGGCAGGCATCATGCCAGAGAGACCGGCAAAAAGCGTTGAGTCAGGTAAGACATGCCACCGTTCACCCCGTTTGAGAGGATAAAGTGAATGAATCATGCGCTGAGCCTGCTCCGGCTGCTCTAAGGAGAGCAACACCATTGCATGAGGTACGGACTGCAAAGCCTCAGCCTCAGGTTCGGTAAACAGGCAACATTGCACTTGCATACCCGCATGTTCTTGCAAGAATGCCCTCCAACGCAGAGAAGCCAACGTATCCGTCACCGCGGCATGACGAGCTAAGAAATCCCATATCAGCTGCTTGTCCGTCAAGGAATAGCTATTATACAACCAGGCTGTGGCAGGTATGTCAGCACCACTAGTCACTTGCATGGGTTGCTGTTGCTTCATCGTATGGATAAACGAATTGACGTACTCGTCATCGCGACAAACTCCCGAACAATAGACAGCCTCCTCCTCAAGCCGAAGATCGTAAGCCGTCCAACCAGCAACTCGTGCTTGCGCTTGCAACGAATCAGCCCCCATATAAACATCCGTCATCCTCACAAACAACCTGGCTTCCACGTTTGGCTTACCCTCTTGAGGTAACTGAACAAAAGATTTGAGGTGACTAAGCGTCTGTTTCTCACGGTGATTATCAATCACCTGTTCCACGAGATGCTTCTGGAAACTGGCTACGAGAAAAGAACGCGTCAGATAGACCGAAAGGAAACGCCCATCAGCCAAAGGGTAGATACGGATTTCCTCGCCACGGTAATCAATATATTTCGAAGGGAATGCGGCAGAGCTGAACTTATTGATGAACGACTCCATTAAATCGTAATCACCACTGCCCATCGCACAATAGAGTACTTGATTGGACGGATTGTCAGGATGATGGAAACTGAGAAGCATCTTGTCCATCTGAACGCTGAGCCCATGGGCCGACTCTTCAACCAAAGCATGAAGGCCATCCTTCAAAAGGACAAAGAGATCAGAAGCATAAAGAAAACGACCGTCACGACTACACTTCATACGGTCGATAGAGGATATCAACTCTTCCAGATGGTCAGTTTCAAGCACAGCTACCACGTCCTGCGGAACCAAGGAGAAGAGATCAAAATCCTGACGATGTTCTTCAGCATTCAAGCGAAAGAAGGAATAGACCCCAAAACCCGTACACAACAAGACCACGCTAAGCAAAATGGCCAGACGTATCATGAGTTTCAGCTTCATAGCGTATAACGTTAAAGTTTGGTGCAAATATAGCACTTTTCTCTAACAAAGCAAAAGAATATTTATAAAAGTTTAGGTTGATGCGCGTTTATTATTGTTAAATAAGAACCTGAAGTCCGTCATAAGCCAGGTGGACATGAGGCGGTAGTTGTGATTCCACGTACGCATGAAGACCAATGTGGTGTGACGGATGGATGAAATAGGTCTCGCGGGGATGTAGCCGTTCCACCACCTTTAAAGCTTCGCTGACGGTCTGATGCGTAGGATGAGGTTTCTCCCTTAAGGCATTCAGCACGAGCACTTCCACTCCTTCGAGCAGTTGATAAGACTCTTCTGGCATGGTGAGCATATCGGTTACATACCCCACACGTTGCGCAATCCGATACCCCAAGATAGGAAGCTTTCCATGCATTACTTCGAGCGGAACCACCTCAACACCTTTCAAGGTGAATG
>JBJEKS010000101.1:0-3374 GCA_051878755.1 Bacteroides sp. | reverse complement strand
TATGCTGTTGAGGGTTTATTTGTTGGGTTATTTCAATGGATGAATTGTTCAGTGGATGGGCAGCTGCTCGGTGAGGGGCGTGTCGTGCTCAAAGTCGTAGGCCGTCATGCTGCGCAGGGTGTAGTAGAGGCTCCAGTAGGTGCTCATGGTGCTGATGCTGTTGCGGCGTGCGGTATTCTTCTCGCTGATGGCAGCGTTGAGGTCGAGGATGCTGCTGCGGCCCATGATGTAGAGCCTGCGGGCCACGGTGTGCCGTTGTTCTGCCCGTTTGCTGGTGAGGGCGGCGATGTGCACCTTGCGTGCCTGCATGTTGAACTGCAGCACCAGCTTCTCCACGTTCTTGGTGAAGTCGTTCATCCCCTGCTCGGCCTGCGTCTGCGAGAGGGCCAGCTGCGACTTGGCCACGCGCACCTTGCCACGTCCGCGTCCCCAGTCCAGCAGCGGGAGGGCCAGGGAGACGCTGGCATACTCCTGGTTCATCAGGTGGCTGTAGGAGCTGCTCAGGTCGCGTCCTGTCTGCGTCAGTCCGAACTGCAGGTAGAGGTCTGCCCGCAGGCCGTTGTTGGCCCGTGCGTTGGCCAGGTTGCTTTCGCTCTCCTTCACGATGCGGCGGTAGTAGTCGGGGTCGGGGCTGTTCTGCAGGGCCAGCTCCATAGCCTGAGCCAGGGGCACCTGCAGCTGCGGCACCGAGTCGGGCAGGAGGAGCTGTAGCTCCACGGTCTGCTCCAGTCCCAGGAAGGAGCGCACGGTCTGCATCACCTCGCGCAGCTTCACCTCGGCATCCATCACGTTGGTCTCCTCGTTGAGCCGGTTGATTTCCAGCTGCAGCATCTCGTTCTCCGTGATGGTGCCTATGCGGTAGCGTCCCTGCGCCATGCTGTAGAGCGTGTCGGCCTGGGCGAAGTTCTGGCGTGCCATCTCCAGCTCCGTCTGTGCAGAGGCCAGGGAGAAGAAGTGGCTGCAGGTGGTGGCCGAGATGACCTCCAGCGTCTCGGCATACTGCTTCTTGGCTTCGCGGAAGCGCAGGGGCTCGATGCGTCGGTCCCACTTCAGCGCGTTGTAGCCGAAGAGGTTCTGCTGGTAGCCCACGAGCAGGGGTTGGCTGCTGTAGGCCGTGGTGTGCTTCTGGTGCTCGTCAATGCGGCTCAGGCTGCTTTTGAGGAAGATGCTTCCGCCGGTCCAGCTCACGTTCTGATTGATGGTGACGGAGAGATCGGCGCCTAGCTGGTCTTGCTTGAGGAAGATGGCCGTGCCGTCCTGCTGCATGATTTTGTTCATCTCCTTATTGATATAAGGTTCAGAGGTGAGGCTGACTGAGGGGAGGTAGTTGGCTCGGAAGTAGCGGTAGTTCCAGTAGGCTGCCAGGAAGGTATTGCGCGCGCTCTGCGCCGAGGGCGACTGCTCCTGCGCCATCCGTATGGCATCCTGCAGTCCCACCAGCAGCGTGTCGTTTCCTTGAGCGTCCACCAGGCCCCTTCCCAGGGTCAGCATCGCGATTATACAGACTATCTTTTTCATCACACTATCTTTTTTGCCGACAAAGATAAGTGCACTCCTTCTGAATTCCAAATGTTTTCCCCCTCTCGGGAGCAGATTGTATGAGAATCATACGCTAAAGTGTATGAAAATCATACACTATTCTCATAAAGAGGCTAGCAGGAGGTGTGCTCGTCGTGGGCCAGGTCGATGCCTCTGGCCACGGCTTGCTCGTAGCCTTCGATGGTGGCTTCGAGAAGGGCTTTGGAGTTTTCCAAAGTCTTTGCCAGTTGTGACCATTCGGTGGCCTTCACTGCATTGTTCATCTCGTCAGCTACCTCCTTGTTGGGAATATAGCACTCCTGGACATCACGGTCGTATGCCAGGTAGCCGAGGTGTATCAGTACGGTAAGAACATCATTTCTGCTGTTTATCACATGCATGTCATTCTGAAATTCGGTAGTGGTGACGGGAACAGTCTCACCTGCCAGCATCCGGATGATGTCGTCCTTCAGCCCGTCGAAGTTCATCTGGATGTATTCACTGAGTCGTAGGCTCCTGTGGTTGTCCAATAGCTTTTGCACACGCCACGTTGCAGGGCTTTCATGACGGAATAGGGATTGTAGATGGATTCCTCGGCAGCGCGTCACGCAGCTGTAGCGTGACTCGGAGTTGAGTGTGGCGTTGATGCGTGGTATCAACGAAGTCTTGTCCACGTACTCGTGCGTGACGATGTCGCGGAAGTCACTGTTGCCTCTGTTGATGTATGTACCCATAGTCTATCAGCTGTAGCAGGAATGATTAGCCTGCAATCCCACGGCAAAGGTACAAATAAAAACCGAATCTGTAGCTCTTTTGGCTGAAAAATAAAGTTCCGTTGACTGCCCTCGTTTGCTAAACAACTATAAAATCCATCCCTATCGTGATGATATTCGGGAAATGTCGCTATATTTGCAGGCGAGATTAATGATGTAGGTCAGCATGAGCAACTATAGCAGACAGATAGAGAAGCGTGAGGAGCGCAACTCTCTTTCGCTGGTATTTTTGTGAGTGTCATCATACCGCTTTTGACTGATGAGCAGAATGTTCGTATGTGGGTTGCTGCTGTTTTTGGATTGATATTAACTGTTTTGTCCGCTTCGCTGGCAAATAAAATACTGAAATGATATGGATGTAATAGTTTTTGTTTATGCTGTAGGGATACTGATTGTAGGAGGTATTTATCTCTGGACCTTCACCGAGAGCGGCAAGAAGTGGCTCGCTGACTTGTAGCCGTTATTATTAGGAGGAAGTGTATGGATAGTGTCATGATGACTCAGGTAGCGTGCCTCTTGCGAGGTATCTCCCTTGCTATGAATCGATTAGGGGGGGGGTAAAGGCTGTGCCTTAACCTCTTCTGTCGCAGATAATCCTATGGGGCTTTCCGCCGGTGTCACCTCGCGTGACGCAGGCGGGAGGCCTCTTTTTTTGTCGAATTAATAAACCATCTTAATGAAAGAATTGAAAGCAAAACGTACGTATGAAGCACCTCAGGTGGAGGTGATCGAGGTGGAACCCATGCAGGTCATGGCGGGTAGTGTCAACACGTCAACGTCAGTCAACGACTGGGGCGATGGCGGCTCCCTGGGCACTGCGTCACTACTGGAAGAGTGGGACCTGGAGGGCATAGAATGAACAAACTGATATACTCCATAAAATGAATAGAAAACCTATGAACAAGATGAAACTTTATGTAATCGTAGCGCTTGCGGCCATGTGCGCAAGCTGTTCCAATAATGAAGATGAGATGACGCAAACACCTGAAAAGGGTACGTCTATCAGAGTAACGGCAAGCGTTCAGTCTGCTGCTACCCGTGCCGGCTACAGTAGCGACAACCTGCCGCAGACCTTCTACCTGA
>JBJEKS010000100.1:0-3382 GCA_051878755.1 Bacteroides sp. | reverse complement strand
ATAAAGAGATGACTATGCAATATAATAGAGTTGAATATATGCTATATTTAGGATAAACCTACAGATAATATCCTAAAAGAACCATGTGAATTAGACTAATTTTTCTCAAATTAGTTACATACATAATTGTTTCACTCTAATAAAGTGAACAGACGGGCAGGTACCTTCGTGAGAAGGTGCCTGCTTTTTCTTTGTTTGCTCATCATTGCTTCTCTGCAGCACTTGGGCGAATACAGTGATGGATATTTGCGTGTCCTGCAGCCATCTGCAATCTCATAGGTCCTTCATTTACTTGTAGGGTGGTACTTGCTGTAGTCAAGGAAGAGGTTCACGACCTGCTCCCTCTCCTTCAGCGGCCGAAGTGTCCTGGTGCAGGGACGTAGATGGGCTGCTTGGTGGTGCCTTGGTTAAGGAGCTTTCCTTCGGTGCGCCATTGCTGCAGGAGTTTGATGGCCATGGTCTTCTTTAGGTTGAGCAAGGACTGCAGGTTGCGGCGGGTCAGGAAGGGGTGTGTGCTGAAGTAGTCGGTCAGTTGCTGTTCGCGCTCCTCGGTGGTGGAGGGCTGCGAGTGGGTCTCCAAGCGTGTCATGCTGACTTTGACGCTGTCGATGTGTTGCTTCAGTTGCTTGTCCATGCGGAAGGATATGCCCTTGAAGCGCACTTTGCGGTTGCGTTCGCGCAGGGGCATGTCGGGCGTGACGCGCCCATCCACTGCAAGCGTAGGGGCAAAATAGCCCAGTCCCTTGATATGTACTTGTCTCCCCTCCTGCAACTCTTCGCCCAGGATGTCGCTCAGTTCAGTCAATACCGCCAGCACATCTCCAGGCGTGAGTGAACTACGTTGCTGAATATGCCGTATCACCGTCTTGGTGCTTACGGTGCCATTGAAGCAAGGGCGCACGTGCAGGGTGGTCTCCTCCTCCTCACTGCGTTTGGGATTTTCGAACCAGTCGTAAAGTATAGCCATAGTGTATAGGATTTAAACGGTTAATAATTAAGCTTTTCATCACGTCGGTAGCTTCTTCTGATGGTGGTCGCACGAGGTCGGTCAAGTGATTGACCCGGGTCGGTCAATCGCGTGACCTTGGTCAATCGCGTGGATGACCTCGTGCGACCACCATGCAAAGCACGACAAAGATAGGAAATTATTCAGCTTTTTCCAAATGAGAACTTCATTTTTTCTTAAGGAAGTGGTGCGTATATGGAGAAAAGCACTATCTTTGCCACTGCAATATAAACAATATGGCAAACTTAAGCTACAAAAGATGATACCTACAGAAAGCACATTCAAAACCCTATTGTTGGCCTTTATCAGCTGCTGCCTGATGGTCGCCATGCAGGTGCAGGCCAACGTGAACGACAAACTCCTGGAACAACGGCTCTGCGAGCTGGACGAATTGCTCCTGCACAGCGACCGGCAAGTCAGGATGCTGGAGCTACGCATTGCCCAGTGCCGCAGCAAGCAGCGGTCGGACGAATCGCCCGAAGTGCGCTACCAGCATAACATGAAGCTCTATCAGCACTATATGGTCTATGACTCTGACTCGGCCATGAGCCTGCTCAACGCCAACCAGCGGATAGCCGCACAGCTGCACCGAAAGGATTGGCTGGCCGAATGCAGGATTGAAAAGTCCTTTATCTATACCGCCACCGGCATGTTGAAGGAGGCCGAAGAGGGATTGAACGGGATAGACAGGCAGGCACTGTCGTACGAGAATCTGCTCAACTATTATGACCAGATGATCTTTCTGTACAGCCACTTCTCGCAGTACCACGGCCATCGCGACAACTCCTTGGGGAAAGCCTATCTGCTGAAGGAGATGGCCTATCGCGACTCCATCGACTGCCTGGTAAAGCCCGAGAATCCCCTGTATCTGTGGTATAAGGGATGGAAGATACTCGACACAGAGGCCGACAGGACCGATGTGGTCCGTCTGCTCAAGGCGGTGGTTGACAGCGCCTCCCTTGACAGCCGTCTGGATGCGATGAACGCCTACATACTGGCCAAACTCTACGAGCGAAGCGGCAACGCCAGAGCACATGTGTACTACCTGGCCCTTTCGGCCACGGCCGATGTGCGTATCTGCAACCGTGACATTGCTTCGCTCTACGAGCTGGGGCACTACCTGCATGAACAGGGCGACATCGACCGGGCCTACAGCTACATTCATTACTGCCTGCAGCAGGCTCAGCTCTACCGGAACCGCATCCGTATGCTCGACATCACGCAGACCATGAGCAGCATCCATCAGGGCTATCTGCATCGGAACAAGCAGCAGCAACAGCGCCTCAAGGCCTCGCTGCTCACCTCCATCCTCTGTGCCCTGGTGCTCCTGCTGCTGCTCTTCTTCATCCTGCGGCTGTATAAGAAGCTCAACAGGCAGCGCCTCCTGCTGGTGGAGTCGAACCTGAAGCTATCGTCGCATGTACAGGAGATTACCTCCACCCGTGAGCGCCTGACCGAGGCCCATGCCCAGCTTCAGCAGCAGAACGCTTGGCTGGAGCAGACGGTGAGCGAGCTCAAGCAGCTCAAGCAGGAGCAGGAGAAGACCCTGGAGCAGCTACGGGAGTCCAACTACGTCAAGGAGGAGTACATAGCCTACGTCTTTACCATCTGCTCCAGCTACATCGACAAACTCAATGAGTACCGCAAGGGGGTGAACCGCAAGCTCAAGGCCGGACAGCTGGCCGAGCTCAAGCAGCAGACCGACACCCCCGCTTCGCTGCAGGTGGAGCTGAAGGAGTTCTACCATACGTTCGACACCATTTTCCTCAACGTCTATCCCAACTTTGTGAGCGACTTCAACGCCCTGCTGCGTCCTGAAGAGCAGATTGTGCTGCGCGAGGGCGAACTGCTCAATACCGACCTGCGCATCTACGCCCTGGTTCGTCTGGGCATCAACGACAGCACCAAGATTGCCAGCTTCCTGCACTGCTCTCCGCAGACGGTGTATAACAACCGCCTGAAGATACGCAACAAGGCCATCGTGGCCAAGGAGAACTTTGCCCAAGTGGTGGGCTCGCTCGGCAAATATGGACAAAACGTATAGGCAGAGGCCACCTTGCGCCTACTGAGTACGTCCAATCCGGCTTACCGATAGCCTGCTGACACGTCTTGATTATCAATATGTTGTAAAGCAGAGGGCTTACTTTTCTCGTTTACCTGTGGTGGTAGCGGTGCAGAAAGCGCCGTACCTTTGCACCGAGAATAATTCATGAGAACACCCTCTGTATTACTAACATTTAATTCATTATTATGAAAAAGAAATCAAGACGAACGAATGCGCTCAGGTTGCTGATGACTGTTGCCGCTATCCTATGGATGTCGGTCGCTGTCCTGGCGCAAAACACGACAGTCAAAGGTAACGTGAAAGACATCTCT
>JBJEKS010000099.1:0-3400 GCA_051878755.1 Bacteroides sp. | reverse complement strand
ATCGAGGGGCCGTAGTTTACGGGCACGAGCGGCAACAGACTGTAAGGCTCTTCGCCCGGTTTACACCACACCAGCTGCTGGTATGTCTCGTTCTCCAGTTTCCAGTCGCAGTAGGGTATCAGTACATGTTTGAATTCCAGTCCCTTGGACTTGTGGATGGAGCAGATGCGCACGCCGTGGAGCGAGCCCGTGGCGATGGTCTTGCCGCAGAGCCGTTCGTCCCAGCAGCTGAGGAACTCCAGCGGGTCGGACGAGTGGTCGAGCAGGTACTCGTTGATGGCGTCGAGGAAGGCGAAGAGGTAGGCATCCTGGTCGGGCAGACGATGCAGACTGAAAAGCTCATAGAGCCGCTCTGCCAGCTCGTAGAGGGGCATCAGGGCCAGTTGCTCACGCTCGGCCGTAAACTCCTCTGGGAGCAACGCAGTGGCCTCTGCGCGTATCAGCTGGTCGGTGGAGAGGTCGGCCCCCATCACGAGCCGCTGATACTGCATCACAAGCATGCGCAGGGTCACCTCATCGTCGGCGTTGGTGAGGTAGCGCAGCGCCTCCACGATAAGGCAAACAGCGGGAGAGGCATCCAGGCGGAAGGCTTCGTCGCTCACCACGGGCAGCTGCAGCTCGCGGTCGATGAAGCTGGCCAGCTGCGGAATGACGCGGTTCTTGCGCACCAGGATGGCTATCTCGTCGGGCGAGGCACCTTGCTTCAGCAGACGGCGTATGGCCGTGCTCAGCTGCTTCTCGGTCCATTCGGCATAGTCATCCGTCATCTCCACCTGCTCCTCCGAGGCCCATCCGTAGCAGCTCACCTCCACGTAGCCCTCTTGCTGCTGCTTGGGCGAGAGCTGCTCCACGTCGGCATAGGCGCGGCGAAGGTCGCTGCAGGACTCGCCCGTCTGCTCGATGTGGCGTTCGTTGAGCTGCTCCACGAGCAGAGGGAAGAGGTTGTTGTTGAAGCGTATGATGCAGCTCATGCTGCGGCGGTTGGTGTTGAGCGTCTCCACGTGGATGGTGTAGGGCAGACCGCTCTCGCGCCGGTTCTGGCGGTTGTCGCGGAGGTTGTTCAGAATGTTCCAGTCGCCGTTGCGCCAACGGTAGATACTCTGCTTCACGTCGCCCACGATCAGGCTGTCGGCACCCTGAGCCAGTCCCTCGTCGAGCAGCAGGCGGAAGTTGTCCCACTGCATGCGGCTCGTGTCCTGGAACTCGTCAATCATCAGGTGGTGGAGCGTGGCACCCATCTTCTCGAAGATGAACGAGGCATCGCCGGCCACGGTCAGTCGGTGGAGCAGGGCGGTGGTGTCGGCCAGGAGGAAGCGGTTCTGCTCCTCGTTGAGGGTGTGCACCTCCTCAGCCAGGTGGTTGAGCAGCTGCAGTTCGCCCAGGTGCTGCAGGGAGAGCTGGCAGCTGTTGAGGGTCTTCTCGGCCTCTCCTCGCGTCTGCTCCGCCGCTCTGAGCAGGGGGATGAGCACCTCCTGAGCCAGTTCGGTGATTTTGTCGCGCTGCTTCGAGCTCTTGGTGGCCCACTCATCGGGGCTCTCCAGGCATTTGTTGAGCGTGGCGTTCACCACCTTGGCCTCGCTGTAGGTGCCCTCGGCCAACTTGCGGAAGTAGGCGCTCACGCCGCGCTGTCCGCCCTTGATGTCGGCCGTGGTCAGCTCGTAGCGCTGCAGAATCTCGTCGAATCGGGTGGCATAGCGGGCCATCTCGTCGAGCAGAGCCTTCTGCCGTTCCTGCAGGAGCTGCTTGTATTGCTTCACGTAGTCGGGCTGAGCGAGGCACTTGCGCAGCTGCTCTCCGCGCTCGATGTACTCCTCGCTGAAGATGTTTCGTCCGAACTGCTCCACCTCGGCGCTGACGTTCCATCGCCGGTTCTGCTCGATGCGTTCGCCGATGTACTCCATCAGCCAGTGCAGCACGGGCGAGGTAGGGGTGAGCTTCTGCATCATGCTCTTCACGGCATCGGCCATGACGCGGTTGCTGTCCAGCTCCACGGTGAGTCCCGGGCTGAGCTCCAGCTCGCGGCTCAGGTTGCGCATCACCGACTGGAAGAAGCTGTCGATGGTCTCCACGCGGAACCGGCTGTAGTCGTGCACCAGGGCGCGGAGTGCGGCGGCGGCGCGTCGGCGTATCTCCTGCTCGGTGAAGTCGGCGGGGAGCATGGTCTGTAGCACACTGAGGTAGGGATCGCTGTCGGGTAATCCGGCGCTGATGCCGTAGAGCTGGCTCAGGATGCGCTCCTTCATCTCGGCGGTGGCCTTGTTGGTGAAGGTCACGGCCAGGATTTGGCGGTAGGCCCGAGGATTGAGCAGCAGTTGCTTGATGTACTGAACGGCCAGGGTGAAGGTCTTGCCCGAACCAGCCGAGGCTTTATAGATGAGTAGTTCCATAGAATCTGCGAATAAAAGTGTTTATCGTTCCCGTGCAGAAGGCGTTGTTTTTGAATTTCTCTGCAACTATGTTGTTTTGAATTTCTCTGCAACTATGTTGTTTTGAATTTCTCTGCAAATGTAAGGGTTTAATTTGAATTATCCAAATCGGTGGAGTGGAAAAATAGTCAGGGGTGGATGAACTGTCAAGATATGTGCATGAAATGTGGGTTTAGTTGACCTTCTTGAAAAGCATTACAGTTATTACAGTTACAGTTATTTTTTTGGACCATGATGCTGTTTTATGGTTTCTCCAGAAAATATGAGTTACAACTTGTATTATATATATAAATATATATATATATATTTATATATATAATACAAAATTTATTCTCGTCTGGGTGTATGTGTGCGAAAAAAAACTGTAACTGTAATAACTGTAATGCTTTTTGGACCAAACAAGAGAGAATTTGTGAAAAAGTGTTGCGTAGTTCAGTGGCGCTTTTGTTTGTGGAATAATCCTGTTTGTCCGAAAATATTTCCAAAAAAGAGCCGTGTAAATCCCGCTCGCACCCCGCGTTTGCAGTGCTTCTGAACGGTGCTTGAATCACTGTAGGGGCAGACCTATCTGTCTGCCCAGAACCATGCACTTGAGCATGCACCGTTACGGTTTTCAGGTGAGGATAGATAAAACTTCAACTAGGGCGGTGGCGGCGGATGTTTAACGACCGTTAAGCGGAGTGGGGTGGAGTGGTCTATTTTTCTTCGGAATGTTTCCGTAGCGTGTAATTTGGTCAAATTTCGCTAATGAGGAGAACAACCTATTTTTTTTCTTGTTTATCTTTTTTTTATAATCTAAAGAAATTATTGATTTTAAGCATTACATTTTACCAAAACTGGCTATAATTTGCGTTTAAAACTGTTAAACCGGAAACTTGTAGTAAACGACTATAAATAATTTAAGAGTTTGTCATTAAAACCTAAAAAATTATAAACGATGGTTTATATAAAGAAAATTTTTAAACTAAATACAC
>JBJEKS010000098.1:7628-19810 GCA_051878755.1 Bacteroides sp. | reverse complement strand
GACATCAGCAAGAAGTATCACCTGGATGCCCGCAAGAGCGCCAGTATTCTTGACACCTTTTCCTGCTTCATCCAAGGCATTATCCCCTACGGAGCCCAGCTGCTAATGGCTTCCGGCCTGGCACAACTCTCCCCCATCAGCATCATGGAGTACCTCTATTACCCCTATTGCATGGGATTGCTAGCCCTTTTGGCCATCTTGTTTCGTTATCCACGAAGATTTTCATAGAAAGAGTTGGTCAATTCAATGAAAGTCACTACCTTTGCACCCGCTATTACGAGATAATAGCATAATTCAAATCATTAATTAAAAACATTTTAAGAAAAAATGGCAACAAAAATCAGACTGCAACGCAATGGACGCAAGGGCTATGCCTTCTACTCAATCGTCGTTGCTACCGTAAAAGCACCACGTGATGGTAAGTTTATCGAGAAGATTGGTACCTACAACCCCAACACCAATCCTGCCACTGTAGATTTGAAGTTCGACCGCGCACTCGACTGGGTTTTGAAGGGTGCACAGCCTACGGACACTGTACGCAACATCCTCTCACGCGAAGGTGTTTACATGAAGAAGCACCTGCTGGGTGGCGTAGCTAAGGGTGCCTTCGACGAGGCCACTGCCGAAGCTCGCTTTGAGGCTTGGAAGAACAACAAGCAGAGCGGTCTTGCTGCCCTGAAGCAGAAGGAAGAGGCTGCCAAGAAGGCTGAAGCCAACGCTCGTCTGGAAGCAGAAAAGAAGATTAACGTAGAGAAGGCCAAGGCTTTGGCTGAAAAGAAGGCTGCTGAGGCTGCTGCCAAGGCCGCTGAAGAGGCTGCCAAGGCTGCTGAAGCTGCCGAAGCTGCTGCTACTGCAGAGCCCGCTGCCGAAGAGGCACCTGCCGCTGAGTAAATCTTCTACCCCACCCTCCCGTGGGTTAAAACGATTTTCAAACTCCTCCCTTTACCTTATGGTGAAGGGAGGAGTTTTTTTTCGTTGAAAGCATCTTCCTGAATCTGTAGGGGCTGAATATTTTCCGCCCGAATACACACATAGTTACAGTATGCCGGGATAAAAAAAAGAGGCAACCCACCAGAGAGTGGATTACCTCTTTATAGAGATGTTTACAACTTTGATGCTTACGCCTCTTCAGCAACTACCTCGAAAGGAATCTCTACAGAAACCTCCTTGTGGAGCTTAACCACAGCCTTGTAGCTACCTACTTCCTTCACCGTATCCTTAACTACGATGATCTTACGATCTACCTCGTAACCCAGCTTAGCCAGCTCGTCGGCAATCTGAATGTTGCCAACCGAACCGAAGATGGTGCCCGTAGCGCTTACCTTCGTAGCAATAGTGAGTGATACACCCTGCAACTTAGCAGCCAGCTCTTCGGCATCCTTCTTAATCTTCTCCAACTTGTGAGCGCGCTGCTTCAGCTCCTCAGCCAGCATCTTCTTGGCAGCAGGCGATGCAATCACAGCCTTACCAGTGGGAATGAGATAGTTACGGCCATAACCAGACTTAACCGTTACAATGTCGTTCTTGTAACCCAGATTGATAACGTCTTCTTTCAAAATAATTTCCATACTGTCTCCTCCTTATTATTTCATCATGTCAGTTACATAAGGCAGCAATGCCAAGTGACGGGCTCTCTTCACAGCCTGAGCTACACGACGCTGATACTTCAGCGAAGTACCGGTGATGCGACGGGGCAGAATCTTACCCTGCTCGTTCAGGAACTTCTTCAGGAACTCGGGGTCCTTGTAGTCAATGTACTTAATGCCGCTCTTCTTGAAACGACAGTATTTCTTCTTCTTCACGTCCACCGAGGGGGGAGTCAAATATCTGATTTCTGATTGAACTTGCTGTGCCATGATTAATCCTCCTTTTTAGTTGATTTAACACTTCTTCTTTTTGCAGCGTATTCAGCAGCATACTTGTCCTGCTTGAAGGTCAAGAAGCGGATTACGCGTTCGTCACGACGGAAGTTAACTTCCAGTTTCTCAATAACAGAAGGCTCTGCATTGAACTCAATCAGCTGATAAAAACCGGTTGACTTCTTCTGGATAGGATAAGCCAGCTTCTTCAGTCCCCAGTTTTCCTCATTTACGATCTCCGCACCTTCTGCGGTGAGGATGCCTTTGAATTTCTCTACCGCTTCCTTCATCTGAACATCAGACAAAACGGGAGTCAAAATGAAAACGGTTTCGTATTGATTCATACTCATTTAAATTGTTAATAAATAATGCGTTTAAAAAATGCGGTGCAAAGGTAGTGATAATATTTGATTTGGCAAACATTTAATGTTTTTTTGTCCTTCAAATAGCACAATTTCCGCTAAAGCAAGCTATCTTTGCCGAGAAAATTGAGCAAAAGAGACACCATGGAGCAATTCAACATCGACATACGCATGATTTTTGCCATCCTCAACGGCAAGGTATCGCTGGCCATAAACCGCAAGCTGACGAAGAACTTTCGCCAGAAAGGGATTGACATCACCCCGGAGCAGTGGACGGTTCTGCTGTTCCTGTGGGACAAGGACGGCGTGACGCAGCAGGAGCTCTGCAATGCCACCTTCAAGGACAAGCCCGGCATGACTCGCCTTATCGACACCATGGAGCGTCAACACCTGGTGGTGAGGATTTCCGACAAGAGCGACCGGCGCATCAACCTGGTCTATCTGACCAAGGATGGACGCGCACTGGAGGAGATTGCCCGCCCCATAGCCAACCAGACGCTGATGGAAGCGCTGCGCGGAGTGAAGCTCGAAGAGGTGAAATTAGGACAGGAATTGCTGCGAAAAATCTTCTTCAACATCAAAGAATAGGGCAAAAACAGGGCTATAACCCATTATTTTGGCCCGATTAAGAGTTTTTTCAGCAAATTATTTCGTTTGTTGAAGAATTATTCTTTCCTTTGTCACACAATTATGGATTAACGTATAACATCTAAAATTAATAATACACACAATGAAAGGTTTATTGAAAAATTTGGGACTTATCCTGGTCTTCTTGGCCGCCGTTATTCTGATTGCATGCCAGTTCACTGGCAATGTGAACAACAACGCCATTTTGGGTCTGTGCGCATTCATGGCCGTAGGTGGCCTGGTGCTCTACATCGTACTCAACAAGAGACTGGCCGACTAAGCAAGAGTAGTTGTCCTTCAGGAATTAAAAATCCCCTTCCATGCGTAACAGAAACGCAGGAAGGGGATTTTTCATATCGTCACCCCATCTAGGGGAGAGTGTGCCTTTACGGGGTCAATCAAGCCTCGGGGTCGGGCGTGATGAGTTTGTAACCCTTACCGTGGATGTTGATGATTTCGATAGAGGGATCCTCCTTCAGATGCTTGCGCAGCTTGGTGATATAGACATCCATGCTACGGGCATTGAAGTAGTTGTCATCAATCCAGATGGTCTTCAGCGCGAAGTCACGCTGCAGGATCTCGTTGGCGTGAGCGCAGAGCAAGCCCAGCAGTTCCGACTCTTTCGTGGTGAGCTTAGTCTGCTTCTCGGGGGTAGAGAGAATCTGCTTCTGGGTGTCGAAGGTGAAGCGACCAATCTTATAGACGCTGCTCTCCTTGTTCTTCTTTCCGCGTACGCGACGCAGGATAGCCTCAATGCGGAACGTCAGCTCCTCCATACTGAAGGGCTTGGTGATGTAGTCGTCCGCACCAATCTTGAATCCCTCCAGGATATCTTCCTTCAGCGTTTTGGCCGTCAGGAAAATGATGGGTACCTCCGCATTGGCGGCGCGTACCTCCTGTGCCAGCGTGAAGCCATCCTTCTTGGGCATCATCACATCGAACACGCACAGGTCGTACTTGTTCTTCATGAAAGCCTTGTAGCCGGCCTCACCATCGGGATACAACTCAGCTGCATAACCTTTGGCCTGCAGGTATTCTCTCAACAACATGCCAAGATTCTCATCATCTTCGCATAACAACAGGTGCAATTTTTCTTCCATATTATTCGTCTTTTATTAGTGGTAATACAATTATAAATTTAGTTCCCACACCGAGCTCACTTTCGGCACGTATAGCACCCTTATGGTCGGTGATAATCTTCTTCACATAGGCCAATCCAAGACCGAACCCCTTGACATCGTGCAGGTTGCCGGTATGAACGCGGTAGAACTTATCGAAGATTTTCTTCAGGTTCTCCTTCTTGATGCCAATGCCATTATCTTGAATAACAATTTGCAGCTTACCCTGTTCATTCCGCGTGCTGACGGTGAGCTGCAAGTCCACATCGGGGCGCTTGTACTTCACGGCATTATCCATGAGGTTGAAGATGACATTGGTGAGGTGCATCTCGTCGGCCATCACGATGGGGTCTTCGGCCAGCAGCTCGGTGTCAATCTTGCCATTGTAGCGCTCCACCTTGAGGGCGAAGGTGTTGACCACACCACGTATCAGCTCGTTGACATCGATTTCCTTCATCTTGAGCGTGGCTCTCTGACGGTCGAACATCGACATCTGCAGAACCTTCTCCACCTGGAAGCGGAGGCGCTTAGTTTCATCGTTGATCACGCCAGAGATGTGCTGGAACATGGCAGGCGACTTGCCCACGGCAGGGTCGTTCAGCATCTGGGCAGCCAGCGAGATGGTGGATATCGGGGTCTTGAACTCGTGGGTCATGTTGTTGATGAAGTCGTTCTTCATCTCCGTGAGCTTCTTCTGGCGGAAGACGATGTAGATGGTAAAGATGAAGGTGACAAGCAGCACGAGCGTGAAGATGAGCGACGGAATCATGAAGCTCACTGAGTCGAAGATATAGTCTCTGCGCCCAGGGAAGTGTACCTGCATCACGCTCATCCTGGCCGGTGGGTCATTGAGGAAGAGCGGCTGCATGTAGGAGTTCTCATCGCCCTCCTCGCTGAAGTCGGAGCAGCGATAGACCTCGCGCCCATCGCGGTCCTTCACCTTGAAGTGATACTTCAGGTCGATACCGTTGTCAATCAGGCCCGACTTGATGTACTGGTCGAGGTTCTTGAAGTTGACACGCTCCTCAATGGGGCGGTCGCTGGCCTTGTAGATCATCTGCCACACCACGTCATCGAGCAGTGCCCGCTGATAGAGGTATCGGTTCTTGATCATGTCTGCCAGCGATCGCGAGGTCTGCGGTATGGTCTTGGTGCCATGCTTGCGCGAAATCATGGCACGCGGAAAGGCCGTGCCGTTGAAGGTCTTCAGCTCCACCTGTTGGTTCACACGCCCATCGGGGCTGGTCATGGTGAAACGCTGGGTGCTGACCACCGTTCCGTTTCCCTGAGTCTGCTCCCAGGCTTTCTTTTCGGCCTCAGAAATGTCTTCGCGCAGCCAACGGTCCACCTCGGCCGACTCCACATCCTTGGAAGCCGCCATCAGCGCCCGTTTGACTGACTCATCGAACTGCTCATTGCGCATCTTGACCATCTCCTCAATGTAGCTTATCTGCAGATAGAGCAAGCTGAGGAATGAGAGGCCCATCACGATGCCTAATAACCATATAGTTGACTTTTTCATGGCTGCAAAATTAACAGTTGCAAATTAACATTCCTAATAGATTAAATTGATTTAACCGATCTTTTCAAGAGATTAAGAATCGACCGTTTTTTAGTATCATTTTCAGAAACTAAAATAGGGCAATCTTGAATCTGACTGCAAAATTAATAAAAATTTAATTGATTATCGCATTATTGCATATTTTTTTCTTGAAAACAAAAAAAGCGATGATTTCTTTGTGGAAAAAAGAAAAACCTCTACCTTTGCCGCCAGAGTAGATACACCAAGGGGTGCCGCTTGCGGCTGAGATTATACCCTCGAACCTGATGCAGCTCGTACTGCCGTAGGAATTGGACCGTTGATTTCTCACCACATGCTTCGTCACAGCGAAGGTACCGACACGCTTCGTGTAGCTTACTCCTATTAGTAAACCATTCATTCTGACAGAGCATGAACATTACCGTAAACAACAAAGTGACCAGTACCAGCGCCTCATCATTGGCCCAGCTGGCTGAAGAGCTCGCCCTACCTGCAGCAGGCGTGGCTGTAGCTATCAACAACAAAATGGTTCCCCGCACCGGGTGGAGCAGCAAGCCCCTGTCTGAGGGCGACTCCATCGTCATCATCAAAGCCGTCTGCGGAGGTTGAGACTATGGACAACATGAATAAGCAGCAGCTGATTGAACGCTGCGGCCAGCTGCAGTTCATCTCCCACTACACCGAGCGATACAGCTACCTCGACTCCATCCGCATGGCGTTGGAGGGTGGTTGCCGCTGGATTCAGCTACGCGTCAAAGGGGAGACTGACGATGCCTTGCGTCCCATGGCCATCGAGGCCCTGCGGCTCTGCCGCGAGCACGGGGCAGTGTGCATCATTGACGACCGGGTAGAGTTGGTTAAGGAGCTGGATGCTCATGGCGTACACCTGGGCAAGAATGACATGCCAGTGGCCGAGGCGCGTGCCCTGCTAGGCAAGGAGTATATCATCGGCGGCACGGCCAACACCTTCGAGGACATCTGTCACCTGATACGTCAAGGAGCAGACTATATCGGTTGCGGACCCTTCCGCTTCACCACCACCAAGGAGAAACTCAGTCCGCTGCTCGGCGCGGAAGGTTACCGCCGTCTGTTGCAAGCCATGCACGAGCAGCAGATCACCACTCCCCTGGTGGCCATCGGAGGCATCACGCTCGACGACCTCCCCACACTCTCGGCCTGCGGTGTGCGAGGCATTGCCATCTCGGGCAGCATCCTCCGTGCCCCCAACCCCGTAGAGGCCATGCAGCGCTTTGTCCAGGCACTACAGACCTTACATGCCACATCATAGAAAAGAAAGAATATAGCATAAGACAATTCCTATAATATAATAAGGTATAAGAAATACGATATAATTAAATTTGAATATACAATGGAAAAACTGATCATTGCCGGGCGGGAATTCAACTCCCGCCTCTTCCTGGGAACAGGGAAATTCAATTCAAACCAACTCATGGAGCAATCCATCCTGGCCTCAGGCACAGAGATGGTGACCGTAGCCATGAAGCGCATCGAGCTGGACGACAAGGAGGATGATATGCTGAAGCATGTCCTTCACCCCCACATCCAGCTACTTCCCAACACCAGTGGTGTGCGCAATGCCGAAGAGGCCATCTTCGCCGCTCAGATGGCCCGCGAGGCCTTCGGAACCAACTGGCTCAAACTGGAGATTCACCCTGACCCACGCTACCTGCTGCCCGACTCGGTGGAGACGCTGAAGGCCACGGAGGAGCTCGTGAAGCTGGGCTTTGTCGTGCTGCCCTACTGCCAAGCTGATCCCACGCTCTGCAAGCACCTGGAGGAGGCCGGAGCAGCCACCGTCATGCCCCTGGGCGCCCCCATCGGCACCAATAAGGGACTGCAGACACGTGACTTCCTGCGCATCATCATCGAGCAGGCCAACATCCCCGTCGTTGTAGATGCCGGTATCGGTGCCCCAAGTCATGCTGCCGAAGCAATGGAGATGGGAGCTTCGGCCTGTCTAGTGAACACCGCCATTGCCGTAGCTGGTGACCCTGTAGCTATGGCCCAGGCCTTCAAGGCTGCCGTGGAGGCCGGTCGCCAAGCCTTCGAGGCCGGTCTAGGTGCCACCGCCGATAGCTTCGTGGCAGAAGCCAGCTCCCCCCTGACTGCCTTCCTGGATTAAGCACTCCTCACGCCCCTACAGATACGGGACTCCAGGCAACAAAAAAATGCATTAGAACCTTTTTAGTTTTCAAAGAATGAAAGAGACAACAGACAATAAGCCCTATGCCCATGCCGAAAAGGCCTATATGACGGGCAGCCTCTTCCCCTACATCCGCGTGGGGATGCAGAAAGTGAACCTCACCCCCTCCGTGGAGGTAGTCAACGGTGAGAAGGTGATGACCCCCAACGCTCCGGTCTATATCTACGATACCAGCGGCCCCTTCAGCGACCCCAACATACAGATTGACCTGAAGAAGGGTCTCCCTCGCATGAGGGAGAGCTGGATTACAAGCCGTGGCGACGTGGAGCAGCTCCCCTCTATTACGAGCGAATATGGCCGTATGCGCCGTGATGACCACAGCCTCGACCACCTGCGCTTTGAGCACATCGCCCTCCCCTACCGTGCCAAGGCTGGCAAATCCATCACGCAGATGGCCTACGCCAAGGCTGGCATCGTGACTCCCGAGATGGAGTATGTAGCCATCCGCGAGAACATGAACTGCCGCGAACTGGGTATAGAGACCCACATCACGCCCGAATTTGTACGCGACGAGATTGCTGCGGGCCGTGCCGTACTCCCGGCCAACATCAACCACCCCGAGAGCGAACCGATGATTATCGGACGCAACTTCCTCGTGAAGATTAACACCAACATCGGCAACTCGGCCACTACCTCCAGCATCGATGAAGAGGTGGATAAGGCCGTATGGAGCTGCAAGTGGGGTGGCGACACGCTGATGGACCTCTCCACGGGAGCCAACATCCACGAGACGCGCGAATGGATTATCCGCAACTGCCCCGTACCCGTAGGCACCGTGCCCATCTACCAGGCTCTGGAGAAGGTGAACGGCAAGGTGGAGGAGCTGACCTGGGAAATCTACCGCGACACACTCATCGAGCAGTGTGAGCAAGGCGTGGATTACTTCACCATCCATGCCGGCATCCGCCGTCAGAACGTGCATCTGGCTGACAAGCGCCTCTGCGGCATCGTGAGTCGTGGTGGCAGCATCATGAGCAAGTGGTGCCTGATTCACGACCGCGAGAGCTTCCTCTACGAACACTTCGACGACATCTGTGACATCCTGGCTCAGTATGATGTGGCTGTCTCCCTGGGTGACGGACTTCGTCCGGGTTGCACCGCCGATGCCAACGACGAGGCGCAGTTTGCCGAGCTCGACACCATGGGCGAACTGGTGCTGCGTGCCTGGGCGAAGAATGTACAGGCCTTCATCGAGGGCCCTGGCCACGTGCCTCTCCACAAAATCAAGGAGAACATGGAGCGCCAGATCAGCCATTGCCACAACGCTCCTTTCTACACCCTTGGTCCCTTGGTGACCGACATTGCCCCCGGCTACGACCACATCACTTCTGCCATCGGTGCCGCCCAGATCGGTTGGCTCGGCACGGCCATGCTCTGCTACGTCACCCCCAAGGAGCACCTCGGCCTGCCCAACAAGGAGGATGTGCGCACCGGCGTCATCACCTACAAGATTGCTGCCCATGCTGCCGACCTGGCCAAGGGACATCCCGGAGCCCAGATACGCGACAACGCCTTAAGCAAGGCCCGCTACGAATTCCGTTGGCGCGACCAGTTCCACCTCAGCCTCGACCCCGAACGCGCGTTGGAGTATTTCCAGGAGGGCCGCCACACCGATGGCGAGTACTGCACCATGTGTGGCCCCAACTTCTGCGCCATGAAGCTGAGCAGAGACCTTAGGTCAATTAAAAATTAAAAATTTAAAATTTAAAATTAGCAATTTAAAATTTAGAATTTAAGACGGAGAAGATGGGCAACCTGAAGGACAACAATATCTTGGATCAGAAATCTGTAGCATTCGCATTAAGGATAATCAAGGCATACAAGTTTTTGACGAATGAAAAACAGGAGTTCATTATGTCCAAGCAGCTATTACGAAGTGGGACCGCAATTGGCGCCCTGGTCAGAGAAGCAGAGTTTGCCGAGAGCAAAAACGATTTTATTCATAAACTGAGTATTGCTCTGAAAGAGGCTAACGAAACTGATTATTGGTTGACTTTGCTTCATGAATCAGGTTACATCAACGATGATTCGTTTTGTTCCATCCAATCTGACAACAAAGAACTCATCAAGTTATTGGTCAGTATCATCAAAACTTCCAAAAGAAAGTCATGATTCACAGTACTGTTCTGCATACTCCCGTTTTAAATTTTAAATTTTAAATTTTAAATTGAATGAAATGTTTTCAGAAGAATTAGAAAAAATATCCTGGGACGAGACCACGGCACGCATTGCGGCCAAGACCGATGCGGACGTGCGTCGGGCCCTGAGCAAGGCTCATTGCGACGTGGAGGACTTCATGGCCCTCATCTCGCCAGCGGCCACTCCCTACCTGGAGACCATGGCCCGACTGAGCAAACGATACACTGAGGAACGGTTTGGACGCACCATCTCCATGTTCATCCCCCTCTACCTCACCAACTCCTGCACCAACTCGTGCGTCTATTGCGGTTTCCACATCAGCAACCCCATGAAGCGCACCATCCTCACCGAGGAGGAGATGGTCAACGAATACAAAGCCATCAAACAGCTGGCCCCCTTCGAGAACCTGCTGCTGGTCACGGGCGAAAACCCCGTCAAGGCGGGCGTCCCCTATCTGGCCCGCGCCCTCGACCTGGCCAAGCCCTACTTCAGCAACCTGAAGATTGAAGTGATGCCCCTCAAGGCGGAGGAGTACAAGGAGCTGACTGAGCACGGCATGAACGGCGTCATCTGCTTCCAGGAGACCTACAACAAGGCCCACTACAACATCTACCATCCGCGTGGCATGAAGTCGAAGTTTGAGTGGCGTCTCAACGGTTTCGACCGCATGGGGCAGGCTGGTGTCCACTCCATCGGCATGGGCGTGCTCATCGGCCTGGAGAAGGAGTGGCGCACCGACATCACCATGATGGCCTACCACCTGCGCTACCTGCAGAAACACTACTGGCGCACCAAGTACAGCGTCAACTTCCCCCGTATGCGCCCCTCGGAGAACGGAGGCTTCCAGCCCAACGTGGTGATGACCGACCGCGAACTGGCCCAGGTCACCTTCGCCATGCGCATCTTCGACCACGATGTGGATATCTCCTACTCCACCCGCGAGCCGGCCCACATCCGCGACCACATGGCCACCCTGGGTGTCACCACGATGAGCGCGGAGAGCAAGACCGAGCCTGGTGGATACTACAGCTACCCGCAGACGTTGGAACAGTTTCACGTCAGCGATGAACGCAAAGCCAGCGAGATAGAGCGCACGCTCAAGGCCCTGGGACGCGAACCGGTATGGAAGGATTGGGATGCTTCGTTTGACCTCAAGAAAGCAGAATAAGTCTATGGATAAAGAAAGATACAACCGCCAGATGCTCCTCCCCGAACTGGGAGAGGAGGGGCAAGAGAGGCTGGGTAAGGCACGGGTGCTACTGGTTGGTGTAGGCGGGCTGGGGTCTCCCATTGCCCTCTACCTGACCGGTGCTGGTGTAGGCACACTGGGCTTGGTGGACGATGACGTAGTGAGCCTCCACAACCTGCAGCGCCAGATACTCTACAACGAGTCGGAGATCGGTCAACCGAAGGCTCTCTGCGCCGCACGCCGGCTGCAGGCGCTCAACGGCGACATCGTCATCAAGCCCTATCCGATGCGACTCACACCGGAGAATGCCCGCGAGATAGTACAGGAGTACGATCTCGTGGTGGATGGCTGCGACAACTTCGCCACCCGCTTCCTGATTAACGACACCTGTGCCCTGCTGGGCATCCCCTATGTCTATGGTGCCATCTGCGGCCTCGAAGGACAGGTCTCTGTCTTCCTTCATCGTGCAGACAGCCACGCCACCTACCGCACCCTCTTCCCTGACGAAGAGGCTACCCTCCACATGCCGCACCCTCCCAAGGCTGTACTTGGCGTTACACCCGGCATCGTGGGGTGCACGGAGGCTTCGGAAGTCATCAAGCTCATCTGCGGTTACGGCCAGCCGCTCGTTGATAAGTTGTGGACCATTGACCTGCGCACCCTGCATACCCTGACCATCGACCTATAGACCACGATTCACCAATGATTGACCTATGAAACTGATTGTCATTACCCGTCCCGACTTCTATGCCCGCGAGGTGGAGCAAATCCTCTCGCTCCTGCAGCACGGACTGGAGTATCTCCACCTGCGCAAGCCCGAAGCTACGCCACAGGAGATAGCCGACCTGCTCGACCAGATTCCCTCTGCCCTCCATCCGCACATCGTGCTGCATGAGCATTTTGCGCTCAGTCAGCAGTATGCTGTGAGGGGTGTTCACCTGAACCGCCGCCATGCCTTGCCCCCAACGGGTTTCCGGGGCGAAGTAAGCCGGTCGTGCCACTCCCTCGAAGAGGTGAAGGAATGGAAGCCGCAGTGCAGCTACCTCTTCCTCAGCCCCATCTTCGACAGCATCTCCAAGCAAGGATATACCGCAGCCTTCTCCCCACAGCAACTGGCCGAAGCC
>JBJEKS010000098.1:0-7528 GCA_051878755.1 Bacteroides sp. | reverse complement strand
GCCCTGGGAGGCTATGCAGCAGCAGTCATCACGGCCATCACGGCACAGAACACCCTGGGCGTGCAGGGAGTCTATCCGTTGCCTCCCGAGGTGCTCCTGGCACAGCTCACCTCAGTGATGGACGACCTCCATCCTGCCGCGGTCAAGATAGGCATGGTGCATGATGCCGCTCTGGTGCGTGTGATAGCCGATGTGCTCCCTCGCTATGCCCCGCCCTACGTGGTCTTCGACCCCGTCATGGTCTCCACCAGTGGCCGCCGGCTGATGACGGAAGAGACCATTGCTGCCATTGAGCAGCAACTCTTCCCGCGCTGCACCCTCATCACGCCCAACCTCGATGAAGCCTCGCTGCTGACGGGACACGAGCTCCACACACCCGAAGAGATGTCCGCTGCCGGACAACAGCTCTCCCAACGCTTCGGATGCTCCGTGCTGGTCAAGGGTGGTCACCTCAGCGGCGAGGAGATGTGCGACGTTCTCAGCATCCCCTCTCAGGAATCCATCTCCTTCCGGGCCCCCCGCACCCGCAGCCGCAACCTCCACGGCACGGGCTGTACCCTCTCATCGGCCATCGCCACCCTCCTGGCCCAGGGCAACCCACTCCCCAAGGCCATAGGTTCAGCCAAGTCGTACGTCAGCCAAGCCATCCTGCGAGGTAGCACCCTCCACATAGGCCAAGGCAACGGTCCGCTGTGGCATTTCGTCCGGTTAACTCTTCAGCCCTGGAGAGTTAACTGTTCAGCCGTGAAGAGTTAACTGTTCAGCCGTGGAGAGTTAACTGTTCAGCCGTTAACAACAAACGCCCTAATACATTCAATGGACTTCATCGCTTAAAATCCCAGTGCAATCAACTGTCTATTCAACACGATTAATAATCGTAAAGAAATAAGATTATTAATCTTCAAGCGATACTATTATTAATCGTTGAGTTGCTGAAGCTAACTGCATTAAATCTGCAGAGCTAGGCAAAAAATACAATACAAGGATAGTACTAAGAAAAAAGGCTGCAACGTAAGCAAACACTTTACGTTACAGCCTTCTTTATTTGACTACGCTATGCGTGATACCTATTCAGCAGCCTCGATGGTAAAATGAGACTTACCTTGGCAAAGAGGATAGAAGTTGATGAGGTATTTGCCGGCACTTACCTTAATGTTCGAGCCATCTTGTATCAGTAACTTATTGTCAGCGTCATAACCCCAGTTAATAGCCCAGGCTTCGTTCGCACGGAACTTGAACTCTCCATCACCTAATTCAGCCGTTACCTTCCAGCATCGGTTCTCCTTGTCATAGGTCATCGGAGTATCTGTTGGAGTATCTCCAGGCCAGCCACCCGGTGTAGCATCACCAACCAGACCAATAGTGGAAACAGGCACTAACGTCATCTCGGGCTTATTGAGGTCCACCGTCACTTGGTAGAATCCCTCTTCCTCGGTCATCATGATATTGCCAGCATCACCAGCGGTGTTGAAGTTTTCACCGTAGTTCGTTCCGTTCCAGTTCTCTTGCGTACAGAATTTGAAGCCATTCTGATTGAGGTACATGTAACCTACGTAGATGTTATTGAACGAGGGACTTGCCAAGACATCCACCTGTTTCCAACTATTCACATCACCTGCCATGTAGAGGTAAGCTGTAGCCTCGCGGACACTATAGGTCAAGTTGTTCATATCAAGTGTAATGACATAGTGTCCTTGACCGGCAATGACAGGGGTCTGCACACCATAGACATCACCAGTCCAAACAACAAAGTTATCTTTGGCTTCATCGCCATTGACCATACAGCCCATTTGTCCCTTGTTGGCAGCATCCCATCCGCCAGCTGTATCAAAGCTTTCGTAGAACTTAAACCAGTTGGAACCATCGTTCTTAGTTTGAATCGTTGCCTGATAAACACCTTCACTTACAGGAGCCATCACTACAGGAGCAGAAGTGTCCCATCCATCACCATTCTCTACAAAGTCACCCAACAAGACATAGCCATCCGCACAGATGGCAGGCGTAGTGATGGGGGTGAACTTCGGATTGGCCGAGCAAGCTACATTTACGGCCGCTCCGCTGGTCAGCTTGGCAGAAGCATTAATCTGCACGTCCAACGTACGCTCCACATGTGCACGGCTGAAGAAGGCCTGACGCACCATAGCATCCAGCTCCAACGTATTCACTTTGACACCATTCGATGCAGTGAGCACAGCAGGAATCGACACGCCATTGATGGTGACACCATTCAGCACGAAGGAGGCTACCTCACCGTTTGAGGAAGAGAGTTTAGCAATCTCTACAGAGTCTGTTTCCTGCGCCTCAGCCTCTACCGTCTGATAGAAGGTATCCATATTGATTGATGCACCGGCACTGGCATTGATTCCAATCTGTACTGCTGCCTCTTCCGGAGCATTGGATTGGGGCTCTGCCCAATCCGTATAATCGTCGTCTGTACAAGCTGTAAAGGCCATAGCAGCCAGGAACAGGCCTGCAAGTAGTTGATATTTTTTCATATACATTATTTCGTTTAAATGTTATACACTTGGGGTTACTTCACTTCACCGATGTCGTCAGCATTTTCCGTAGCCGTACTAATGGTCAGATAGAGTTTTTGACCAGCTGCACCCGATACGCTGTATTCCGGGCCAACGTCGCCGCTCCAGCTACCGTTGCAGTTATGCTCTTCATCGCGCCACAAGAGCTTGCCCTCATAGAGCGTAAACTCAGTCTGCCACCACTGGAATTCACCAACCTTGACGAAAGCACGCAATTCGCCACCAGCAGCAAACTCGCGAGATACCCATTGACCGCTGCCATCAGCAGGAGCTGTAAGGGCCCAGTTGTCAGACTTATCATCCCATTCGCCCGTAACACCACCAATGATATAGAACTTAGCCGGATATACCGTCAACGCATAGTCGATAATCTCACCATTGATCTTACCCTTGACATACAGTACGTACCAACCGGCCTTATCCACCTTGATATTGCCGCCATCGCCTTCGGATATACCGGCACCAACCTGGTCGTCAATGCTCTTGAAATCAACGTAGCCTAACCACTGCTGCGGGAAGGTACCCCACTTAAATTCTGCACCTGCATCGAAATAAACCACTTCGAAATAGTTGCCCGGTGAAGCCAGAACCAAAGTAGTCGGCTTCCAACTGGTCCAAGGCTGACCGATGCTGCTGCCACAGAAGTAGAGTTTCTCGGGCAGGGTGATGCTAGGCGGAATGTAGGTACCTACCACCTGCAACTTAATGACGTTGGAGTAGCAATGGCCGCGGTCCATACCGTTGATGTTGGCATGCAGACGCACATAGAGGTCTTTTGCCTCACCTGAAGGATAACTCACACCCTCGTTGGCCTCCATGAACATATTCACCACAGCATCGTTGAACTTACTACCCGTCACCTCAATTTTAGCCGATGTACTGCTGGTCAACACTTTATATACAGGTTCCTCTTCGCTGAAGTCGCTGAAGGAGATCTGCAGGTCATAGTTCACGCTCAAGGGTATGCCACCATAATCGGGCTGTGAGGTGGTAAACGTCAGGCTCTCGGTAGCCGCCAGGTCAATCAGGTTGTTGGCTGCTATACCCGGCATGTTCAGGGTAAACCCTGTGGTATTCTCGTGATAGGTGGGATTGCTGTCAATGTCCTTCTCGCACGAGGTGGTCAGTGCCAAAGCGAGCAACGGGAGGAGCAATCCTGAAAATATTTTCTTCATATGTATGCTTTCGTTAATGTGTAAAACAAGAAAGGTTCAATTAGTAATTGGGGTTCTGCTTCAGGTTGGGGTTACCGTTGATGTCGTCAGCCGGAATGGGATATACATTGAAGTAGCTCTGTACGCCACGGCCTTCGTAAACACCACCCTTGAAAGACCACAGGTAAGCATCCGAGGTATAGAGACCGAAGCGAATCAGATCGCTGCGACGACGGCCCTCGAAGTAGAACTCGCGACACCACTCATCGAGGATGTAGCGCTCGGTGATGGCGGCAGGTGTAGAGGCTCCAGCACGATTACGCAGCGTCACGATATCAGCGCGAGCATCCTGGATGTCTCCGCTCAGACGGTACTTGGCCTCGGCACGGGTCAGGAACACCTCTGCATAACGCAACAGCGGGATATCCACATCGGGGAACTCGTTATGCGAAGTGGCTGCACCATCGGTACGGATGTTCTGCCATTTTACAACCGATGCACCAGAGGTGAAGCCTGCAATCTGGTCGGGATCCAATGTGCGCTTTCCGGCACCACAACCCGTGTAGAAGAGGGCACGCACATCGTTGGCCTTGGCCTGTACGTCGCGTGTGGTAGTTCCATTACGCTGATCTTGTGCAATCACCTCTTCTTCGGTAGCTGTGTCTGATATACCCTCTTTATCAAGGGGACAATCATCAACTGAAGAGAAGAACATACGAACCAACGATGCGCGTGCAAAGTTACAGCTCCAACCGTTGGAGGTACCCATATAGGGCATACCGCTCTTGCGGGTCGAGCTGACCACGTAGTTGGCACCGCTATAGCACTTGGTCTTTGCACCATCTTGGCGGATGGGGAAAATAATCTCCTTCATGGCTTGTACGTTCTCGTCGTTGTCGGCCATGAAGACCTGCTCGTAACCGCTGTAGCCATTCTTTGCATCTTTGGAAAGTGCATATTTACCTGATTGCTCCAACTTATTGCAGTAGTCGATAGCCTTCTGATAGTCCTTCACGGCACCTTTCGTATAGACCTCCGAATTAAGGGCCAGACGGGCATGCAGCATGTAAGCGGCACCACGGTCGGCACGGCCAAAGTTCTCGCTGTTGTTGAAAGCACCCACTTCGGCCAGTTCGGGTTCAATCTCGGTCAACTCCTGGTCAATCCAGTCATAGAGTTCCTTTCCGGCCTTCTCCACTGGCAGCTCATAGATGTCGTAGGTGGTCTTGAAAGGAGCCTTTCCCCACAAGTCGAGGAAGTACCACAGGTGGAGAGCACGCAAGAAGCGGGTCTCTGCACGATAGAGCTTGTAATCAGGATCGTCTGCCTTGTCTTCGGTATTGGTCAGATAGAAGTTGCAGAGTGTCACGTCAAAAGCCAGACGCTGGAAGGTCCACTGTACGCGTTGCGAAGAGGAGGTCCAGGCGATGTTGGTTACAGCCGGCATATCGGGGTCGGTCTGCCATGCCCAGTAGCACTCATCGGTAGAGAGTTCCTGCAGATTCCATGTGGTGCGATAGAATCCGCTTTCACCTTCATCACTGCTGATGTCACCGTTGCCCGCAGGACCACGTTGTCCGGTGGTGCCCAGAGTACTGTAAACTTTAGCCAACAGCTCCATATCACCATACGTAGAGCTGGACTGCGGGTCAATGGACGAAATATTCAGGTCATTGACACATGAGGTAGCTGCGCCTCCCATCATCAAGGCGGCTACTACTGTCTTCACTAATATATGTTTCATCGTTTTTCTGTTTTTTAATAGTTTAGAAATTCAAGCTCAGACCCACCTGGATGCTGAAGGGACGCGGATAAGGATTGGAGTCGATACCGCTCGATACTTCGGGGTCAATACCCTTATACTTAGTGATGATGAAGGGATTCTGTGCGGTCACAAAAGCACGTCCAGAGCAGGTTTCGCGACCGGCCACCTTGAACAGGGCGGGGAAAGTGTAACCCAGCGTAATGTTGCTGCACTTCAGGTAGCTGGCGTTGCGCACGAAATAGTCACTCAAGAAGTTGTCGTTACCGGCACCCATAGCGGTGAAGCCCAGTTCAACAGCCTCGGGAGTGGTGTTGTGGAGGGCGCTGTTGGTGTAAAGACCGCCCTGGCTGACCATGGCACGACTGGAGAGGAAGTCGTAATACACGTAGTTGCCGAGAGAAGCACGGAAGGCCATGCTCAAATCCAAGCTCTTGTAGAGGAACTTCGTGGTGAGACCCATAATAACATCAGCAGAGGGTTTCTTGTAGAAGTAGCGGTCACCATCATCGATGCGTCCGTTGCCGTCGCGATCCACGTACATACCTTCAATAGGCTTGCCCTTCTCATCATATACCTGCTGATATACAAAGAAAGAGTTGGCGGCCTGACCTACGGTGTTAGCCTGAATCTTCGTGTTGTTACCGCGGCTGATGCTGTTGCCGGTAAAGGTGTAATAGCCGTCACCACCACCTACGAGCTCGGTGATTTCGTTGTGATTCCAGGCAATGTTGTAGCTCAAGTCCCAGGTGAAGTCCTTTGTCACGATAGGCTTGGCGTTGATGGAGAATTCCACACCATAGTTCTTCAGCGAGCCGATGTTCTTGGTCAAAGTAGAACCGAACTGCATACCAACGGGGATGGTGATGGTATTCAGCAAGTCCTTCGTCTCGCGGTAGTAACCATCGATATTGGCGCTGATGCGGTTGTTCAGGAAGCCGAGGTCAATACCAGCGTTGTAGGTCGTGGTCGTCTCCCACTTCAGGTCGGGATTGTAGGCCGAGGGACGCATGGTGCCATAGTAGGTGTTACCGAAGGGGTACTGGGCATACTGGTCACTGGTCGTATAGTGGGTTACATAGCCGAAGTCGGAGCTGATGTCCTGCTGACCGGTCTGTCCCCAGCCCAAACGGAGCTTAAACTCATCCCACCAGTCGAGATTTTGCATGAACTTCTCTTCATTGATTTTCCAGGCGAAAGCTACTGAGGGGAAGTAACCCCAACGATTTCCTTTAAGGAAGCGTGACGAACCGTCGGCACGGAACGTAGCAGTCAGCATGTAGCGGCCCAGCAAGGAGTAGTTCAGACGCCCGAAGAAGGAAACGAGCGAGTTGTGAGTAGCCCAAGCCTGTTCGCTACGCAAGGCGGTATCGTGTGCTTCGCCCGTGTAGGGATCAGTACCCTGACCGTAGTTGTAGCCGCTGCGATGGAAGTGGCTCTCTTCACCACCAGCCATGATGTCAATGTTATGAACACCTAGTTCTTTAACATACTGAGCGTAGGCATTGGCTGTAACGCTGTATTTATAGGTCTGCGTCACACCGTCCCAACCGTAATAGTTGGGGCTATAGGCATACTTTGAGGTCACATCATCCTGCTTGGCCTCGGTATATTGTCCACCGTAGCTGGCATGCAGATGAAGGTCTTCGAATCCGTGAATCTTGTAATCCACGTCGATGTTGCCAGTAAAGTCACTGGTAGCAGCCTTGCAGCTCTTCAGTTCCAACAGGGCCAAGGGGTTCTGCGGAGCATTGGGGTTGGAGGTGTATTTCCATGCAGGATCCATGTCTTTGGGCGACTGACTATGCTGGAAATAGCCACCGAAGAACTCACCACGGGGATCATCGGCATCAAAATAGACTGACTGTGTGGGGTCCATGGAGAGTGCAGCACCAATAGCACCGCCTGCATCAGCATAGCGGTCTTTCTCATAGGTATATTTGGCCGTCACCTTCACGTTCAGGTGATCCTCAAAGAACGAGGGAGAGAGGTTCAAGCTGGCATTGGCACGACGCATCCACGAGGTCTTCACAATACCATCGGAAGAGTTGTAACCTAAGCTGACACGGTAGGGG
>JBJEKS010000097.1:0-19813 GCA_051878755.1 Bacteroides sp. | reverse complement strand
CTTGCGGCAGGCGGCGTTGTAGTCGGCCACCGAGATGCTCTTGCCGATATCCTCTTTGGTGATGCCGAGGGCTTTCTCCACACCCAGTTCCACGGGCAGTCCATGGGTGTCCCATCCAGCCTTGCGCTTCACCTGGAATCCCTTCATCGTCTTGTAGCGGCAGAAGATATCCTTGATGGAGCGAGCCATCACGTGGTGGATGCCCGGCATACCGTTGGCCGAGGGAGGACCCTCGAAGAAAACAAACGAAGGACATCCTTCGCGCTCGGTCATACTCTTGGCGAACACATCGTTCGCATCCCAGTTCTTCAACACTTCCTTATTGATTTCGGAAAGGTTAAATTTTTGATATTCAGCAAATTTCTTTCCCATGCTGTGGTTCTATTTTATTTTTTATTAAGCAAATTACCGCGGAGGCAGGCAGCCAATGGCCACACTACACCCTATTTTTAGGGCGCAAAGCTACAAAAAAAGAAAGAAAAAACGAATTTTTTACGGAAGTTTATCCATTAAGCGTTAGATTGATGTGGGTTTTGACTTTGGCACTGTTTTTGTAGATTAACTCTTTACTGACAATTCTGACATAAATAAGCAATAAAATGAAAGAGAAAGAGATTCCTGTACTGCTGCTGACAGGCTACCTGGGCAGCGGAAAGACCACCCTGGTGAACCATATCCTCACCAACGAACGCGGCATACGCTTTGCCGTCATCGTCAACGACCTGGGTGAAGTCAATATTGATGCCGACCTCATTCAGAAGGGGGGCATCGTTAACCAGAAGGACGACAGCCTGGTGGCCCTGCAGAACGGTTGCATCTGCTGCACATTGAAGATGGACCTGATACAGCAGGTACACGACCTGATGAAGATGCAGCAGTTTGACTACATCGTCATCGAGGCTAGCGGCATCTGTGAGCCGGAGCCTATCGCACAGACCCTGTGCAGCATCCCGCGCATGGGTGGTGATTATACGAAGTATGGCCTGCTCCGTCTGGATTGTGTGGCCACCGTGGTGGATGCCCTGCGCCTGCAAGATGAGTTTGCCTGCGGCGACAGCCTGACCCGCGAGCACATCGACGAGGAGGACATCGAGAACCTGATTATCCAACAGATTGAGTTCTGTAACCTGATTCTGCTCAACAAGGCCGCTGAGGTGAAGCCCGAGGAGCTGGAACGCATCAAGCACATCATCCGCGTGCTGCAACCGGCTGCCGAAATCATCGAGTGCAACTATGCAGACGTACCTCTGGAGAAGCTGCTCGACACCCACCTGTTCCACTTTGAGCGCGTAGCCACTAGCGCCGGTTGGGTACGCGGCATCGAAAAGGCTGCCACAGCCGAGGAGGAACATGAGGCCCATCAACATGGTTCACATGCTGAACATCACCATCACGATGAAGAAGAAGAGCATCATCACCACCACCATCACCATCATCATGATGAGGAGGGTGAGGCTGAAGAGTATGGCATCAGCACCTTCGTCTATTATCGCCGTCCGGCCTTCGACATCCATAAGTTTGACCGCTTCGTAGCCACCAAGTGGCCCAAGAACATCATCCGCGCCAAAGGTATCTGCTACTTCAGCCATCAGCGCGACATGTCGTTCCTGTTTGAGCAGGCCGGTTCACAGAAAAAGATTCAGGAGTGCGGACAATGGTATGCTACCGCCCCTCAGGAGGATTTGATTCAGCTCATCAAGGAGGAGCCCGGCCTACTGCGCGACTGGGATGAGCACTACGGCGACCGCATGGTGAAGATTGTCTTCATCGGCCAGCACCTGGACCGCGAGCAACTCATCCACGACCTGGATGAGTGCCTGGAGTAAGCAGCACGTCACCCCTCGCTGAACGGAGCTTTACTGCTCCACGAGGCGCCCCATCTTATAGGTCCCTTTGCGGATAACCTTGCCCTGTGCATCGGTCTCCACGAAGGGACCATGTTTTTTGCCTTGCTTGAAGAAGCCCTCGAAGCGGGTGCCGTCTTTCTTGATTTGTACGCCATTGCCCTCTTCCAGTCCATCGACAAAGCCTCCGGTGTAGCGGGTGCCATCGGTGGTTTCCAGGGTACCCTGTCCATTGAACTTGTTGTTAGCAAATTGCCCCTCGTAACGGTCGCCGGCTCCCCAACGGTAGATACCGCGACCATGACGCTGGTTGTCCTTCCATTCGCCCTCATAGTAGGCTCCATTACTCCAGGAGAAGGTGCCTTTACCCTCCTGTATGCCCTCCTTGAAGTGGCCTACGTACTTATCTCCATTGGCATGGTAGTAGATGCCTTCACCGGTGCGTTCCCCCTCGACGTAGTCGCCTTCGTAGCGGTCGCCGGTATGGAAGAAGTAGATGCCGCGTCCATGCTGCATGTCGTCCACCCACTGCCCCACATACTTGTCACCATTGGCAAACTCAAAAGTCCCTGTGCCCTGTCGCACATCATTACGCCATTCACCTTCGTAGCGCGAGCCATCGTTCCAGGTAAAAACGCCCTTTCCCTCCTTCTTGTCAGCCACCCAGGAACCCACGTAGGAGGAGCCGTTGCGCCAGGTATAGGTGCCCTGTCCTTGGCGTTTGTCGTTGTTCCATTCGCCGTCATACCGGTCGCCGTTGTGGTAATACATCACGCCGTGGCCATGCTGGTAGTCCTGATACCACATACCTTCGTAGCGGTTGTTGTTGAGGAAGTAGAAGGTTCCCTTGCCATGTTGCTGGTCCTGGAACCACTCCCCTTCATAGCGTTCGCCGTCGCTGAAGGAGTAGGTGCCATTGCCCTGACGCTTACCCTTTACGTAATTACCTTCATAGACGTCGCCGTTCTTCATCACGGTACGCCCTTTGCCATTGGGCTTGCGTCCCTTCAGTTCGCCGGTATAGACGCTCCCGTCCTTGAAGGTGTAGGTGCCGATGTTGATCCCTTGGGCGGAGAGCTGCTGCAGCGGCATCGCGAGAAGGCAGCAGAAGAGTATGGAGAGTATCTGTTTCATGAACGGGTAGATTGAAGTTGGTTGAGAAAAAGTTCAGCTCGCTGCAGGTCTTCAGGGGTATCGATGCCAATGGTCTCCACCTGACTGATGCCTACCCGGATGGTATAGCCATTCTCCAGCCAACGGAGCTGTTCGAGCGATTCAGCCAGTTCGAGTGAGGACTGCGGCAGACGGGTGATGGCCTGCAGCGTGGGGAGCGTGTAGGCATAGAGGCCGATGTGCTTGTAGTAGGTGTGGTTGCTGAGCCACTCGCCCTGCTCCTTGCCACGGCAGTAGGGTATCACCGAACGGCTGAAATAGAGGGCCTCCATGCGCTGGTTCACCACGACCTTGGGTGAGTTGGGGTTCTGCAGAGCCTCCCAACCGTCGGCCGGGGTGAAGGGCTTGACGAGGGTGGCTATCTGGGTACCTGGCTCATCGAAGCAGGCCTTGATGGCTTGCAGCTGCGAGGGTTGGATGAAGGGTTCATCACCCTGAATGTTGATGACCACGTCAAAGTCACCTCCCACGATGTCGGCTGCCTCACGACAACGGTCGGTACCGCTTTTGTGGAGTGGTGAGGTCATTACCACCTTACCGCCAAAGGCCTCTACAGCCTGACGGATACGGTCGTCGTCGGTAGCCACATAGGCATCATCCACCTGACCAAGCACCTGAGTATAGACACGTTCAATCACAGTTTTGCCTCCGAGCATGGCCAACGGTTTGGCCGGGAAACGGGTGGAGGCATATCGAGCGGGTATTATTCCTAAAAATTTCATACTATTTCTTTTATTTTGGGTTTTCAATTTTCATTCTTCTATCAGTTGTTGCAACGGCCGACAAGACCGTGGGTCAGAAGTCTGCCAGCAGTTGCTGAACAAAACTTCGCTGGAGGTCGTCGCTCCGTATAGGCTCATCATCAGCCATCAGCAGGTCAAGGTCCAACCTCACCACCTCCAGGACCTTCTCCTCAGCTCGCCGTCCAGCCTTTCGCTCAATCTCCTTCAGCTGTTGGTTTACCTCGGTTGGGGAGGCCTCGGCACTGAAGCGGGCCAGCTGATTAAGAAAGGGAGCCTTGGAATGCTTCATACCGATAGGCTCCGTGGTGAGCTGTGTCGAGAAGCAGACATCGGGAAAGAGCCTCTTCAACTCCTCATGGGCCAGGGCTATGTTACGAGCCGGTTCCGTGTTGCTTCCTAAGCAAATCAAGTAATGCGTCATCGTGGTTACAGGGAGGGATTAGTTGAACACGTCATCCAATCCTTCGATAGGCTCATCGATGATGCGCACGCCCTCTTCGTCGGGAATCTCCTTGCAGGGGTCGAAGTCCTCAGGCAACTCAAAGGTCTCCGTGGGGTCGTAGCCCAGGGTCTTGTCAGCCAGCACCTGCTTCATATATTTAGCCCAGATGGGGAGGGCCATCGAGGCACCTTGTCCGTAGGTCATGCGGTCGAAGTGAATGTCGCGGTCTTCGCCACCTACCCAGCAGCCAGAGACGAGCGAGGGGGTGAAGCCCATGAACCAGCCGTCGGAGTTGTTGTTGGTGGTGCCTGTCTTGCCACCCATGTCGGCCTGGATGCCGAGACGACGCACACGGCCACCCGTACCCTCGTTGATGACGGCACGGAGCATGACGAGCATCTTGTTGGCACTGAGCGGACTGATGACCTCCTGTACCTGAGGGGTAAAGCGGGCCAGCTCGTTGCCCTCGTTATCCTCGATGCGGGTTACAAAGACAGGAGATACGCGGATGCCGTGACCCGGAAAGGCGGTATAGGCACTCACCATCTCGCCCACGGAGATTTCGCAGGGACCCAGGCAGAGGGAGACGGAGGGAACAATCTCCTTATTACGCACGCCAAAGTTGTGTACCAACTGCTTCAGCTCATAGGGATTGAGTTTGCCCATGAGGTAGGCGGTGACCCAGTTATCGCTGTTGGCCAGTCCCCACTTCACGGTCACCATCTCGCCCAGGCGCTTGTTGTTGGCGTTGCGGGGCGACCAGGGAATGCCGTTCTCATCGAGGAGGGTCACCTGTACGTGGCGCACCTCATCACAAGGGGAGAAACCGTTCTCCATGGCTAGGGTATAGACGAAGGGCTTCATCGTAGAGCCTATCTGTCGGCGTCCCGACATGGCCATGTCGTATTTGAAGTAGTGGTGGTTGGGACCGCCCACGTAGGCCTTGACACGACCATTGCGGGGATCCATCGACATGAACCCGGCACGGAGGAAGAACTTGTAGTAGCGGATGGAATCCATTGGAGTCATCACCGTGTCGCGCTCGCCCTGCCAGCTGAAGACCGACATGGGCTGAGGGGTATTGAAGGCTTCGCGAATCTCCTTCTCCGAAGCACCATCAGCCTTCATCAGACGGTAGCGATCGCTCTGCTTCATGGCCCGGGCCAGGATTTCATCCACCTGCTCGGTGGTGAGGTTGCGGGTATAAGGTGCTGTGCGTGCTCCCTTCTTCTCCTTGAAGAAGGCTGCCTGCAGCTCGCTGAGGTGCTCGGTCACAGCCTGTTCGGCATAGGCCTGCATCTTGCTGTTAATGGTGGTGTAAATCTTCAGTCCATCGGTATAGAGGTTGTAGTGAGAGCCGTCCTTCTTGGTGTTCTTCTCACACCAGCCATAGAGGGGGTTGGTCTCCCAGTCGAGGGAGTCTTCGTAATACTTCTGCATCTGCCATCCGCGATAGTCGGAGCGGTTGGGCTTCTTGGCCGAAAGCACGCCACGGAGGTACTCGCGGAAGTAGGTAGCCAGTCCCTCGTTGTGATCCACGCGATGGTAGCTCAAGGTCAGGGGGAGCTGCTGCAGCGAGTCACACTCGGCCTGGGTGATGTAGTCGGCCTTGCGCATCTGATTAAGTACGACATTGCGACGTCCGCGACAGCGCTCGTTGAAGCGCACGGGGTTGTAGAGCGAAGGGTTCTTACACATGCCCACGAGGGTAGCCGCCTCCTCCACCTTCAGCTCCGATGGTTGGCAGCCGAAGTAGGTGTAGGCCGCAGTCTTGATACCCACGGCATTGTTGAGGAAGTCAAACTTGTTGAGGTACATGGTGAGAATCTCCTCCTTGGTGTAGAAGCGTTCCAGCTTGACGGCAATGACCCACTCGATGGGTTTTTGGAAGAGGCGCTCCATGGAGTTGCCAGCACTGGGCGAATAGAGCTGTTTACTGAGCTGCTGGGTGATGGTACTTCCACCGCCGGCGCTACGCTGCATGAGGATGCCACGCTTCACGATGGCACGCACCAATCCGATGGCATCGATACCGGAGTGCAGACTGAAGCGTTCATCCTCCGTGGCGATGAGCGCTTGCACCATGTAGGGCGAAAGGTCCTGATAGCCCACATAGACGCGGTTCTCCTTGCTGAGCGAGTAGGTGCCGAGCGCCTTGCCATCCTCGGAGATGACCTCGGTGGCAAACTTATAGGTGGGATTCTCCAGGTCCTCCACCGGAGGCATGTAACCTATCCACCCCTTGGCGATGGCCACGAACAGCAGCCAGCAAGCCAACACCCCTATAGCAAACAATATCCAAAGTGCAATAACAATTTTCTTAATCATAGGACTCTTCTGTCTTCAGTATCTATACCTTATTATATATATAAGCAAAGCATGGGAACGGGCATATAAGGTAGCCAGCATCCCCTGTTAGCGCCGACAAAGGTAGGAATATTATTTTTTACGGCAAAAAAAGTATCTTTCAAATTTTCTAATCTCGAAGAATATGCCTACTTTTACACTCTCGAAAGAACAATTAACATCAACTGTATGGAAAACAGAAGTTTAGTTACCATTGCCCATCACAGCAAAGAGAAAATCCTCTATATGCTCGAGATGGCAAAAGCGTTTGAAGCACGTCCAAACCGCCGATTGTTAGAAGGAAAAGTGGTGGCCACCCTCTTTTTCGAGCCCTCAACACGCACCCGCCTCAGCTTTGAGACCGCTGCCAACCGACTGGGAGCACGCGTCATTGGCTTCACCGACCCGAAGGCTACCAGCTCGTCGAAGGGTGAGACGCTGAAGGATACCATCAAGATGGTCAGCAACTATGCCGACATCATCGTGATGCGCCACTACCTGGAGGGTGCGGCCCGCTATGCGAGCGAAGTGACCGATGTACCTATCGTAAATGCTGGCGACGGAGCCAACCAACACCCCTCGCAGACCATGCTCGACCTCTACTCCATCTACAAGACGCAGGGTACGCTCGAGAACCTCAACATCCACCTGGTGGGCGACCTGAAGTATGGCCGCACCGTGCACTCGCTGCTGATGGCCATGCGCCACTTCAACCCCACGTTCCACTTCATCGCCCCCGATGAGCTACGGATGCCTGAGGAGTATAAAATTTATTGCCGGGAACACAACATCAAGTATGTGGAGCACAGCGACTTCAATGAAGACACCATAGCCGATGCCGACATCCTCTACATGACCCGCGTGCAGCGTGAGCGCTTCACCGACCTTATGGAGTATGAACGGGTGAAGAACGTCTATATCCTCCGAGCCAAGATGCTGGAGAAGTGCCGCCCCAACATGCGCATCCTCCATCCCCTGCCCCGCGTGAACGAAATCTCCTACGACGTGGATGAGTGTCCGCAAGCCTACTATTTCCAGCAGGCCCAGAATGGTCTCTATGCCCGCGAAGCTATCCTCTGCGACGTACTGGGCATCACGCTGGAGGAGGTTTTGAAGTAAAAAAAAAAAAAAAGACCCTCCCGGCCTCCCTTAAAGGGAGGGGACTTTTGATGAGAAAGGCTTGAATCCTTTCATTTTAAATTGTTCATTTTAAATTTTAAATTCCTAAAAGAGTACTTATGGCTGAAAAGAAAGAACTGCAAGTGGCTGCCCTGGAGAACGGGACCGTCATTGACCATATACCTTCGGAAAAGCTCTTTACCGTGGTCTCCCTGCTGGGACTGCAGGAGATGAGCAACAACATCACCATCGGCTTCAACCTGGCCAGCAAGAAGCTGGGCAAGAAGGGCATCATCAAGGTGGCCGACCGATTCTTCTCCGACGATGAAATCAACCGCATCGCCGTGGTGGCCCCTAACGTGAAGCTCAACATCATCCGCAACTACGAGGTGGTGGAGAAACGCGAAGTGGTGCTGCCCGATGAACTGCGTGGCATCGTGAAGTGCGCTAACCCCAAGTGCATCACCAACAACGAGCCTATGCCTACACGCTTCCACGTCATCGACAAGGAGCACTGCATCATCCGCTGCCACTACTGCGAGAAGGAGCAGAGCCGCGAACAGATTGAGGTAGTGAAATAACATAAGATACTGACACAATGAAAGAAGACTGGAAACCAGGCACGATGATTTATCCCTTGCCGGCAGTGCTGGTGAGCTGTGGTAGCAAGCCCGAGGAGTATAACCTGATTACCGTGTCGTGGACGGGCACCCTCTGCACCAATCCACCCATGTGCTATATCGCCGTACGCCCCGAACGCCACTCCTACGAGATCATCAAACGCAACATGGAGTTTGTCATCAACCTCACTACCCATGAGATGGCCCGCGCCACCGACTGGTGTGGGGTACGCTCAGGGCGCGACTACAACAAGTTTGAGGAGATGCACCTCACGCCAGGGCCTTGCTCCATCGTGAGTGCTCCGCTGGTGGAGGAGGCCCCGCTGAGCATCGAGTGCCGCGTCAAGGAAATCATGTCGCTGGGCTCGCACGACCTCTTCATTGCCGACGTAGTGAACGTCAAGGCTGACTCACGCTATATGAATGCCGAGACGGGCAAGTTTGAACTAGCTGACAGCCATCCACTGGTCTATCTGCATGGGGCCTACTACGACCTGGGCGAGAAGATTGGGAAATTTGGTTGGTCGGTGGAAAAGAAGAAAGAGCAATGAAACGGATTGCGGTGACACTGGGGTTGTTGCTGTTTTCAGCTACGAGCTACGAACTGTTTTCAGCTACAAGCTACGAGCTGTTTTCAGCTACGAGCTACGAGCTGTTTTCAGCTACGAGCTACGAGCTACAAGCTACTAGTGGTGGTGGGGAGCGGTTCTCAGCTACTAGCGATGGTGGCAAAGGGAGTTCTTCGCCGGAACGGAAGGAGAAGGTGGTGAACTTTGGACTGAAGGGGGGCTTTACCTCCTCGCTCTTCCTGGTCGATGACCTCACGCTGGGACCTATCACCATCGACGAGTTCCAGAACCGCTACCGCATCGGCTTCTTTGCCTCGCTCTTTATGCGCATCAACTTCGGACGCCACTTCCTGCAACCCGAGGTGTCATACAACATCAACCGCAGTAGCCTCACCTTTACGCTGCCCGAAGAGCTGGGTTCCTCGTCGTCGCTCACCCCGGGACAGGAGGCCTTCATCGAGACCGACATCCACAGCATCGATGTGCCCGTGCTCTACGGATGGAACATCATCAAGGAGCACCCTTATCAGCTGGCCATCTTTGCTGGCCCCAAGCTACGCTACATCTGGGGGAAGAAGAGCAAGACCAACTTCAACAACCTGAGCCGGCAGCAGATTGATGAGCAGCTGCGCCCTTTGAACGTGGGTCTCTCGCTGGGCGTGGCCGTCACGATTCACCCCGTCTTCTTCGACTTCCGCTACGACATCGCGCTCAACAACATCTCCAAGCGCGTGGTCTATGAATTCCCCGAAGGCTCCACGGTGAATGGCTCCGAACCCCACGTCAAGTTCGACCACCGTGATAACGTGCTCAGCTTCTCGCTAGGCATCTTCTTCTGATACGCAGCTTTTTGACGTATGGAAAGAAAAAAGTGACGAAGTTGTATGATTATTCCAAAATAATGCACTACTTTTGTGCGAAATCTAACCAACAAGCTTACATTATCAAAACTTATTCAAAAAATAAGGCAATATGAAAAGAGATCAAGTCATTTTTGACATCATCGAGCAAGAGCATCAGCGCCAGCTCAAGGGCATCGAGCTGATTGCCTCTGAAAATTTCGTGAGTGAAGAAGTCATGCAGGCCATGGGCTCCTGCCTGACCAACAAGTATGCCGAGGGCTACCCTGGCAAGCGCTACTACGGCGGCTGCGAAGTGGTGGACCAGAGCGAGCGTATCGCCATCGACCGTCTGAAGCAAATCTTTGGTGCCGAATGGGCCAACGTACAGCCCCACTCGGGCGCTCAGGCCAATGCGGCTGTCTTCCTGGCCGTGCTCAATCCAGGCGACAAGTTCATGGGTCTTAACCTGGCTCACGGCGGTCACCTCTCCCACGGCTCACTGGTCAACACGTCGGGTATCATCTACACCCCCTGTGAGTACAACCTCAACAAGGAGACGGGTCGTGTGGATTACGACCAGATGGAGGAGATTGCCCTGCGCGAACGCCCCAAGATGATCATCGGCGGTGGCTCGGCCTACTCGCGCGAATGGGACTACAAGCGCATGCGTGAGATTGCCGACAAGATTGGTGCCATCTTCATGGTGGATATGGCTCACCCTGCCGGACTGATTGCCGCTGGTCTGCTCGACAACCCCGTGAAGTACGCTCACATCGTCACCTCCACTACCCACAAGACCCTGCGCGGTCCGCGCGGTGGTGTCATCATGATGGGTAAGGACTTCCCCAACCCCTGGGGCAAGAAGACACCGAAGGGCGAAATCAAGATGATGTCACAACTGCTTGACTCAGCCGTATTCCCCGGCATCCAGGGTGGTCCGCTGGAGCATGTCATCGCTGCCAAGGCCGTGGCCTTCGGTGAAATCCTGCAGCCCGAATGGAAGGAGTACGCTATGCAGGTGAAGAAGAATGCCGCCACACTGGCACAGGCCCTCATCGACCGTGGCTTCAGCATCGTGAGCGGTGGTACGGACAACCACTCCATGCTCGTGGACTTGCGTACCAAGTATCCCGACCTCACGGGTAAGGTGGCCGAGAAGGCACTGGTATCAGCCGACATCACGGTGAACAAGAACATGGTGCCCTTCGACACGCGCTCAGCCTTCCAGACCTCAGGTATCCGCCTCGGCACACCGGCCATCACTACACGCGGTGCCAAGGAAGACCTGATGATTGAGATTGCCGAGATGATTGAAAAGGTGCTCTCCAATGTCGATAACGAGGCCGTCATCGCCGAAGTTCGTGCCCACGTCAACGAACTGATGAAGAGCTACCCCATCTTCGCCTATTAATCGATAAAAAGGAACCATATCGCTTAGGAGTTAAAGGCGCACAAGCCTTTAACTCCTAACTTTTAAGAACCACCCCCCAAAAAACCTCATCCCTAATCCCTCATCCCTAAAAAAAAAATGACCACCATTCAGCTTCACCACCTCAGCATAGGCTACCGAGGCAAGCACCACACCTACCCCGTGGCCAGCGGACTTGATGCCTCACTCTACGGCGGTCAGCTCACCTGTCTGCTGGGTGCCAACGGCGTGGGCAAATCGACCCTGCTACGTACCCTCTCCGCCTTCCTTCCTCCGCTCGAAGGAGAGATTACCCTGCTGGACAAGCCCCTGCAGAGCTATACCGACAAGGAGCTGGCACGCGCCCTGAGTGTGGTACTCACCGAGCGCATTGATGTGCCCGACTTGCGTGTGAGCGATGTGGTGGCCCTGGGACGTACACCCTACACCGGCTTCCTGGGCGGACTCAGCAGTGCCGATGAGGAGCACGTATCCGCTGCCCTTGAGGCTACGGGCATCACCCACCTGGCTCAGCGCAAGCTCCATACCCTGAGCGACGGCGAGCGACAGAAGACGATGATTGCCAAGGCACTGGCGCAGGACACGCCCCTCATCTTCCTCGACGAACCTACCGCCTTCCTCGACTATCCCAGCAAGGTGGAGATGATGCAGCTGCTTCACCGGCTGAGCCGCACCATGCAGAAGACCATCTTCCTCTCTACCCACGACCTCGACCTGGCGCTTCAGCTGGCCGACTGCGTCTGGCTGCTCGATGCTGAGGGACACCTCACCACAGGACTGCCCGAGGCGTTGATATTGGACGGTACCCTGCCCCGCTTCTTCCGCAGCGAAGGCGTGAGCTTCGACTCCACCACCGGCCATTTCAGCGTCATCCACCGCCCCACTCGCTCCACACCCATCCTCACCACAGGCACAGGACTCCCTTTGCTGATGCTCCGGCGTGCCCTGCAACGCCAAGGCTTCCTTATGCTCCAGGAAGGGGCAGCTGACCTATCCGTCGATGCACGTGAGGACAGCCAAAAGGCCCCACACTTCACGCTCACCAAGCAGCCTGGTCATGCCCCCCAGCACTACCCCACCCTTCCATCCCTGCTCGATGCCCTGGAGTCTCTCACCTAATCCATCACTTTTTTGTCAATTATTTCTTTTATTTGCAGTATTTATTGTACCTTTGCCCTCAGATAAACCTATTTAATTATAACATTATGATGAAAAAAACATTGTGGATTGCCGCACTGGGCTTTGTAAGCTTAAGCGCTATGGCACAGGAACAGCCCAAGGATGAAGGCTTTGTATTCACCACGGTAAAAGAAAACCCCATCACCTCCATCAAGAACCAGAACCGTTCAAGCACGTGCTGGAGCTTCTCCAGCGTGGCCTTCCTGGAGAGCGAGCTGCTGCGCATGGGTAAAGGCACGTTCGACCTGTCTGAGATGTTCATCGTTCACCACACGATGATTGACCGCGCCGTGAACTACGTGCGCTATCATGGCGACAGCTCCTTCGCCCCCGGCGGAAGCTTCTACGATGCCATCTTCTGTCTGAAGAACTACGGCCTGGTGCCCCAAGAGGCTATGCCCGGCATCATGTATGGTGAGAAACTGCCTGTTCACAACGAGCTGGATGCCGTGGCTGGTGGTTATGTTGATGCCATTGCCAAGGGTCGTATGCGCAAGCTCTCTCCCGTATGGAAGCAGGGTCTGAGCGCCATCTACGACACCTACCTGGGCCAGTGCCCCGAGACCTTCACCTACGAAGGCAAGGAATACACCCCGCAGAGCTTTGCCGCCATGCTGGGCCTCAACCCCGACGACTACGTATCACTCACTTCCTATACGCACCACCCCTTCTACGAGAAGATGAACATCGAGATTCAGGACAACTGGCGCAACGGCCTCTCCTACAACCTGCCTATCGATGAGTTGATGGCCGTGATGGACAATGCCATCAAGACGGGCTACACCTTCGCTTGGGGTAGCGACGTGAGCGAACAGGGCTTTACCCGCAACGGAGTTGCCGTGATGCCCGATGCTGAGAAAGCCGCTGAGCTGAGCGGCAGCGACATGGCCCGCTGGACCGGCATGAAGCCCGAGAGTAAGCGCGAAGAGCTGACCTCGAAGCCTCAGCCCGAGATGACCATTACGCAGGAGATGCGTCAGGAGGCCTTCGACAACTGGGAGACCACCGACGACCACGGCATGCAAATCTTCGGTATCGCCAAGGACCAGACCGGTAAGGAGTACTTCATGGTGAAGAACTCCTGGGGTACGGACAGCAAGTACAAAGGCATCTGGTACGCTTCGAAGGCATTCGTAGCCTACAAGACCATGAACATCCTGGTTCATAAGGGTGCCCTTCCCAAGGATATCGCCAAGAAGCTGGGCATCAAATAAAGTCCTCAGCACAGCGCTGACCGCCAGCTGACACATGAACAATCCCCCAACGAGTGCTTATAAGCCGCTCGTTGGGGGATTGCTCATGTATATATCCGTCTGAACATTCACTCTTCTGGGTCAGTGCAGAAGGCTTCATTCATCTCCAGGCAGAGGCGGGAGAAGTGCTCGCAGAGGGTGGTGCCCCATTTCTTCTTGCAGTGGGTGGCGAGGTAGAGCCGATAGTCCTTCTCGTTCCAGCGGGTGTAAGGGCAGTCGGTGAAGTAGCCACTGTACTCGCTCAGGGTGTCGCCACTGAACGGTTTCACCCCGGGCTCACTGCCAAACCACCCGGGACTCATCATCTGCTGGGCAAAGGTCTCAAACCGTTCCGTGGCCAGAAGGTTGCGGAAGCGCAGCACGCTCCACACGCAGAACCAGTGATTCTTCCGCTTCACCAAGGGGAGCATCCGCTTGATGCGCTCTCGCAGCTGACGCATGTCGATGCGCTTCAGGTGAGCCAGGAACATCTGGCGTTCCTCGTCGGGGTCCAACTTCTCGTGGGTCAGTTCGTCCATGCGGATGAAATGACGCAAGAGGTAGCACAACAGGGCATAAATCTCGAAGAGCATCCACATGCGTTCCATGTGGGTTATTCCAGGGAATTTGACCGTCCCTCGCTTCTTCATCTCTTTCTCGATGACGCGCGTGGCTTCAATGGTGGTGTCAATGCCATCGAAGTTTATATCGGGTATCTCCTTAAACCAGGGCATCACCTCGGAAATGCTGTAGGGGAAAAGCTCGGCCTTGACGCCCTCAAAACGCCCATCGCTCTGGTAACGCGCCACGATGCGATTGATGAAAGGCGACAAGATGCCTATGACGAAAAGGGACATCGCGTTGCGTAAGTCGATGTTCTGCTGCGCACGCTCGCGGCAGAAGTTCTCGTGCTGAAGGCGGAAGTCGATGTCGGCCATCACGCACACCTTGGAGGCTTTGATGTAGAACGACTTGAGGTCGAGGTTGAGCTCCATGGTGGTCATGTCATCATACCCCTTCACCAGCAGCATGCCGTGATTGATGAGGGCGTTGACCTGCCGGTCGAATACTTCGTAACTGAATTCCTGATCTGTCATCTCTTCGTGGTTATTTTTACAATAATGTCCTCATGATAATGGAGACACAAATATAGCAATTATCTCTGAAATTTCCCTGCTCATTTCCCGATAAATGGCAATTATTTCCCGATTTCCGGCGATATGAGGTTTGGAGCGCAGGGAAATTTTGGTTTTGGGGTGGTTCGGGTAGTAACTTTGCGAAGGATTTACAATTACACCTATTATTATATATGGAAAATGCTTTTCTGAATGACACCTCGGCATTGCAGGCAATGACCCAGGTACAGGAGGCGCTGCTCGAGGCAGAGAGCTTCCTCAACGAGAACTACCAGTTTCGCCACAACCTGCTGAGTGGCAAGACGGAATTCAAGCGACTCCCCGATGCGACGGCCTGGGAGGTGCTGACCGAGATGGCCGTCAACTCCATCATCCTCCACGCCAAACGCGAAGGCATCGGGGGCAAACGCTCGCCGAAGAACAACATCGAGGAGTTGCTCCACTCCAACCAGGTGCCTCTCTTCGACCCTATCCGCGAGTACCTTGACGCACTCCCCGAATGGGATGGCAAGAATCATGTGGCTCAGCTCTTTGGCCGTCTCCCCGGAGTAACCTCCGAGCAGCTGTCGTGGCTCAGCACCTGGCTGAGCAGCAACGAGGTGCTGAGTGGCGCGAAGCTGCAGTTCCCGCAGCTGCGGTGCGACCAAGGGATAAAGGTGAGGCTGGGCAAAACGCTCCGTTACATCGGTTGTGAGTCAAAACACTCCAAGAAGGGCATGCTCTATCGCCTGATTCCGATTGCAGCATAAAAAACGGACAGGAATAAGAAAAATCCTTCACCCTTCACTTTCCCTTCTATTTTACAGAGTATCAAATATATAGAAGGTGAAGGATGGGTGAAGGATTAAATGAGCATCCTTCACCATTTATCTATCAGTCAGTCAGCTTTATAAGTGGAAAGGGTGAAGGGTGAAGGATAAATGAGCGAAGCAGAGAAAATTATTTTTGCGGAAAGTGATCAGTATGCCGTCAACACCTATCACCACACAAGGCCAGTACACCCACAAGGTCTGCGTCAAGAGAGGATAAATTGTCCAGCGCTGAACAGTTAACTCTTCAGCGCTGAACAGTTAAACATCCAGCGCCTGGGAGTTAACTGTTCAATAGATGTTAATCATCCATGGCAAACGGAGCTTCTTGTCGAAACGATAATAGCCGATATAGTTGTATAGTGACAACGTTTGGAGAAAAAGAGCTCCCTTGGATACACAACTTTCATTGTTCTGAATTCGCCAAATTCTCGTTAAAATAAGAACCTTATGGTTATTTATTTTCTGAGAAATTACACAATAATCAAAAGAGTATTATCTTTGCAGCGTTCTTAATGAACAAATGAGATGATTAATACGAATGATTATGAATATAGAGCTTGTATGTGGCTCAAAGATATTTCGGGAAAAACAAGGCATGGATATACCAGCGATTGAATAAATCAATCGTGAACGGTAAACCAGCCTGCTTTTCAGAGAAAGAGCTGACCGTTTTAGCTGACTCCTTTAAGGATATTGGTCAGAAACTGCTAGATGTGTCAACCAACATTTCATTAAGCCTCAAGTGAAGCGGAGGTGCGAGACCAAGAAATTAATAACTCAGATGATGGCCCGGACCTCGTAGCCCGAAACATTTTAACATCGGGGTATTACAATCCTTCGAGATGAGTCCTCAATGGCTTCGGAATGAGTATTGGAGAAAAACTTAACAACTGAAATGATTTAGGGGTGAGCAGATGAGGTGCTCTCTGAACAATGATAGGTAAATTACTAAATAACATTGAAATAACAAATGTATTATCACGACCCTTGTTCATTAATAACAAATATATTATCTTTGCAGCGTTATACAAATGAGCTACTTAATAAGCCCTATTAAAACTGAGCAAGCAATGGACGTACAGAAAGAATTTCAGAGACTCAAGAGCGCCTGCATCGAGGCTAATGGTGAAGCACGCGAACAAACTGATAGGGAGATGGAGCAGTTCTTCAACTCGCTCGATGAGTCGCAGCGTAATCAGCTCATCGAAGCCGTAGAAAGCGATTTTAAGGAGATACACCGCCGCACGGAGGAGGCACGGATGCTGGCCAACCGTATCGAGGTGCGCAAGCAGCTGGAGGCGGTACTGCCATTCATCAACGTGTCCGCCTTTGCCCGTCACTACTTCCAGCGCAGTTCGTCCTGGTTCTACCAACGGCTGAATGGAAACACGGTAAACGGAAAGACCTGTGCCTTCACCAACGAGGAGATTGGCATCCTGTGCAGCTCGCTCAAGGAGGTGGGAAGTCACCTCATGGCTTCGGCAAACACACTGCAGCCCATGAACTGAACGGACTATCTATAAACGTTTGACACCGCGGCCCCGTTCACCGCAGACAGGCACCCATGCAGCTGAAAGGCTCGTGGGTGCTTTTTTGCTCATGCCGAGCGTACAAAGCAGCGCACCGATACTACTATCGTAGTACCGATGCGCTGTTTAATAGAAAAGATAATATATCAAAAACATCCCGTTTTTTATTGCAAAATCAAGTATCAATACTCTGTTTATAATCATTTAATCGTTTGAAAATGAAAGTTGATTAACAAAACACGTTTGAGAAAGGCATGTCGGAGCTTGGCTTCTATCTTGTCAGCCGTTTCCGTGACAACGCATGCCTGTACTACATTCCCAAGAAGGAAAAGAAGCGTGGACGACCAAGGGTCAAGGGAGACAAGATTGACTTGGCAAACCTCAACCTCTCATACATGGAAGAACTGCACATCAACGGCTTGGATGGAAAGGCATACACCCTCGAGGATTATGCAAAGGCTCTGAAGAATAAAGTAAGACTTGTCATCTGGCGAATGCCCGGTGGAAAGTGCAAGTTATTCTTCTCGACTGGTCACTACGCAGCAAACGAACGTCAGCAGCGCAATGCAGGGAATAGCCAATGCTACGGGCATTAGCGGTTCGGCCTGATTGCCAGCCACGAAGACGGGGGCGATGTTGCTCAATACAGTCATGAACCGCCTCAACATCTCCGCCCGTGCTTACGACTGCATCCTCAAGGTCACCCGCACCATAGCCAACCTGGAAGGTAGCGAACAGATTCAGTCTCACCACCTGGCAGAAGCCATCGGCCACCGCGACCACGACCGTGAAGAGTGGGCAGGATAGTACTATATAGTAGGTTTTGGTTTTCCAAACCAGGGTGTCCAAATCTAACGTCTGACATAATCTCCAATGGCATAAAGCGGGACGATATGCGTATCGTTCAGTTTGCCAAAGTTCTCAAGAGAAGCACGAATACCAAATCCAAGATTCTTCTCATGAAGGAACAGCCTCATACTTTGCATTGAGCCCTTGGTACCACTCTTCACTTCTATCGGTACTACCACTCCATTTAAGGAAATCACGAAATCCACTTCGGCATTGCTGTCTTTCTTCTCCCTATGCCAGCAATAAAGAGGGTCAGTCGAATAAGGAGATGAAGTCTTCACAAGTTCGCATCCTACAAAAGTCTCTGCAAGTGCTCCACGGTTCACCATCTTCAGGTCATCAGACATCAGTATGTCTTGCAAGTTGAGTCCAAGAAATCGTTGCAGAAGTCCAGTGTCCATCATTATATATCGCCTGTATTTCTCGTTTGCCTCGGCATACAGAGGTATTCCGTTGCCACTGGTGTGAACCACGGAATATATAAGTCCAGCCATTTGCAGCATTTCGAGAGCCTCCTTGATCTGTGGTATCCTAAAAGTTGTATCTACCTGGGAATATACAAACTTACCTTGACCCTGTAGAGCTACGGAGCGAAGAACATCCTTCAGCAAACCCTCTGGAACCCTGGAATGATATTTCTTGAAATCATCCTCGTATGATACCATCAGTTCATTCAAGGTGCGCTGACATAACAATGCATCCTGTGTCTCAATATATTGCACCACACATTCAGGCATACCGCCAATGATGAGAAATAGACGGAAATATTCTAATACTTTTTTATGCACAATGTCGAATAGCGGTTGATCGGGAGATGCCTTGCTGATAACATCAACGAGATCATCCCTTCCAAGAGCAAGAAGGAACTCATAGAAGCAAAAGGAATACATAAACAACGACCTTACCCTTCCAACCCCGAATGATGGAAGATCACGCAGTGCGAACTCCAGCAATGAACCAGCTGCTATGAGATGGAGGCGCGGCAATTGCTCGTAGAAATAACGAAGAGAGTTGATAGCTGATGGACAAGCCTGGATTTCGTCCAGAAACAGCAATGTGCGTCCCTCCACAATAGGTGTGCCTACGATGAGTGAAAGTTGCTGACATATCTGTTGAGGAGTATATCCGCTGTTGAACAGAGGATGAATGTCCTGTCGTGTATTCAGGTCGATTTCCACATAATATTCAAAACTCTCTGCTAGGTGTCTAACGGCAGATGTCTTTCCCACCTGTCGAGCTCCTCGAAGTAACAAGGGTTTCATGAATTTATCCTTGCTCCAAGATATCAGTTCCTTGTCTATGTTTCTTTGCAGGTACCTCATAATTATCCATTTTTGTAAATATCGGGGGCAAAGATAACGATTATTTTGTAAAAATCGGCATCTAATATAATGTTCTGACCATTTTAGATGTCAGATGCGAAGCCACCGGCTATCGGAATCTCAACTGCGAAAACCAGGCAGGATAGATATGTTCATACGGACTTTTTTCTGTTTGCATATTGAGCTTCAGCCGACAATCCACTTGCTGCCGGGGAGCAGGGAGATGAGCTTCGTGGTCACTACGCAGCAGACAAACGTCAGCAGTGCGATGCAGGGGATGGCCAGGGCTACGGGTATCAGCGGTTCGGCCTGATTGCCAGCCACGAAGATGGGGGCTATGTTGCTCAGGAAAAAGAGGTGCATCAGGTACATGCCGAACGAGAGCTTCGACACCTCGGTAATCCAACGAGGAGCCACCATCCGCTTGATACAAGTGAAGAGCAGGAAGGCTCCGAAGGTGGCACACAGCACATTGGGGGTGCAGAACTCCCACGACCACTCCAGCATGGGGGTCTCGATGGGCTGCCCAGGCACTCCGGCCTGCCAGAAGGACCAACCCGTAAAGGCAGCTCCTATCACCAGGCAAATCCATCCGATACGCATCCGCTTGGCTCGTCTCCAATCCAG
>JBJEKS010000096.1:0-3435 GCA_051878755.1 Bacteroides sp. | reverse complement strand
GTGGGGTGGTGAGCTTCAGGTCGGGCAGGTAGATGCGGGTGGAGTCGGAGTAGATTCGTCCCGTGAGTGAGCTGACCGTAAACCCTGACTGTTCCACGAAGGAGAAGTTGCGTATGTTGCCTTGCAGGTCGCGTCCGCAGAAGCGGGCGGAATCCACCTCGGTCCGGAGGTCTCGGATGGCGATGTGTGAGGGGTTGAGCCCTGCAGCGGGTGTTGCGGGAGGGGTACCGAGGTCGTAGCTCACGGTGGAGCGGTCGATGAGGAAGCGCTTCATGGAGTAGCTGTTCCGTCGCAGGTCGGCTAGGGTCTCCTCCACCTGGAAGGTGCCGATGTGTGTGCCCAGCAGCATGGAGTCGTTGGGCAGACGTAGCTGCAGCTCTAGCTGCTCCAGCTTCAGCTGATGGAGCAGGATGCGCCAACCGATAGACGTGGAGGTTGTATCTTCGGGTTGGGCGGAGGTGGTGTCGGTAAGCGCCACGGTCATTCGGGTGTCTCGAAGCGCTACTTCGTTGAGCACCAGCTCTTCGGCAGGCAAATCTACACCATGGCTTTTCAGGAAGAACTCGCCCAGGGTACCATCAATCTCCATCCCCTCTATCAGGTTGCCGCTGTGCAGCTCCACCCCTTGCACGCTCACCTTGTCTATCTCCACCTTCCCCTTGAAGAGTGGGAGGGCCTGTACCTTCACCTCCAGCAGGTCGAGCAGCAGGAGGGTATCCGTAGCAGAGCGTGGTGTTGTCAGCGAGTCAACCGCCAGTGAGTCAGCAAACAGTGTGTCTTGCCGGAGCACCTCCACCTGACTGACGCGCAGGTTGAGTGGGAAGCGCAGGTCGATGCGTCCCACGCGGATGTCCATCCCTGTCGATTCGGAGGCTATCTGTGCCGCCTGCTGGCGGATGAATTGCTGGATGAAGGGTACATAGAGTAGTACCATCAGGCTGAAAAACAGCATGATGGGTGTAGCCACAATCCACAGGGCTATCTTGAGTCCTTTTCGTTTCTTAGGTTGTTCCATATTGTTCGAACCAAATTGAGCCGACAAATATAACTATATTGCTTCAATTATGTTCGTTTTTTGTGGCAGAAATATTGTTCAATTTGCGCCTAAATCTCCACCAGAGCATGAGGCCGGCGCTGGTCAGGCCGAAGGGGAAGCCCATCCAGATGCCGGTGAGGCCGAAGCCCAGAGGGAAGGCAAAGAGGTAGCTGGCGGGGAGGGAGATGATGAAGTAGGCAATGAAGGCGATGATTACCAGTACCTTGACGTCGGCTATGCCACGCAGGGCGTTGGCGTAGTTGATTTGCAGGCCGTCGCCAAACTGGTAGGCGATGAAAGCAATGAAGACGGAGGCTACCGTGGCGGTCACCTCGGGACTGTCGGTAAACCATCCGCCAATCTCCTTATGCATCAGGATGAGAATCAGCGAGAGCACTACTTCGAGCACGAGCATCAGGTGGAAGCCGGCCGAGGCGGTCTGTCGTACCCCCGTCGTATCTCCTTGGCCAAAGAAGTGGCTGATGCGGATGGAGACAGCGGTGCCGAGGCCCAGGTACATCATGAAGTTGAACTGCGAGATGACAATCATAATCTGGTGGGAAGCCAGGGCCACCGTGCCGAGCCACCCCACCATGATGGCTGTGAGGCTGAACGAGGCGGTCTCCATGCCGCTCTGCATGGCCATGGGCCAACCCAGCTGACAGAGGCGGCGGAGCAGCTGAAGCTTCTCCTCGTGATGCTTGCTGCTAAAGAGCCCCACACGATAGGGGGCGAAACGAGGACCACGCCCCAGGATGACGACGTAGGCCGCCACCATGGCCAGGCGGGAGCAGAGGGTGCTGATGCCGGCTCCAAGAAGGCCCAGCTCAGGTAAGGGACCGATGCCGTTGATGAGCAGCCAGTTGCCCAGGATGTTGAGGCCGTTGCCGGCCAAGAGAATCCACATGCCGTAGCGGGTGAGGGCGATGCCGTCAGTAAACTGCTTGCCGCTGTTGAACCACATCACGGGCAGCAGCGTGGCGCTCACGATGAGGTAGTAGGGGCGAATCAGCGGAAGCAGTTCGTCGGGCTGCCCCAGTTGGTCAATAAACAGGTAGAGTAAGAGCGCAAGCAGCGTGAGCAGCAGTCCCATGCCACTGTTCGCCTTGATGGCGCAGCGCAGGGCCACGCCCGCATCCTCGAGCCGCTTCTGTCCGCAGAGCGCACCTACCACTGGTGTAAGCCCCATGCTGAAGCCGATGCCTGTCACCACGGCCAACACCATCAGGTTGTTGACAAACGAGGCGGCGGCCAGCTCCTGCGTGCTGTGATGGCCAATCATCAGGGTGTCGGCAAAGCCCACCAGCATCATGCCGAGCTGGCCCACCACGATGGGCAGGCCCAGCCTGGCAAGTGCGGTATAGTGCGTGCGGTAACTCATGCTGCTACTAGGCTTTTACAATGGTTATTCGATGACCGTCATCTTCTTGATGACCACATCCGTATCGGGTCGGTCGTTGCGGTCGGTCTTCACCTGCTGGATGGCATCCACCACCTCCATGCCTTCCTCCACTTCGCCAAACACGGAGTAGGCACCATCCAGGTGGGGTGTACCGCCCACGGTGGTGTAGGCCTTCACCTGCTCGGGGGTGAAGTGGAACTCCGGCTCCTTGCTTGCCTCGGCCTCCGCTTCAGCCATCAGCTTCTCCTGCAGGTCCATCAGACCCTCCTGGTCGTTGTTCTTGCGCAGCTTGAAGATCTCCTTCATGTGCTTGCGGGCCAGGGTGTCGAAGGCCGCGTTGATGCGTTGGTTGTTCATCTGCTGCTCCATGCTGAGCAGGGTAGAGTCGTTGACCACCTTACCCGTGACGATAAAGAAGTGGCTGGCCGAGGAGGCTTTCTCCGGGTTGACGTTGTCAGCCTGACGGGCAGCCGAGAGGGCGCCACGCTTGTGGAAGTACTTGGGGTAGATGAATTCAGCCGGAATGGTGTAATCCAGGTCGCCCTCACCCAGCTGCGCCCCCTTAGGCGCATTCTTCGAGGTAGGGTCACCACCTTGAATCATGAAGTTTCGGATGACGCGGTGGAACAGCAGACCTTCATAGTTGCCGTTTTCCACCAGTTTCAGGAAGTTGTCGCGATGCTTGGGAGTCTCGTTGTAGAGCTTCACCACGATGTCGCCCATCGAAGTTTCGATTTTTACTTTAGTTTCTTTGTCCATAGCGTTGGAGTTGGCTCCTGGTTTGCAGCTGGTCACCGCCAGCTGCAAAGTCAGTAGCATGATTGTTAATGAGTTGAATAGTTTCATTTTTTTTCTCTTTTGCTAAAGAGAAACAGAAAAGCTTCTCTTTTTAATTTATTTTTGTTTTGTTATTACCTAATTCCTAACTAACCTTATCCCTTATCCCTAATCCCTTATCCCTAATCCCTTATACAGTTACCTCTTCTTTCTCTTTTGC
>JBJEKS010000095.1:0-3435 GCA_051878755.1 Bacteroides sp. | reverse complement strand
TGGTGAGCGACGTGTTCAAGGACTATTTGGTTATCAATTACGAGCGGCTCATCCCTGTTGTGTGGAAAGGCCTGCAAGAGGTTGACGACGAGGTGACGAGGCTAAAGCGCAGGGTACGCAGGCTGGAGCAATACATCCGCCGACACCTGCCCGAGGCCGAAATCATCAAGGATAACCCTCGGCAAGGCCGAGAATAACCCTTGGCCAAGCCAAGAGTAACCCTTGGCCGCACCGCCTGTTAAAGCCCCTCCGCAGGCGACAAGCGGCCGCAAAACAGATTAACCTTAGGAGGAGCGCCAATGTAAAATTATGTTCTACAAAATCTCAAAGACTCCGCAGGGCAAGTACTACCCGCAGAGCGTGACACGCGGCAAGACCATCAGCACCCGCAAGGTGGCGCAGGAGCTTGCCCTCATCAGCACCGTGAGCGAGGCCGACGCACGTGCCGTGCTCTCCATGCTCGGACAGGTGATGTCCAAGTATCTGGCCGACGGCCGCAGCGTGAAGCTGGACGGACTCGGCTCCTTCCGCCTGACAGGCTACACGGGTCAGGACAACAAGGCCGTGGATGACCCCAAGCAGGTCACATCGAAGATGTTCAAGGGCGTGCGCGTGCGCTTCATCCCCGAAGCCTTCCAGCAGACCGACGGCACGCTCACCAAGGCCATGACCTCGGGCGAAATCTCCTGGATCAAGCTCACCGAAGAGGAGGCCGAAGCCAGCGAAGACGACTCCACCACCGACGACGGCTCCACCTCCGACGGAGGCACCTCGGGCGGCGGCGACAGCGACGACGACAACCTGATGGGATGAGCCCTTCAGGGATAAGGTATAAGGTATGAGGGATGAGGAACCACGGATGACACGGATTCTTACAGATTTGGCGCAGATTGTCACGTTGCATGGCCGGAACACCTTCCGCCACGTACGGCGCGACGACACGGATTGTAGGGGCGGAATATTTTCCGCCCAGATTCAGAATCAGTGAAAATCCGCCCCACCACCCTCCGTGAAAATCCGCGGCTCCCCTCCCTCCTGCCGAATGCCGCATACAGACGATTTACAACAACTCTAAAAAAACAGATATACAGAACATGAGTGTAAGCAACGGAATCATATCAGCTCCCGTCAGCATCGAGGACGTGGCCTCCTGCCTCGGCGTGGGAAGCTACGACCTGGGCACGCTGTGCACGAGTAGCAGGATTAACAAGTGGGCGAGGTGGAAGCCTGTTCCATACAGCAAGGTAGCCGAAATGACGGAGAAGGAGCTGATGAGCGTGAACTACGGCCTCGTCCCACAGAAAAACACGAAGCTGTTGGAGGTACTTACAGGCGCAAAGACGTTCAACTCGACAGGCTACACTTTCAATGACCTGCTTTCGGCTAATACGGAATGGACGTACAATAAGCCATCCTCTTACTATCGTCTGACAGACTTCTTGTCGCCCATTCAGAGCGGAGGCTACAACCACGGCACATCGGCGCCGCTCGATGGTTTTTCAGGAACGACCATAGACATGCAAAGTGCCGTAGCCCCAAGTGGACTTGTATCGAAGACGGGAACTGCTGACACCAGCGCATACGGCACCATCATCGAAGGCTCTTCGCTGCTGTACACCAGCTTCAAGATGCGCTTCTCCGACTCGGACGGAAACTCTGCTTCGTGGCAGGCCATCGGAGGCGCAGACCCTTGGATGATACCCATCAATGCCTTGCTCGGTAGTCTGTCAACAGGCAACTATCGTCTGGCATTGGCCGTGGCCTACTCGACCAGTACATCGGGCAGTCCGAACGCCATAGACCTTTTCGCGGGCAGTGCCACTTTGAAGGAGCTGCTCAACAACTCTTCATTGCAAGATGCGGCAGTACGATGGATTGCCCCAAACATGTACACCAACACCATGATGTACAACTACATCAAAAGCTACGTAGAAGCACAATCCTCTGGCCAATACGGGTTTATGGCAATCCCTTGTCTGGTTGAAGACAGCCAGGTGTCTGTAAACAGCACGACGAGCACCAATGTATCACGTACATCGCTCAAGGCGGTCTATTCAGTCCCCAAAGGAGCTGTATCCATTACGATGATATTCAATAGCAATGGCATACAGAAAGAAAGTGATAAGTTTAAGGTTGTAGCCACGTTTTCTGGCCGGTATGTTAATCTTGGCAGTGATTCTACCACGATATATCCTGTGTATGACATTGGTATTGAATACTACGGAGAGAGCGACCTTCAATTCGACTATTCAATATCGGCTACATGGACGTACAGCTATCAGACTTCGCCATCCACAAGGGCTACCGCTTCGGGATATGTGAATAACTTGAAGTTCTTCACGGCAGGTATGAAAACAGGTACTTTCTATCCTGTTAACACAAACATTGTGGCAGCGACAGTCGAATCAGTAACTAACCTCTCTGTATCGAGAGCGTAAACAGCAAGAATTATTATCAACCATTTAAAAACAAAAAAGTTATGAGCAAAATCAAGTACACGGCGCTCAACAGCGCAAACGTGAGAGTAAACAACAGCGGAGACGCGGAAAAGACCTACGACATCGAGGCCAACGTCAACGTGACGCAAAACAGCGTAGTAAACAACATCGACTCTGGCCGGGTAACCCTCGGCGGAGTGGATAAGGCAACCTTCAACTCCTGGGGCGAAGGGATGCTCAACATCAGCTACAGCAACGTGGAGACGGAGGAGCAATGCGCCATCATCAACGCAGTCAACGCCTTCATCGCCGACGTGAAAAGCCACGTAGCTGATAACAAATTAACTGCATTCGAGTAGCCCACTAGAAATGTTCATTAGTGTTAAAAAATGATAAATTTTATAGCTCTAATGAACATTTCTAATAATAATTTGTTATATTTGTATGAAGTTAATAATAAAAATAAAGTAACAATGATTAAAGAAGATGCAAAAAAATTGTCTGAGATTCTTAGCTCAGATACTTTTAAATTTGGCGGTCTTAAGTCTGACCTCGTAATTAAAATAGTACGTATTCAGATTATTATAGACCCAATTGCTAAAGCTGTAAAAGAAGCCGCTGAAACGGCCGTTAAAAGTCTTACAACTCCTCGCTTTAAAGAGCTCAATGAAAAAGCACAAGCAGGTAAATTGCAATTAGGCACGCCTGAAGCGACGGAGTTCATCGAGTTGAGGTCTTCTTTCGATGAGAAGTTTGAGAAGGCGATGGCGCCTATTAATAGCGCGAAGGTAGAAGCAGAAGTGCCAACTCTTACAGAGGAGGAGTTTAAAGATTTATGTACAGCTAACTCTTTTACAGGAGCTATTCCGGCTACAATTTATCGTTTGCTTGTAGCTATTAGCAAATAATCTTTGAGTATTTTGCGCAAATACTATAATTAACTTTTTGTTTAACTAAATTTTTACAATTATGGACGAACCTAAGATTTATTGTTGCG
>JBJEKS010000094.1:0-3436 GCA_051878755.1 Bacteroides sp. | reverse complement strand
AGATAGGGTTTCTCAATGAAGTCAAACACCTGTTCTACCTCCTTGACGATGGGCCGGCGAGCCGTCATCAGCAGGTAATCGGTGTACATGCGGGCGTTCCCTTCGTGGAAATTGCCTGTACTGATGCAAGCCAGGTCGCCATTGCGGGTGCTGATATGGGTAATCTTGGAATGTATCTTCAGCCCTTCCACGCCGAAAATGACGTGGATACCGGCATCCTGCATTTTCTTGGACCAGTTGATGTTGGAAGCCTCGTCGAAACGGGCCAGCAACTCGATAACCACAGTCACCTTCTTACCATTCTGTGCCGCTCCAATCAGCGCCTTGATAACCTGTGAATCCTTGGCCAAGCGATAAAGGGTGGTCTTGATACTCTTCACCTCCTTACTGATGGCGGCTTCGCGGAGCAGCTGGATATAGGCATCGAAACTGTGGTAGGGTACGTGGATAAAGCGGTCGCGCTGCCGTATCAGAGTAAACAGGCTCTCGGCTTGGAACTCCTGCTTATGGATGGAGGGCCACCTGGGGTAGCGCAGGTCGTTGCGGCCACAGTCGGGAAACTTCATGAAGTCCTTATGGTTGTGGTAACGGCCGCTAGGGAGGATGGTGTCGAGCTTATCGACGTTCAACTTCTGCATCAGCCGCTTGAGCAGATCCTTTGGCATGAGCGAGTCGTAGAGCACACGGATGGGCTCTCCCCGCTTGCGGCTCTTCACTCCTTTCGAGATTTTCTGCATCAAACCAGTGCGCAAGTCGGTGTCTATTTCCATCTCGGCATCTTTGGTGAACTTGAAGGAGAAAGCCTCGAACTGGTTATACTCCATCCCTCTGAAGATGTAGGGCAGGCAACTTCGCACTGCGTCATCCAAGTACATCAGGTAGCTATTGCCCTCGTGGTCTGGCAGCTGAACGAAGCGTCCCAACTCGCCCACGGGCAGCTCGATAACGGCATAGTTACGCTTGGGCGACTTCTTGTGCTCTTCCCACCGGGTGAGTCGTACGGCTAAGTAGATGGTATCATCGGCCTGCTCTCCAAACTGCTTGATGGCATTGAGCCAGATGGGACTGATGTGTCCGCAAAGGCGGTTCTGGTAATAGTTATCACGAATGAAAAGGCGCTGTGCATCGTTAAGCTCTTTCTCATTGACCAGCACGATGTGCTCCTGCTTCAGCGCCTCGGTCACCTCGCGCACGGTAGTCTCAAACTGTTTGGAGAAACGACTGTTGAGTTTATTAATTTGCTTCAGCGTCTGCTGCGTTGTTTCCCTCTCTTGCTTCTCGTTTTTATCGCTGTACTCTAGAATGCGGTTGAGGGTGGCCACACGCACGCGGAAAAACTCATCGAGGTTATTGGAGTAGATGCCTAGAAAGGTGAGCCGCTCCAGCAGGGGGACGCTCTGCTTCTGGGCCTCCAGCAGGATGCGCTGGTTAAAGTACATCCAGGAGAGGTCGCGCTCTACGTAATATTTCTTCCATTCTTTGTTACTCATGTCAGTATGTGGATAAGTAGATAAGTAATAATGAAGATATGTGAATGATCAGAAACGGGTCATTACCTCAATAACCAACTTGTCTTGCTCAGAGATTTTCACCTTGGCCCCATTGGGGTAGTGGTACTTCTCGTAGTTGATGCGGATGTCGGAGATGAAGGGTTTGCTTAAACTGAGCGTCAGACCACATGTGATGCGGTTGCGCCGACTATCGTTGATTATCAGCTTGCCCTCGGGGTTGGCCTTGCCTTCGAGGTAAGCCTTCCCATCACTGTGGTTGTCCATGTAGTCGAAACGACCCAGGAAGGAGACCTTGCTGAAGAAGGCGTGGCGCAACGGCAGGTCGTAGCAGACAAATCCGTCGAAAGCGTTGACTCGCTTGAAGGCTTTGTCCTGATAATGCTTACAGAGATACTCGGCTTCGATGTGCCAACGGTTACTGTGGAAGTAAATACCGACATCGTAGAGGTACTCACCACCAACTTCTGGTTTAATTTTCTGCATACTGAGGGTCACATTGAATCCTGTAGGTATATGAATCTGCATCTTGGTGGAAAAGTTAATTCCCTGGGTCCAGTAGTCCTTCTGGTTAGTGAGGCCAGAGCCGTTGAAGAGTCCCCCTTCCAACGTGATGGGGAGTCCTTTGTTCCATTTATATCCCAGGGTAACACCCACATCGCGCACGTTGCCCACCTGCTTGGCGATGAAAGAACGGTTAGCGAAATATTGCTGATGGGGTGAGCGGTGGGCATCAATAGTGAAAGGTACACGCATCTGGCCAAGGGTCATCTGAAAATTCTTCCACGGTGTGAGTCGTGTATAAGCATCGAGCATCTTGATGGAGCCTTCGTCACAGAGATCAATCTCAGCTTTGTAGGCCACATAGGGGGTCACTTTACCCGAAAGGCTGAACCGGGCATTGCGCACTTCGAAGCGACCTGCATCCAGATCGGGCTGGTATTCGTATTTGGACCGAATAGTACCGTGCAACTCAGGCAGGTAACTGGGAGTTTTCTCTTGAGCAGGAACTGACAGTGAGGTTAGAAGCGCCAAAAGAAGGGAGAAGGAATGGAGTTTTGCCATATAATTCTGTAATTTATTAAGGATTAAGCAGCTTGGAAATTGCGAGCAGCACGGAGCAGGTGACGCAGGGAACTGACTATCTCCTGCGACTCCTGGAGGAGGTTGAGATAGACGTACGATACGCTTAGGTTCTCACTTACATCCTGCATACGGTCCATCTGCTGCTTGCGCAGACGAGAGAGATTGTCCTTCAGTATATCACACTCCTCGCGCAGGGTATCTACTTCGGCATAATCGCCACGGGCCAGGAGGAACTGCGTGCAGTCAAAGAGGTGCATCAGCTCGTCGCGTAGGGGGAGGAACTCATCTATTCGTTCCTTCGGCAGAGGGAGGAAGTGGTTATCCACATGCTCCTGGATGGGCTCGTTAATACGCATCAAGCTGTAGAGTATCTGCTGGCAACTGTTGGTGGCCAGGTGAAACCAGGTGTTCTTCTCAATAGCTATGGAGGGGGCAATGCGGCGCATGCCTATCAGTTCCTTGCGGCGCACACTCTTGAGCAGTCTCTTCCTGTTCTTCATCGAATTGCAGGCCCGGCGCAGGGTGCGGAGTTCTTCGTGGATAAAACCGTCAGTGATTTGCTGGTACATTTGGGCAACGAAAATCATGCACTCTTCTTCATTGCGGGCAATGTGCTGCCGCAGCAGGACGAAGGTCTCTTGGCGGTCTTTGCTGGCCATGATGCGTTGGAAGAGGTCATCGGTCTGCTCTTCCTTTGACTTTTTGTTGTAACGGATATTACTACGGATAAGCAGGATGACGGCTACCACAGCCAAGGCAATAGCCACCACCAGACCACCGAAGTACATAGCCAACACCACAATGAAACAAAGGATAAAGGCAGCACCAGCAGTGATAAACCA
>JBJEKS010000093.1:0-3457 GCA_051878755.1 Bacteroides sp. | reverse complement strand
GAGTTGTCCTAATGCTAATCTATCCATATCCTTCGTTTTGCCGGCAAATATAATGACTTCTAGCGATATAACATAAGAAAAATCACATTTTTCGCACGACTTTTTGTGAATTTCATCACATTTCTCGCACGAGTTTCGTGAATTTCATCACATTTTTCCCACGAGTTTTGTGATTATCTGCTGTTGATATGGGTTCGTGAGGCTTACCTGACTACATGGGATCGACGTCGTAATAGACGAGGAGCGACTTGTAGCGGGGGTCGGCGAGGATTTCCTTCTGCACCTCTACGAGGAGCTCGCGGGCGCGCGAGAGGGGCGCCGTGACCTCCACCTTGAGCATCATCTTGCGGATGAAGAGCGTCTGGATGCGCGACACGGGGGGCTTGTCGGGACCTAGGAGGCGGCTGCCGAAGTGGTCGCGCAGGCGTGCGGCCAGGGTGCGCGCGGCCTCGTCGAGGAGCTGCTCGTCGCGGTGCTTGAGATAGACGTAGATGAGGCGGTGGAAGGGCGGGTAGTGGAAGAGCTCGCGCTCGGCCAGCTGTGCGGCAGCCATCGCCTCGTAGTGGTTGCCCATCACCTGCGCGAGGATGGGGTGGTCGATGCTGCGCGTCTGCAGGATGACCGTGCCCTGGCGGTCGGAGCGTCCGGCGCGTCCGGCCACCTGCGCCATCATCTGGAAGGCGCGCTCGTAGGCGCGGAAGTCGGGGTAGTTGAGCATGGTGTCGGCGTAGAGGATGCCCACGACGCTGACGTGCTCGAAGTCAAGTCCTTTGGAGACCATCTGCGTGCCCACGAGGATGTCGGTGCGCCCTTGCTGGAAGTCGCTGATGATGCGCTCGAAGGCCTGACGCGTGCGGGTGGTGTCGAGGTCCATGCGCGCCACGCGTGCCTCGGGGAAGAGCGCCTGGATGGTGTCCTCAATCTTCTCGGTGCCGAAGCCTCGGTGGCGGAGGTCGCTCCCCTCGCAGGCGGGGCAACGCAGGGGCACCGGCTCGGTGTAGCCGCAGTAGTGGCAGGTGAGCTGCCGGAGCCCTTTGTGGAAGGTGAGGCTCACGTCGCAATGCATGCACTTGGGCACCCAGCCGCAGGTGTGGCACTCGATCATGGGCGCGAAGCCGCGTCGGTTCTGGAAGAGGATGACCTGCTCCTTCTGCCCGAGCGCCTGGCGGATGTGCTGCAGGAGTAGGGGCGAGAAGATGCCCTCCATGCGGCGCGTGCGCTGCAGCTCCTTGATATCCACGGGCACGATGCGAGGCAGGGCCACCTGGCGGTAGCGCTCCTTGAGCTGCACGAGGGCGTACTTGCCGGCCACGGTGGCGTTATACCAGCTCTCCAGGCTTGGCGTGGCGGTGCCCAGCAGGGTCTTGGCGCCAAACTGTGCGGCGAGCACCAGGGCGGCGTTGCGGGCGTGGTAGCGGGGCGCGGGGTCTTGCTGCTTGAAGCTTCCCTCGTGCTCCTCATCGACGATGACCAACCCCAGCCGCTGGAATGGGAGGAAGACGGAGGAGCGCACGCCGAGGATGAGGTCGTAAGGCTCATCAGAGAGCTGTTTCTTCCATATCTCCACGCGCTCGGCATCGGGGAACTTGCTGTGATAGACGCCCAGGCGCGAGCCGAAGACGCGCTGCAGGCGCTGCGTGATTTGCGTGGTGAGGGCGATTTCGGGCAGGAGGTAGAGCACCTGCCGCCCCTGCCGGAGCTGCTCGTCGATGAGGTGCATGTAGATTTCGGTCTTTCCCGAGGCGGTGACGCCGTGGAGGAGGCAGACGTTACGGGCGGTAGTCGTGCCGCCGGGGGCACTGGTGCCGGGGGTGCCGCTGAAGGCGGCGTGTATCTCGTCGAGGGCGCGCCTCTGCGCCTGGCCGAGGGGATGGAGGGGCGCAAGGGTCGCGGCGGAGGATGCCGCTGATGAGGATGCAGATGCTGAGGATGCCGCTGCGCCGAGGCGACCCACCTCCTGCAGGTACTCCTCCAGCACCCCACGCTTCACGAGGCCGCTATAGATGGCTGCCCCTGCCCCACTGCGGGCGAGCAGCTCCTGCTTGCTCACCTCGCGCGGCTCGCTGCCGGGGGTAAGCGCGCCGGAGAGGTCGAGGTACTTGATGAGCAAATCCAGCTGCTTGGGTGCACGGCGCTGCAGCTCGTCGAAGAAGATGTGGAGGCGATGCTCATTGCGCGCGTCGGGGGTGAGGCGCACACGCTTCTCCATGCGTGGGCGGTAGCTCTGCTTCAGCTCCTCCTGCACGCCTACGGCCCCCTTCTCCAGCAGACCTTTCACCACGCCCATCACGTTGCCGAGGCCCGTCGCCTTGGCCAGCTGGCTGACGCTCATCCCCTCGCCCCCTTCAATCAGGGCGAAGGCCGTGCGCTCACGCTGGCTGAGCAGGGTGAGGTCGTCAAACGCCTCCGTGGGCACGACGATGGTTTCGCTCTCCAGCTTCAATCCCGAGGGGAGGGCGGCCTTATAGACATCGCCGAGCGTGCAGAGATAGTAGTCGGCAATCCACTGCCAGAAGGTCAGCTGCGCGGGCAGGAGGATAGGTTCCGCGTCGAGCAGGGAGATGGCCTCCTTCACCTCGTAGCCCTGCGGCGCGTCGGTGTGGATGCGCTGCACGATGGCCGTGTAGAGCTTCTTCTTACCGAAGGGCACGACCACACGACTCCCCCGCTTCACCTCCCCTGCCAGCGGCTGCGGCAGTGCGTAGGTGAAGAGGCTCCAGAGCGGCAAGGGCAATATGACGTCAATATAGGTTCTCATCGGCCGCAAAAGTAGGCATAAGGATTGGAAAAGACAAAAAAAACGGGCGACTTTCTCAAGCCACCCGGGTTTAAATACATATTTTACTAATACAATCAGATCCGGTTACAGAAACCTAAAGGCCGATTGATGGGGTAACAGTTACTAAGAACCGTATTTCTATGATTAAACCTGCAAAAAGCAGGATTAAGCGGTCATTCCTCTGAAATCGCTGCAAAGATAACATGTTCTTTTTAATCCACAAAATATTCGGCCTATTTTTTTATTTCACCCCCCCATTAACATTGTTTACATTTTAATATTGGAAGTCAACCTACGGAGAAGCTGAGGGCTGAGAAATAGTCATTAGTCATTAAGGAATCCGGATAACAACAATCCCCAACACCACTCCGCATGAAGGAGCCGTGTTGGGGATTGAAAACTAACTACACTAAGCGAGAAAGATGGTCAGCTAAAAATGGTACAAAAAGCCTATGGACAAATTATCCGTGTCCAAATCCATGTTCCACGTATCTGTTGCCTTATAACCATGCATCTTTGTACAGGAATAACCAAACCATCCTATTTGGGCCAGGAATGAAAAGTGTTCAGTGGCATCGTAGGCAATACCTGGCCTTATGCCGGCCGTCCAACGATTTCCATCAATATTTTTCCCGGTTAGTTCTCCTGCATCCTGCAAACCCTTGTATTTCACATGCC
>JBJEKS010000092.1:0-3478 GCA_051878755.1 Bacteroides sp. | reverse complement strand
ACCTACCAGCAGCTGGTGTGGTGCAAGCCGGGCGAGGAGCCTTACAGCCTGTTGCCGCTCGTGCCCGTGAACTACGGTCCCTCGATGAACCAGTCGGTCTATCGCACCGACTACATCCGCGAGCAGCAGCAGCTCTGGGTGGACAGCTTGAACCTGCTCTACGTGGCCCTGACGCGCGCTCGCTGCAGCCTCTTCCTCTTCACCCAGGGCAAGGCCAACACCATCGGCGAACTACTCTCCACGGGCGTTCATCAGCTACTCCACGAGGCCATCGGCTCCTACCAGAGCGATGAGTGCCGGTATATCTTCGGCGACCTGGGGAGCGCAGTTCCTACCGCACAGCAAGGTGGCGCTGCTGATGCCTTGCAGAAGGGTGCTCCTGATGCCAGCGAGGCCACTAAGAAGGCCGCAGAAGCACAGCCGAGCGCTCCGCAGAAGGCCGCAGAAGCGCAACAGACCAACCCCCTCAGCTCCGTGCCGCAGCCCTTGCCGGTGAAGATGGAGAGCCTGAAGCACGACGTGGAGTTCCGCCAGTCGAACCGCTCGGCCGACTTCCTGCAGGGGCGCGACGAGAGCAACAGTTCGATGCGCTACATCGACCGCGGATTGCTACTCCACGAGCTGTTTCAGCAGGTGACCTGCCTGGCCGATATCCCCCAGGCCGTCAACCGGCTGCTGATGGAGGGACTCACCACACCCGACGAAGCCCCCGAGCTGGAGCAGCTGGCCACCAACGCCCTGAAGCAGCCGCAGGTGCAAGCCTGGTACGACGGCTCGTGGCGCCTCTTCAACGAGTGCGACATCCTCTGGATGGATCACGACCGCCTCTGCAACCGCCGCCCCGACCGGGTGCTGATGCGAGGCGACGAGGTGGTGGTCATCGACTTCAAGTTTGGCCAACCCCGCCGCAGTCACCACAAGCAGGTGAGTGACTACATGAGGCTCCTCGCCTCCATGGGCTACCCCACACACGCCATGAAAGGCTACCTGTGGTACGTCGATGCCGGACGGATTGAAGAAGTTTCCAGACAGTAAAAACGGAAAGTAGAATGTAAAAGAAAATTAAATATTAACATAGAAACGATATGAAGCCTTTTCTCGAAACCGTAGCCTCACACCTCTATCATACGATAGGCAACGACCTGTCGCACACAGCCATCGTTTTCCCCAACAAGCGTGCCGGACTCTTCTTCAACGAATACCTAGCCCGTCAGAGCAGCCACCCCGTGTGGTCGCCCACCTACCTCACCATCAACGAGCTCTTCACCACCTATCCCCTGGAGCAGCCGCTGACCACGGCCGACCCCATCACCCTGGTGTGTCAGCTCTACCAGGTCTTCATTATGAAAACCGGACGGCAGGAGAGCCTAGACGACTTCTACTTCTGGGGCGAACTGCTCATCAGCGACTTCGACGACATCGACAAGAACCTGGTGGACACCTCGCGCCTCTTCAGCAACCTCCAGGAGCTCCATGCCCTGACCCAGGACAACAACTTCCTCAGCCCCGAGCAGCAAGAGGCCATCAGCCAGTTCTTCAGCAACTTCTCGCCCGAACGACGCACCCTGCTCAAGGAGCGCTTCATCTCCCTGTGGGAGCGTATGCTGCCCATCTACAACGACTTCCGCACCCGGCTGTCGCAGCGCGGATTGGCCTACGAGGGGATGCTCGAACGGCAGGTGATGGAGCAGTTTGACGTCAATCGGATGCCCTACGAGCGCTACGTCTTCGTGGGCTTCAACGTGCTCAACCGCGTGGAGCATAAGCTCTTCCGCTCCCTGCACGATGCCGGCAAGGCCCTCTTCTACTGGGATTACGACGAGAGCTACACCACCCCGTCGCGGCAAGCAGCAGCGTCACCCCTGGCTGGAGCCGCAGCTTCGCTGCAACACGAAGCGGGCGAATTTATCTTGCGTAATCTCCGCGAGTTCCCTAATCAACTGGACGATAGCCACTTCAAGGCCATGAGCCAACCCAAGGAGATTGCTATCATCGAGTCACCCACGGAGAATGCCCAGGCCCGCTACCTGACCCGCTGGGTGCGCCAGCTCTACGCCGACCGCCCTCAGCACCCCTTCCGCGAGAAGGAGAATGCTGTGGTGCTCTGCAACGAGTCGCTGCTGCTGCCCGTGCTCCACGCCATCCCCGACGAGGTGGAGAACGTCAACATCACCATGGGCTACCCCCTGGCACAGACCCCCATCTTCAGCCTCCTCAACGCCCTCTGCACGCTGCAGATTGAGGGCTACCGCTCCGACAGCGGCTCCTTCACCTACGAAACCGTGCGCCCTGTGCTGAACCACCCCTACGTGCGCCGCCTCTCCCCGCAAGCCGAGCGCCTGGAGCGTGAGCTTACCCAGCGCAACCGCTTCTTCCCCCTCCCCTCGGAGCTGCAAGCCGACGAACCACTGCGCCAGCTCTTCACTCCCGTGAGCGGCATTGCCCCCCTCTGCCAGTACCTCAACGAGGCGCTCCGCCTGGTCAGCACCCTCTACCGCCAACCTGAGGCTGAGGACACCTCTCTCTATGACCAGCTCTACCGCGAATCCATCTTCAAGAGCTACACCCTGGTGAACCGCCTCTATGCCCTGGCGCAGGAGCAGGCCTTTGGCCGCTTGCAGCCCCTCACCTTCCGCCGACTGCTCAGCCGGCTGCTGAATGGTGCCACCATCCCCTTCCACGGCGAACCAGCCATCGGTATGCAGGTGATGGGTGTGCTCGAAACGCGTAACCTCGACTTCCGCAACCTCTTGCTGCTCAGCGTCAACGAAGGCAAACTGCCCAAGAACGAGGGCGATGCATCGTTCGTACCCTACAACCTCCGCAAAGCCTTCGGCATGACCACCATCGACCACAAGAACTGCGTCTATGCCTACTACTTCTACCGACTGCTGCAGCGCGCTGAGCGCATTACCTTATTATATAACAGCTCCAGCGACGGATTGAACCGCGGCGAAATGTCGCGCTTCATGCTCCAGCTGCTCGTGGAGAGCCATCACCCCATCCGGCGCTTCACCCTCCAAGCCGGACAGGCTCCTGGGCGCAACGACAACCTCACCGTGGAGAAGAGCCCCGAAATCATCCGCCTCATGGCCGACCGCTACAATGCCGACAGCCCCGGCCACGCCCTGCTCTCGCCCACGGCACTCAACTACTACCTGGATTGCCGGCTGAAATTCTACTTCCGCTTCGTGGCACGCGTCAAGCCTGCACCCGAGGTGAGCACCGAGATTGACAGCATCACCTTCGGCAACATCTTCCACCGCGCCGCCGAGCTTATCTACCGCGACCTCACGGCCCACGGCAAGATGATTCAACCCTCCGACCTCACGCAGCTGCTCGCTGCGCCGCAACGCATCCAGCAGTACGTTGACCGCGCCTTCAAGGAGCTCTTCTTCCAGGTGGAACCCAGCGAGAAACCTGCCTACAACGGTCTGCAGCTCATCAACCGCGAAGTGATTGGCGGCTACCTGCACCA
>JBJEKS010000091.1:3575-20172 GCA_051878755.1 Bacteroides sp. | reverse complement strand
CCGCAATAGGTTCCGTACAGCCAATGGCAGGAACAACTTCTCTCTTTACCAAGCGGATAATCTGCGCTCGTTCTTCAGGACATACCATATTGTTTGAGTTTTTTAGGTTTTTGAGTTTCTTAGTTTTTTAGTTGACGACAAAAATACAAAGAAGATGTGAAACGCAAAACAAAAGAGGGGGACAAATTTGACAATTTGCCAAAAATAGACTACTTTTGTGCGTTTTTTATGCGAACCACTCCGAAAAATCATGGCTGGAATCTATCTGCACATACCCTTTTGCAAGAAGCGCTGCATCTATTGCGACTTCTACAGCTCCACCCGAAGCGACCTGCGGGAACGCTACGTGGAGGCGCTATGCAGCGAACTGAAGCAACGCATCGGCTACCTGAACAACGAGCCGGTCAACACGCTCTACTTTGGTGGAGGCACCCCCTCGCAACTCTCCATCGGTCAGCTGCAACATATCTTTGACAGCCTCAGCCGGCTCATCAACCTGCAGGAGCTGGAAGAGGTCACCCTGGAAGCCAATCCCGATGACCTCACCCCCACCTACGTGGAGGGGCTTTCACGCCTCCCCATCAACCGCCTCAGCATGGGGATACAGAGCTTCGACGACCGTATGCTGCAACTGCTCAACCGCCGTCACACGGCCCTTCAGGCCATCGAGGCCGTGGCCCGATGCCGCGAAGCAGGTTTCCAGAACCTCAGCATCGACCTGATGTACGGCCTGCCGGGACAAGACGAGGAAGGATGGGCCCGAGACTTGACTCAAGCGGTGAAACTAGGCGTGGAGCACATCTCCGCCTACCACCTATCCATCGAAGAGGGCACCCCACTCCACCGCCTTTGGGCAGCCCATCGCCTTGACGAGGCCGACGAGGAGCTGAGCGTCAGACTCTTTGAGATGCTTACCACGACCCTTCAGCAGGCCGGCTATGAGCAGTATGAGATATCCAACTTCTGCCTTCCAGGCCGCCACTCGCGCCATAACTCCTCCTACTGGCACGGCATTCCCTACCTGGGTTGCGGTGCCTCGGCCCACTCCTTCAACCGCACCAGCCGCGAATGGAACATCGCCTCCATCGAACGCTATATCGAGGGAATCACCAACGGACAACGGGACTACGAGCAAGAGATCCTTGACAAGAACACACGCTACAACGAAACCGTGATGACCGCCCTCCGCACCCGGGCAGGCCTATCCCTGGCCCTCCTCTCCCAAGAGTTTGATAACAGCTATTACACCTACTGCCTCCGCATGGCCCGTCCCCACCTGGAAGCCAGACTCATGGAAATCTCCAACGGTTGCCTACGGCTAACCCACAAAGGCATCTTCGTCTCCGACGCCATCCTCACCGACCTAATGAAGATTGGAGAGTAGCGGTGAGCACCACCCCCGAAGAACTATCATTATGATATATAATATTGAATATATCAACCATAAAGATATTATATATTACGAAACTGTTTCATTTTTCCATATATCCTAGTCAAATTAGCGCATAAATCCATCCAATAATTGATATATATCAAGAAATGATACCTCAACCTGCACTTTTTCTATCAAAAGTTTGCAGGGTTGAGCACTATCGCTTTACCTTTGCAGCAGAAAAAGGATAGAAAGCAAAAAAAACAAATACACTAAAAAAGGTATTTTCAAGAGGTATATTTCTTGAGGTATAAAAGATTGAAGGATAACTTTAGATTAGGAAAAGGAGATTGTTAGATTATTAAAGTGTTTAAGTATTAAGGTAAGTTTTTAGGATTAACAATTAAAAAAGTAGGTATTATGAAACGATTTGGAATGACTTTGGTGGTAGCCCTTGCATTGGCTACCAACCTGCTTGCGGTAGGTAATCAGCCTACTACAGAAAGAGAAAATTGGAACGTGAACATCAACGTGAACCAGCTGAGCAAGTACCTGCAGCTGACTGGCAGTCAGAAGGAAGAGGTAGCCGACATCTGCGCTTACTTCAACGAGCAGATGGTACGTGCATCGCGCAGCAACAAGCAGCAACAGATGCTTCAGAAAGCGGTCTATGGCAACCTCAAACTGATGAAGCGGACCCTGGACGAGAAGCAGTACACAGAGTATGTACGCCTGCTCAACGTAACGCTCCGCAACCGTGGCATTGCTATGGAATAAGCCAATAAGCTCTTCATAGCCATCATGATATAAGCGATACCGCTACCAAGGGGATAAAGCTCCTTGCGTAACGGTATCGCTTTCGTTTATCCTGCTGTCCAAAAGGCTCAGATCGCAAAGCGCTCTTGTACCTCGCGCTTGAATTTCTTAGAGATAAGCACCTCCTCGGTGTTGAAGGGGGGATAGAACTGGCAGCTGTTCTCCTTTATCAACATCAGGAAATCCATGTTGATGATATAGCTCTGGTGCACCTGCACAAAGTTGGGCGAGAGCTTTACAATCTGCTCCGCTGTAAGCCCCCTGCGCATCTGGAGAATGGGATGCAGCGTGGAGGTCACTTCCCAGACCTTACGCTCCGAGCTGTAATGGAAGTAGCCCACCTCAGAGGAGCGTAATACCAACATCTCGTTCTGTGAGGAATAGACCATAAACAACTTCGGACCTTCAACCGGACCTGCCGGCTGCCTGGGTTGTGGAATCTCAGGCTTGGAATCAGAAGGGGTATATTCGGCCACGAACCGTTCCAGGATTTCATTCAGATCGACAGGGAGGAACGGCTTGAGCAGGTAATCGAAAGCGGCCTCGCGGATAGCATGAATCATATACTTGTCGTAAGCGGTATAGAATACCACCTTCATGCCCCAGGAATCCAACTTGCGCAATTCGTGCAGCAGACTCATGCCGGTAATGTCGGGCAACTCCACATCGAGAAAGAGCAGCTGAGGTTTCAACTGCGGCAGTGCCTTGTAGGCCTCGGCCCCCGTCATGAATGCGCCCACCAGTTGAAATCGTTTGTCACCAGCAAGCAGCTCGCACAGGTTAGCCAGCGACATGACATCATCTTCAACTACGGCAACACTATATTTTTCCATAATCAATTCATATTTTATAGTTTGCAATTAGCGTTCGTTGTTATATGGTGCGAAAATAAAGAATATTTTTGAATCCACCAAATGCAAAATGGTGAAAATCTATCGTTTTGACACTAAATAATGACTAAGTTATAAAAAAACGATACTAAATGGTCGAAAATAGTTTAGATTTTATAATTAAATTTTTTAGGAATAGAAATCTTCACACGGCATCCCTTCTCTCCTTGAGGGGAGATGACATCCTCTACAGCCACCTCGATGGGCTGCTTGTTGCTGCGGTTAAGCAGCTGTACCGTCTGCATCACGACTTTCAGTCCGGTGCCTGTACCCCGGTTGGCGCTCTGCACCTTAAACCCACCCCCGTTGTCGGTCACCTCGATGACCACCCGTTCCACTCCTTGCGGAGAGAGGTCGGGAGCTATCTGAATCCAGAGCCGCTTCTCCCCTTGCTTTCCGCGAAGGGCATGCTTGATGGCATTCTCTACCGGTATCTGAATCATCATCGAAGGCAGATAAACGTGCTCCACATCGAGCGTGGGGTCGATGGTGATACTGCTTTCAAAGTCGTTGCCCAGCGATTTCCGCTCCAGGGCAATGTAGGTTTCCACAAAGTCCAGCTCCTCCTGCAGGGTCACCTGGAGTTGCTCAGCCAGCTCCAGGTTGCGTCGCATCAGCTTGACCAGCGCCATCAGCTCTTGCTGCTCGCGCTCATTGCACCCATTGAGGTGCTGACTCAGCACGTTGAAGATGAAGTGGGGTGACATACGGTTGCGCATGTTCTCCCAACGCATGGCCGACACCAGGCGTTGGGCCTCCTGCTGCTGCCGCAGACGACGTCGCTTGTTGTAGAGGTAATAGAGGGAGGAGAGGAAGAGGATGGTGATAATGAGCGAGAGCCATATCAACTGGTTCTTCTGCAGCTGGAGCACGTGGGTACGCTGCTCCTGAATCAGCATATTCTTGGCCAGCAAGGTGGAGTCCTGCTGATAGCGCAAGGCCAGGTCAGCACTCCGCATACGCACCCGCTCGTTGCGCACGGAGTCATCGAGCTGTACGTTCCGCTTCAGGTAGCTATAAGCCTTCTGGTAGTTGCCTGTGACCTCGAAGTAGCGCTCCAACACCTGGTTGCGAATCTGCACCATACTCTGGTCGATACCTTCCGACGAGGGGCTCTGCTCCAGGTAGCGACGAGCCAGGGGATAGTTGTCCTGCATCAGGGCAAGCCCCATGCGCTGGGTTGCGATATAGTAGCGTGCGACAGGCAACTGGATGCGTTGGAAAAAGGGCTCGCAGCGGTCTAGATAGAGCGATGCAGAGTCGGGCTGGTGCAGGTGGAGGAAACAGTCACTCAGGTTGAGCCAACAGAGGTTGGTCTGAAATTCGGTCTCAGGATATTGACTGATCAGCTGCTCCAACTGCTTGAAGTAGCGGATGGCCTCGACATAGTCGCCACGGTAATAATAGGAATTGCCTCGGTTGTTGAGGTAGAAGTTCTTCTCGAAGGGTAGCATCTGGTCGTAGTAGCGTGCGGCCAGGTTGTAGTAGCGGTCGCACTCCTCAAAGTCGCGGAGCGCCATGTAGGTGTGGGCCAGGCCGTAGTAAATCGGGGTCTTCTCCTCATCCTCCACACCCAGCGAGTCGGCCAGGAAGAGGGCCCTACGATAGGTTGAGGCACTCTTGTCAAACTGCGACTTATGCTGGTAGGCATCGGCCAGGTTGATGAGCACGTCGGTGACTGCCTCGCGGCGGTTGCCCTGGAGATTGAACTCATAAGCACGCTGGAAGCAACAGATGGCTGAATCTTCGCTGCCATACAGCAGTTCGTAGTTGCCCTTCATGTTGAGCACTTCGCTGGTGAGTTCGACCAGCCGGGGCGAGGGCTCATAGCTATTCACAAACTCCTCCAGATGGGCCAGCATCTGCTTGGCACTGTCCAGCTTATCGGCGGCCATACAGGTCTTGAAGGCGATGGCCAGGTAGTAGTGCTTGGTGATGCTGTCCTTCGCCGAAGCCATACGTTGCAGTGCCCGACGTCGCACACCAGCCGGATTGACAGAAATGGAGTCTCCCTGCTCGCGGTAGAAGTCCATGAAGGCCTCCTCTTCACTCTCCACCCTGGATGAGGAGGAAGAGCTGCAACCGCCCCCAAAACAAAGCAACAGAGAGAGGCCTAAGCAATATATATAATAAGGTATGTTTGTTTTCATTTTCTGTGTTAATACCATTAAGATATATCGCCTGCAAAAATACTAAAAAAAAACAAATCACAACTGTTTAGCCCAATATGATTAAAAAAAAATCGAAGAATCCCACCTGGTTTACAGTTCGCCTTGTGGGATTCTTCGTTAAGAACGGCTGCTCAGCGCAACCGCTGGTATGTCATGACTACATCAATACTCCTGCCAGCTCTTAATCTGGATATCCTCCTGCTTCATCGCACAGAAGGCGTTGATGAAGGCACTGGCCAGACGGGCATTGGTAATCAACGGGATGTTGTGGTCGATGGCTCCACGACGGATGCGGTAGCCGTTGGTCAGCTCACGCTTGGTGTGGTTCTTCGGGATGTTGACTATCAGGTCAAACTTATGCTCGCTGATCATCTTCATCACGTTGTTCTCTGCATCAGGACGCTCATCGGGCCAGAAGACGGGCACCGTGCTCACACCATGGGCATTGAGGAAGGCTGCGGTACCGGCCGTGGCGTAAATCTTGTAGCCCTGGGCAAAGAGTGCGCGGCTGGCATCCAGCAAATCTACCTTCGACTTCATGGCACCCGAGGAGAACATCACGCCCTTCTCCTTGCTGGGAATCTTGAAGCCCGTAGCAATCATGGCGTTGAGCAGAGCCTCATCAAAGTCGTCGCCCATGCAGCCCACCTCACCGGTAGAGGACATATCCACACCGAGCACGGGGTCGGCCTTATGCAGACGCGAGAAGGAGAACTGACTGGCCTTCACGCCAATCCAGTCGATGTCGAAGGCCGACTTGTCAGGACGGGTATAGGGTGCATCGAGCATGATGCGGGTAGCGGTCTCGATGAAGTTGCGCTTCAGCACCTTGCTCACGAAGGGGAAGCTGCGCGAAGCACGGAGGTTACACTCGATGACCTTCACCTCGTTGTTGCGGGCCAGGAACTGGATGTTGAAGGGGCCAGAGATGTTAAGCTCCTTGGCAATCTGACGGCTGATTTTCTTGATGCGGCGGGCCGTAGCGAAGTAGATTTTCTGTGCAGGGAAGACCATGGTAGCATCACCCGAGTGTACACCGGCAAACTCGATGTGCTCGCTGATGGCATACTCCACCACCTCACCATTCTGAGCCACGGCATCAAACTCAATCTCCTTGGTGTTCTGCAGGAACTGCGATACCACCACGGGGTACTCCTTCGACACCTCGGCAGCCATCTTGAGGAAATTCTCCAGCTCCTCCTCGTCATAGCAGACGTTCATGGCAGCACCACTGAGCACGTAAGAGGGACGCACCAGTACGGGGTAGCCCACCTTGGCCACAAAGCCCTTCACATCGTCCAGGCTGGTCAGCTCCTGCCAAGCCGGCTGGTCGATGCCCAGCTGGTCGAGCATAGCTGAGAACTTATTGCGGTTCTCTGCACGGTCGATGCTGATGGGTGACGTACCGAGGATGGGCACACTCTGGCGATGCAGCTTCATGGCCAGGTTGTTGGGTATCTGTCCGCCCACGCTCACGATTACGCCACGGGGCTGCTCCAGGTCGATGACATCGAGCACGCGCTCGAAGGAGAGTTCATCGAAGTAGAGGCGGTCACACATATCGTAGTCGGTCGAAACGGTCTCGGGATTGTAGTTGATCATGATGCTCTTGTAACCCAGCTTACGGGCCGTCTGGATGGCGTTCACCGAGCACCAGTCAAACTCTACGCTCGAACCGATACGGTAGGCACCTGAACCAAGTACGACAACCGACTTCTCATTCTTATAATAGTTCACGTCATACCCCTTGACCGCATAGGTCAGGTAGAGGTAGTTGGTCAGTTCAGGATGTTCGCTGGCCACGGTGTTGATGCGCTTCACAGCAGGCAGCACGCCCAGCTCCTTACGGCGGGCACGGACGGCCAGGTTCTCCTTCTCCATATTGCCTTTGGGCTTCAATACGAAGCGGGCAATCTGGAAGTCGCTGAAGCCAAGAATCTTGGCCTCGCGCATGGTAGCCTCATCAATCTCCTCCAGGCTGCTGAAGGCCATCAGCTTGTGCTTGTAATCTACAATATGCTTCAGTTTCTCCAGGAACCAGGGGTCAATCTTGGTCAGCTCGTAGATGCGCTCGATGCTGATGCCCTGCTCCAGCGCCTGTGCGATGGCGAAGATGCGCAGGTCGGTGGGGTGAGCCAATTCGTGCTCCACATCCTCAAACTCCAGTCCTTCGTTGCCCACAAAGCCGTGCATACCCTGACCAATCATGCGGAGACCCTTCTGGATAATCTCCTCGAACGAGCGACCGATAGACATCACCTCGCCGACCGACTTCATGCTCGAGCCAATCTCGCGGCTTACACCTACGAACTTCGTCAGGTCCCAACGCGGAATCTTGCAAATCAGGTAGTCAAGCTGCGGAGCCACATAGGCCGAGTTGGGCGTACCCATCTCACCAATCTGGTCGAGCGTATAGCCCAGGGCAATCTTGGCAGCCACAAAGGCCAGGGGGTAACCCGTAGCTTTCGAGGCCAGAGCCGACGAGCGCGACAGACGGGCATTCACCTCGATGACGCGGTAGTCGTTGGTCTCAGCATTGAAGGCATACTGGATGTTGCACTCGCCCACGATGTTCAGGTGACGGATGCACTTGATAGAGAGCTCCTGCAGCATCTTCACCTGCTCATCGGTCAGCGAGCAGGTGGGCGCTACGACGATACTCTCACCCGTGTGAATACCCAGCGGGTCGAAGTTCTCCATGCTGGCCACGGTGAAGCAGTGATCGTTGGCATCGCGGATCACCTCAAACTCAATCTCCTTCCAGCCCTTGAGCGACTCCTCCACGAGAATCTGCTTGGAGAAGGTGAAGGCGCTCTCAGCCAGCTTGAGGAAGGTATCCTCATCGGGGCAGATACCGCTACCCAATCCACCCAGGGCATAAGCAGAGCGCACCATGACGGGATAACCGATAGAGCGGGCAGCCTCGAGCGCCTCCTCCATGCTCTCTACGGCATGGCTCGTGGGAGTCTTCATCGGGATGGCATCCAGCTGCTTCACGAAGAGGTCGCGGTCCTCGGTATTCATGATGGCCTCGACCGAGGTGCCGAGCACCTGCACGCCGTACTCCTTCAGCACACCACGCAGGTAGAGGTCCGTACCACAGTTGAGTGCCGTCTGTCCGCCAAAGGCCAGCAGGATGCCGTCGGGACGCTCCTTCTTGATGATCTCCTCTACGAAGTAGGAGTTTACGGGAAGGAAATAGACCTTATCGGCAATACCCTCCGAGGTCTGGATGGTGGCCACGTTAGGGTTGACGAGCACGGAGCTGATGCCCTCTTCGCGCAGCGCTTTCAGGGCTTGTGAGCCGGAGTAGTCAAACTCTCCGGCCTGTCCAATCTTGAGCGCACCTGAGCCCAAGACCAGTACTTTCTTCAAATTCTTTTCCATATCTTTTGCCAGTTATTGTTTTTATCTATGTTTCTCAAAATAGCTATACGCCGCAAAAGCGTATGCAAAGAAACGAATTGTTTGCGAGACAAACAAATAAATAACGGACAAAAACACCCAAGATTTTACTTCACCTCATCATATTCGGGGTAAAGAGCCTCTCCGCGCTCCACACGCTGCAAGCGGAGCAGGGCCTCGATGTAGTAATAATCGGCATAGATGATGGAGGCATCTATCTCACTTCCAGCAGGGAGATGGCCCGTGCTGTGCAGCAGGAAGGAGGGGTTGGCCTTGCGGCTCTGGTAGGCGCGGCTACTCAAACTGGTCAGCATCTTCCGGGCAGCCTCCACATACTGCTGTCCCTTGTTGGCAGGCACATAATCAGCCAATTCGAGCAAGGCACTGGCCACTACGGCAGCTGCTGAGGCATCACGTGGAGCGGTGGGTATCTGCGGGTCATCAAAGTCCCAGTAGGGCACCCCATCATCGGGGAGTCGCTGCAGATAGACATCGGCCACCTGCTGCACGAACTCCAGGTAGCGCTCAAAGCGGGTGAAGCGGTACATCGTGGTGAAGCCATAGATGGCCCATGCCTGTCCGCGTGCCCACATGGTGTGGTCGGCAAGGCCCTGGTGGGTGCATCCACGCAGGAAATCACCGGTGAGCGTGTCATAGACGGCCACGTGATAGCTGGTGAAGTCGGGACGGAAATGGTACTTCATCGTCTTGTCGGCATGGCTGATGGCTATCTCGGCCAACTGCCTTGAGCCGCCGTTGCGCGAGGCCCACATCAGCATCTCCAGGTTAATCATGTTGTCCATGATGGTGTTGTGACCGCCAAAGACGCTGACATTACGGGGCCAGGAGAGGATGGTGCCTACCTGGGGACGGTAGAGGGTGGCCAAGGTATCAGCGGTGGCGAGAATCACCTGGCGGTAATCCTCACGTCCTGTGAGCCGCAGGCCGTTGCCATAGCTGCAGTAGATGAGGAAACCCAGGTCATGGTCGAAGGCAGGACGACGACTGAGGTACTCGAGCTGCTGGGTGAAGCGCTCGGCCTCCTGGCGGATAGCCTCATCGCCCGTAGCCTCGTAGTCATACCAAAGGATGCCCGGCCAGAAGCCGTTGCACCACTCCTCGGGGCTGTCTGCCCGGCGGCAGTTCCATTGCTTCTCGCCCTTGAGCACATTACGGGGCATCATGTTGTAATCTATCTGGCCACCTTCTGCCTGACGGAGTTCATCCAGCGAGCGGCATACTTGCGTGTGGCAATAGGCCAACTCATGGCTGGCATCCAGTCTCTCGGGCGTGCCCTCGCAAGCCAGCAGCAATGCTCCGGCAGCCCATGCGGTGAATATGTTTTTCAATTGTGTCATATTGATATTGATTTTATGAGTTTGTTATAACATCTGCTTTGCCTTGTAGCGTTTCAATCCCTTGATATCCTTCTCCGTGGCTGGTGTCAAGCGGATGGCTGCACCACCGCTACCCTTCAGCACAAAGCGCAGGGTGCTCTTTGAGTCCACGAGGAAGTAGCTGCACTTCACCTTGGTGCGAGTCTGCACTTCATCCCCTCCATCGGTATAGATGGCGGCCACATAACGCACACCAGGCTGCAGGAATTGCAAATCGACCGCTGCCTGAGCAGGTTCATTGTTGGTCATCAGGCCCACAAACCACTGCTCTCCCTTGCGACGGGCCATGGTGATGCCCTTGCCTGGGCTGCCAGCCAACACACGGCTGTCATCCCATACGGTGGGTAGTTGCTCAAACCACTCTATCTCGGGTTCACCCTGGTAGAAGTGAGGGCGGTCGTACCAGAAGATGGTCTGCAGCGGACTGTAATAGACCATCGAGGCGGCCAGCTGATGAGCATGGGTGGTCTTGATGCGCTTGTCGAAGTAGCAGATGGTGTAGTCGGCTGCACCGTTGATCATGCGGGTGAAGGGAAGCGTCACGTTGTGGGTAGCATCGGGGAACTCCTCGTTTCCACAGATACCCTCCTGGGTCAGCAGGTTGGGATAGGTACGGCTGAAGCCCGAGGGGCGGAACTCGTCGTGGATATTCATCAGCAGATGGTTCTCTGCAGCCAGACGTACCAGGTCGTGCAGCCAGGTGCTCCAGCGGTGGCTGGCGTACTGCACAAAGCCCGACTTCACACCCACGATGCCCCACTCTCTCAGCAAGGGGAAGAGTTCGCGGGCCTGCTTCATCAAGGCATGCTGATTGACGTAGAGCCAGATGCCGATACCCCGCTCGCGGGCATACTTCACCACGCGAGGCATGTCGAGCTTGCTCACCACCTTCGTGGCATCGCCATCGTGCGAGGTGCAAGGCAGGTACCAAAGCCAATCGAAGAGCATATAGGGAATCTTGTGCTCGGCACAGAAGTCGAGGGTCTGTAAGGCACCTTCAGTGGTAATGGTGGTCTCGCGCATGATGGTGCCGGGCTTCACCCACTGGGCCGCATCCTTCACCTCACAGGGAGGATTCAGGTTCTGGATGATGTCGTTATGCTCCAGCAGTTCACCCGGAGTATCGGCAGCCATGATGACCTTCCAGGGGGTGGCATAGTAAGTCACCACATCCACAGGACTGTACATCACGCTCTCCAGTGTATTCCGTTTATCCTCGGCTGCCCGAAACTTCGTCAGACACCAGTCATCCACATCGGCATCGGTCAAAGCAGCCCAGCTCCCGCTAGGCAACTCCAAGGTCAAGGCTCGCTCCACAGGACGCACCAGGCTGTCGATGGGCAGGCGCTCAAACTTAGCCTGCGCCCACTGCTCACTCCAGGCCATGGTACCCTCGGGCAGCTGATAGTCGGTCAGGTCGCCCACCACCTTGTGGAAGATGGCTTTGGGATGTTCGGGGAGGAAGTAGCGGAAGGCGATGCCCTCGTTGTAGGCACGTACCTCGATGTTGAGGCGATACTTTGAACCCTCTTTTTTAGAGAGATACATCGTAGCCGCCGTATAGTGGTCGCGCACCGTGCTGCGTTCGCCGTAGAGGGGATGCCAGGTGTTATCCACCTCGGGGAGCAGCTTCACGGAGTCCACCTCCAGGTTGTCCATCCAGCAGGCCGGCTGCTTGAGGTTACGCACCCCGAGGGCCATCTCCCAGATGCGGTTGTCCATCTCCAGTCCGGCCCGCGAGGGAGCAATCACCGGCTGCCCCTTGTAGGCCACGGAATAGCTCACCTGGCGCACCCCCGAAGGGAGCACCTGTTGTACAAAACTAACCTGATGTGTGCCATCAGGCGAAGCAAGTCTCAGCTCCTTATCGGGAGCAATAGCTGACAAGCCCGAAGCGAGTGCAGCCAAAAGAGAAAAAGTCAATGCAAATTTCATATCGAGTTAATCATTTAATCACTAATCACTAAACACTAATCACTAATCACTTCCCAATAGACCACATAGCGTTCGCGGTGGACATCGTAGAGCGGAGCCACCTCCACCCCATCGGCTGTCTGGAAGCGAAGAGCCCCCAGAGGCTTCAGCCACTTTTCCGGATGCTTGGCATCCCACTTGAGCTGCGTAGGCAATCCCTCGGGGATATGATAATTATAGGTATAATAGTCGTTGTAAAGTTGTGGGTTGGAGTGAGGAGCCGGAGCCTCCATGCCCTCTGTACCCAGTCGGCCGGCAAGCACCACAGGACCATAGAGCAGAGCAGCACGCTGCGGATTGTCGGGCGTAGCCTCCAGGCGAAGCGACATGGGGAAGGTGGCCTCGATGCAGTCTCCGCTCTTCCACGTGCGTTCGAACGCCATGTAACCATCGTCCGAACGGCGTACGGACACCCTTCGGCCATTCACCTTGACCACTGGTTTTCCGCTCCAGGAGGGATAGCGCAGGCGAAGGGTAGCCTGCACGGGGGTATCACAGGTGATTTCGAGACGTGTGGCCTCCTCTGTGGGGAAGTCAGTCGTTTGCCTCAATGTGACACCCTTCTCCTCCCAACGCAACTCCGAAGGGATGAAGAGGTTGACATAGAGGTCGCTATCCGTGTGATAATAGATGGCCTCGGCATACTTGGCATGGCTCTCGAAGCCACTGCCCACGCAGCACCAAAAGCTCTGCTCGGGTGTACTATAGACTTTATGGGCACCGGAGAGCAGGGGCAGGAAGTAGCAGACCATACCCGTCTGCGGGTCTTGCTGGCCCAGGATATGATTGTAGAGCGCCCGCTCGTAGTAGTCGGCCACCTGCGCATCGGGATGCCAGCAGAAGAGGTGGCGGGAGAGCTTCAGCATGTTGTAGGTGCAGCAGGTCTCGCCCGTATAGCCATTGAGGTATTTCGAGAAATGGCTGGTGTCAAAGAAATGCTCCTTCTGGCTGCTGCATCCAGGGGCAAAGGTGTGGTGCTCTACCATGGTATGCCAGAAGAAGTCGGTCAGTCGGCGGCTCGCCTCATCGTGCGTCAGCTCGTAGCGACGTGCCTCGGCAATCACCTTCGGGATGAAGGTATTGGTGTGTTTGGTACCCAGGTCGTCGCGCTCCTCCTTGAGGGGTTCGATGACATCGTTGTGGTAGAAATATTCGGCCAGCCAGCGGTAGCGGTCATCACCCGTCAGGGCATAGAGGTTATAGAAAGCTTCGTTGATGCCACCAAACTCATTGCGTATCATCTTGCGGCGGGTCTCCTCGCTCTGGCCATACAGCTTCGTGTAGGCCCAGTCACCCATGCGCTTCACCACCTCGAGTGCCTGCGCATTGTCGGCATAGAGGTACTGGTCCATCAGGCCGGCAAAGAGCTTGTGGAGTGTGTACCAGGGTGCCCATACACTCTTGCCCTGCAGGTTGCGGTCAATCAATCCCTCAGGGAAAGCACTCAGGTAGCCACTGCCCAGCGCCTGCTGCACCTCGGCCAGTCCGCTGACCAGACTGTCGCCTTTTAGCTTGAAGAGTTCGCAGCCCGTAGCGGCATACATCAACCCATAGGCAGAGAGCAGATGACCCGTGGTATGTCCGCGCAGGTCGCAGTCGAGCGACTCCCAGCCGCCCAGCTTCTTCACCGTCATGTAGCCTCCCTCGCGACTGGAGAAGACTCCAGCCGTGTTGCGGAAGCTGTGGAGCAGACGGTTCACCCCGATGGAGGCCATCCAAGCCGAGTCACGCTCCAGGTTCTCGCGGAAGCGACTGGGCAACAGCCGCACCTGCCTGAGGTCGAAACTCTCGGTCCCGACAGGTGCCACCATTCCCACAGCAAACTTTTCGTTGCTCACTCCCGGATAGACAGACTGGGCCTCAACGCCCAAGCTCACCACGGCGACAAGCGATAAACCTATTATAAACCTATTTCCAATCATTCCATTTCGTTGTATAAAGTCATCAAAAAACAAGTGCTTTTGAATGACTATACGAACGAGCCGACAAGATTACTCACTGCTTCACCCGATTTTTATCAAAAAAAATAAGAATACGCGCTTTATCTTCTGTTTAAACTGAATACAGCTTACATCGGGGAATAGTTGATCCTACCTTTATAGTGCGACCACCATAGAAAAAAATGCATCATATCACCCTCGCAAATTTCGGGGAAACCACGATTTTCACCCTAAAAAATTTCGGGGAAAAGGGATATTCACTATCTTTGCACGCAGAAACATTCATCTCTCCGCTCATGAACAGGACGTTTAAACGAAAGATTTACAGCAAGATGCTCGGTTGGAAGCGCAGGTGATACTTGACAAAACATAGTTATTTCGAGTAAATCATGATGCTCATTCGTATCTATTGAAAAACATTACGCAGACATGAGCACATTTACCAAGTTTTTGTTTGGAGGCATCGTTGGTATGACCTTTTGCCTTCACGAAGGAGAAACATGACGAAATGGCCGTTTTTTACACCTTGCTATCCGATAAGATGCCTATCTTTGCAGCCGATTAGCATCAAAACGCAAACAGATAGTCTATGGAAAAAGAACAGAAGTTTTGTCAGAGCTGCGGGATGCCACTGGCTGACCGCAACGACTTCGGCACCAATGCCGATGGTAGCCTCAACGAGGAATATTGCAAGTATTGCTACGCCAAAGGGAAATTTGTCCAGGAGTGTACGATGGACGAGATGATAGCGCATTGTGCGCAGTTTGTGGAGGAGTTCAACAAGGACGCTGCGCATAAGATGACGCGTGAGGAGGCCATCGGACAGATGAAAATCTATTTCCCTCACCTCAAGCGGTGGAGAAAGGAGCTGACCATCTCCTCAGACGAACAGCAGGAGATGATGCCTGTGGGACTGGCTCCTGTAAAGCAGCTCATCATGGAGATGGCAGATACATTGCCCACGACCTACATCTCCTCGGTGGACGAGGAGGGCTACCCCTGCACCAAAGCGATGCTTTCGCCCCGCAAGCGGGAGGGCATCAAGGTGTTCTACTTCACCACCAATACGCAGTCGGTGCGCGTGGCGCATTACCGGGCCAATCCGAAAGCCTCCATCTACCTCTGCGATGAGAAGAACTTCCGTGCCGTGATGCTGAAGGGCACGATGGAGGTACTGACCGACCAAGCAAGCAAGGAGATGATCTGGCGCGAGGGCGATACGCTGTACTATCCCGGTGGCGTGACCGACCCCAACTATTGCGTTCTGAAGTTCACCGCCACCGAAGGCCGTTACTACAGCGACTTTTATCCCCGCAGCTTTGTAATAGCGTAACGCACTGCATGTCGAACTTTTACATCCATGTCAAACTTTGAACAACAACATTTAATTAATGAATAGTTTAGACGAACTCCGCAACGACTGTAGCCAGAAGCAGAAGCGAGGCATCCATTTCATCATAGCCAGCGTGGTGATCTGGGCAGGCATTACTGCTGTCCATCTCTCCCCTCTAAACATCATGGCGAAGAACCTGCTGACCTTCTGCTTCTCCGCTCCTCTGATGCCCATTGCCTTTGCGGTATCCAAGCTGCTCAAGATTGATTTCCAGAACAAGAGCAATCCGCTGACCCCGCTGGGTATCTTATTCTCAGTCAATCAGATGGTCTATCTGCTGATAGCCATGTGGGTGTATAGTGCCGTACCGGAGAAGATGCTGATGGTCTATGCCATGATATTCGGTGCCCACCTGATGCCCTACAGCTGGCTCTATCGCTCCCGCACCTACCTGGTGCTCTCCATCGTGATTCCTATACTGGCCCTCCTCGTGGGACTCACCTACCCGCCCTCTGTCCTTGCGGCTGGCATGATGGCCGTAGAAACAGTGTTTGTCCTCCTGCTCGCCTATGAGAACAGATTCTTGATGATACCAGTGGAGTTGTCGTAGTGTGGTGCTACCTAGCGGAAATATCAAAAGCATTAAAAAACTATGAAACCGAAAGAAGTCAATCCCCAAGACACCAGCAGAAGCAATGCCTTTGCATTGTGGATGACCTCACCTATGCCCATGGTGACGCTGGTGAAGACGCTGGATGTAAGCCGGCTGTTGAGATACAGCAAGCGGCATAAGCTCAGTTTCAACATGCTGCTGTGCTGGTGCATCGGTAAGGCAGCAAGCCGTATCAATGAGTTCTACCTGCTGCCTCAGCAAGGCAAACTGTATCAATACGACCTGCTCGCCATCAACGTGATTGTTAAGAATATACTGGGCTCCATCAATTCGTGCGACGTACCTTATTGCGATGACCTCCATCAATTCGCTGAAGATTATCGTAGCTTGACGGATCAAGCCGTCAATCGGTGCGAAAGCACCTTTACGGACGATTGCATGATCATCGGCACCTCGGCCATGATTGAGACCGAACTGGATTGCATCGTCAACCAATACACCGACAAGTTCTGCAATCCTATGGTGCTGTGGGGAAGATACCGCAAGGGCTGGCTGAGGACTACGCTCCCCGTCTCCTTCCAGTTTCATCACGTCCAGATGGACGGTGGACAAGCAGCCGCATTCCTCAATGCCTTGCAAGAGACGATCAATAGCATAAAATAACGCGCTATGCTATTCATTTTTGT